>CAZGVV010000001.1:0-6858 GCA_964529155.1 uncultured Rickettsiales bacterium
CTGAGACACGCAACAGTTGAGCGCAGAAGCCCTTGCGTAGCACGGGTGTTGATGCTACCCATTGCTTAACGAAATTCACCATTAGGAGTATAATCATGGATAAGCAGAAAGCCTTGGAAACCGCCCTCAGCCAAATTGAAAAAACATTTGGTAAAGGCGCCATTATGAAGTTGGGTAATCAGGAAGCAATGGCGGTGGAAGCGATCTCTACGGGTAGCTTGAGCTTGGATTTGGCGCTTGGCGTGGGCGGCGTGCCCAAAGGCCGCATCATTGAAATTTATGGGCCGGAATCTTCGGGTAAAACGACATTGACGCTGCACATTGTAGCGGAAGCGCAGAAAAAAGGTGGCGTATGTGCATTCGTAGACGCGGAGCATGCGCTTGATCCCGTATATGCGCGTAAGCTGGGTGTAAATATTGATGAATTACTCATTTCGCAACCGGATACGGGTGAGCAGGCGTTGGAAATCACCGATACGTTGGTGCGCTCTGGTGCGATTGACGTGATCGTGGTGGATTCCGTGGCGGCATTAGTGCCAAAAGCAGAGTTGGAAGGCGAAATGGGCGATTCACACATGGGCTTGCAGGCCCGCTTGATGAGCCAGGCATTACGCAAACTAACCGGTTCAATCAGCCGCACGAATTGCACGGTAATTTTTATCAACCAAATCCGTCAGAAAATTGGCGTGATGTTCGGTAATCCGGAAACCACCACCGGCGGTAACGCACTGAAATTCTATGCATCTGTGCGCCTGGATATTCGTCGCATCGGTGCGATTAAGGATAAGGAAGAAGTGGTAGGGAATGCGACCCGCGTGAAAGTGGTAAAAAATAAAGTCGCGCCGCCATTCCGCATCGTTGAATTTGAAATCATGTATGGTGAAGGCATTTCCAAAAACGGTGAGTTGATTGATTTGGGCGTGAAGGCCGGAATCGTGGAAAAAAGCGGTTCCTGGTTCTCGTATGATTCCCAGCGCATCGGCCAGGGCAAAGAAAACGCCAAGCAATACTTGAAAGACAACCCAAAAGTCGCCGAAGCCATCGAGAAAAAAATCCGTGACAATGCGGCGGGCTTAAGCGAAGCGCTGAAGGGTGAGCCTTCGGAATTCGTGGAAGACGCGGTGGCGTAAGGGATTAATTCTTATAGGTATTGGGATACGGTGGTTACTAGATAAAAAGTATAAAGTAACCACCAAAAACATATGCCAACTCTCCTCATTCACGGCGGTGCTATTGATCATGCTAATGCGGCGGAAATTGCGGCATGGCGGCCTTCTATTGAGCATATTCTTTCCACCGTATTCGCGACACTTACGAACGGTGCACCGGCGTTGGATGCAGTGCAGCAGGCGGTGCGGATGTTGGAAGATAGTGGCTTGTATAACGCCGGAAAAGGCTCAACCCGCACACGCAATGGTCTGGTGGAAACCGATGCGGCTATTATGAATGGTGCGGATGAGCGCGCAGGGGCGGTGATGGGGATGACGCGGCTGAAAAATTCCATCACGGCCGCACGCATGGTGATGGAAAAAACACCGCATGTGGCATTGTGCGGGCCAGAAGCGCAGGCGCAGCTTATTGCAATGGGATGTGAGGCGGTTGAACCTTCCGCCTATTTTCAAGAATTTAAACCTCCGTCTGACTCCGGTACCGTGGGTGCTGTGGCGTTGGATGCGCAGGGACATGTGGCGGCGGCTACGTCTACTGGAGGAATTAAAGACAAGCTCTCGGGCCGGGTGGGGGACAGCCCGATTATCGGCGCGGGGTGTTATGCCAACGCCGATATTGCTGTTTCCTGCACAGGTCAGGGTGAATATTTCATTCGCGCAGTGGCGGGATACCGCTTGGCAATGTGGGCGCAGGCGCGTGCGCTCGGCGTTGCGGCAGAGGATGTGCTTCAGCATGTTAAAAAACTCGGTGGGCACGGCGGATTAATTGCCATCAACCGTGCGGGTGAAGTGGCGATGCCATTTACTACGGCGGGAATGATTCGCGGCGTGGCAACGGAAAAAGGAATTCAGGTAGGAATTCTGAAAGAATAATTATTGCAGCGCCAATTGTTGCGCATTAGTTTGTGCGCGCTCAGCCATCGCTGCTTCCCAGGTTTTTCCGTCTTTGCGGCAGGGGGTGGGATGTTCCATTTCTATATTCTGCTCAATTGCAGGCGCAGTTAGTGCGGTTTCCTGCTGGCGCTGTTTACTTAGGCATTCAGCATTTTTCTTGGCGAGCCATTCGTCTTGAATATATTTCAGTTCAGTCCATTCATGCTGGGCCACATACATAGCTGCAATACCTACTGCCATGAGCGAGCCCATGACTAAGCCGGTTTCTAAGCCAAATGTTTCTGCACCGCTACCACTCAGTTTTGCCTGAGTGCCAAATGTTTGGACTAAAATGTCTGTAGTCTTGGCCAAAATACCGAAAAATGCAGCGCTACCTATGGCGCTCAGGAAGGAGCCCGTGAACATGTGCCACACGCTCTCCTTACGGTATTTTTTTGCCGCAGGATCTTCCTGGGCTTTGCGTGCTTTGCTTTCTTCGTCGGCCATGGCTATACTTTTTCTCCTATATTAAATATAGTGTAAGTAATTGTAATTGAATGTGACAATTGTGTGAAATATAATATACATATAATTTTATAGAAATCAACAGGTTATGAATAATTCCACTTCCGCCGTACGTGCTGCTTTTCTCGATTTCTTCGCAAAACATGGCCATGAGGTGCTGCCCTCGGCTCCGCTCATCCCCAAAGATGACCCGACGTTGATGTTCGTGGCGGCCGGTATGGTGCCGTTTAAAAACATTTTTACCGGGGCGGAAAAGACCGCGATTAAGCGTGCTGCGACGTCGCAAAAATGCGTCCGGGCCGGGGGGAAACATAATGATTTGGACAATGTGGGTTACACGGCGCGCCACCACACGTTTTTTGAAATGCTGGGGAATTTTTCCTTTGGTGATTATTTCAAAGAGCAGGCGATTGAGCTGGCGTGGGAGTTGATTACTAAAACCTATGGCGTGGATGCCGGACGGCTATGCGTCACCGTGTATCATGATGATGACGTGGCGTGGAATATCTGGAAAAAACTGACTGGCTTCCCGGACCATAAAATCATCCGCATTGCCACCAGCGATAATTTCTGGGCGATGGGGGACACGGGGCCGTGTGGTCCGTGTTCGGAAATTTTTTATGACCATGGTGAGCACGTTGCGGGCGGTCCTCCCGGATCACCGGAGGCGGATGGCGACCGGTTCGTGGAAATCTGGAATTTAGTGTTCATGCAATTCGACCAACAGGCCGACGGCACACGCAAAAACTTACCAAAGCCTTCGATTGATACGGGTATGGGGTTGGAGCGCATCAGCGCGGTGTTGCAAGGCGTGCATGATAATTATGATATTGATTTATTTAAGGCGTTGATTAATGCATCCAGATTGCGATCTGGTAATGAAAAAGGAAATGATGTTGCGCATCGTGTAATAGCCGATCATTTGCGAGCATCTTGTTTTCTTATAGCAGATGGGGTCACACCTTCAAATGAAGGACGTGGCTACGTATTACGTCGTATTATGCGCCGAGCCATGCGCTATGCGCATCAGATAGGTAGTCGAGGTCAATTGATGCATATGCTCGTGGAGCCATTAGTACAACTTATGGGAGATGCATATCCTGAATTAAAGCGTGCACAAGCTACTATTACAGAAACACTGCGCGCAGAAGACGAACGCTTTCAGCAAACGTTGGGGCGTGGGCTGAAATTGCTCGAAGAAGAATCGGCTCATTTGAGCAAGGGCGGCACATTGCCGGGCGAAGTGGCGTTCAAATTATATGACACCTACGGATTCCCGCTGGATCTTACGCAGGATATTTTGCGTGGCCGGGGTATGAACGTGGATTTAGCCGCTTTTGATGCCAGTATGGACCAGCAACGCGAGCGTGCGCGTGATGCATGGAGCGGTTCAGGTGACAAGGCGGTGGGCAATGTGTGGTTCGCGCTGAAAGAAAAAATCGGTGCGATACCATTTGTCGGATATGAGAAAGACGCGACTGATGCCACCGTGCGTGCCTTGCTGAAAAACGGGGAAGAGGCGGCGCGGGGTGAAGCGGGCGATGAAGTGTTCGTGGTGCTGGACCACACGCCGTTTTATGGTGAATCCGGCGGGCAGGTAGGGGATAGTGGTGAATTGCGCGGTATTGGCGCAGTGCTGGATACGCAAAAACCGTTGGAAGATTTTTTTGTTCATAAAGTAAAGCTCAGCGCGCCGCTTGCGGTGGGGGATAAGGTAAAGGCGGTTATCGACACGAAACGCCGGGACGCTATCCGCGCCAATCACTCTGCCACGCATTTGCTGCATAAGGCATTGCGCGATCAATTAGGTGATCATGTTACGCAAAAAGGCTCGCTTGTGGCACCGGACCGGTTGCGGTTTGATTACAGCCACGGCAAGGCGCTAACACCGCAGGAAATGGCGGCAGTGGAGGCCGAAGTAAATGCGATCATCTGGCGCAACACGCCGGTGGAATGTAAGCTCATGAAACCGGAAGAAGCCATTAAAGCCGGGGCGATGGCATTGTTCGGTGAAAAATATGGCAGCGAAGTACGCGTGCTTAGCATGGGACTGCGTGACGATACGCATTATTCCACTGAGCTATGCGGCGGCACGCACGTACATGCTACCGGCGATATTGGTTTGTTTAAAATTCTCTCTGATAGCGCGGTGGCCGCAGGAATTCGCCGTATTGAAGCCGTGACGCGGGCCGGGGCATTTGCCTATCTTTCGCAGCAGGAATCATTGTTGCACTCTCTGGCAGGTAGCTTGAAAGCAACGCCGGATGCGGTGGCGGAGCGCGTGACAAAATTGCAGGACGAGAACAAAAAACTTAGCCGCGAACTGGCTGAGGCTAAGAAGCAAGCGGCCTTAGGCGGTGGTGGCAGTGCTGAAGTGATGGCAGAAACGATCGGGAGTATACGTTTCATCGGTAAAACATTTGAAGGGCTTGACCCCAAAGAACTGCGCGGCATTGCCGAGGGATACCGCAAGCAAGCTGATGTGGTGGCGATTGGCACGAATATGGACGGCAAAGCCTCGGTAGTGGTTGCTGTTGGCGATGCTGCAAAAGCCCATAGCGCGGTTAGTTTTGTGCAAGCTGCGGTGAATATTCTGGGTGGAAAAGGCGGTGGCGGCAGGCCGGAAATGGCGCAAGGCGGGGGTCCAGACGCGGAAAAATTGCCGGAGGCGATTGCGGCCGTGCGGGGGATGCTGTGATTTCGATGTTTTTTAATAATAAGTGTTAAAAATACGGAGGGTGGGTTACAAGCACCCACGTATACAAGAGACGCATATGGAGGAAAAAATTGAAACATCTGATCCAGTACACACGGGAAAACTTCTCTCGCAGGCGCGAGACAAACTTAAGATATCCCAACAACAATACTTAAATCATTTTCTGCATGGTGAGGGAATGTTTCCTCGTGTGCACCTAGCAGATTTATGTCGTGAATTGCGGTTAGATCCAATGGAATTTCATGAGTTTTGTGAATGCATTAAAAATTTCAATGCAAATTATAAGCCGGGTAGCTTAATGCAGATAAATACATCCCAGCCTTCATTGTTTGGCGGTCCCGGCAAAAGCCGATAAGGTATGCTACTCCCCCTGACCCATGGAAAATCCCGCCACTCCATCAAAGGTGTAAAGGGTCTGTGTTTGGGTGATGTCTATTTGTTTGCTGGTGATGCGGGCGAGGAGTTCGATGATGTCTTCATGCGTACCGCTTTCTGCCGAGCGGAAGCGGGCGCAATATTGGTCTGTGAGATGAGCAGTGGAGCCGCTGGCTTCCGGCCAGACTTTCAGGCCTTTATTGGAGATGGTATGCAAGGTAAGGGCACCGCCGATTTTTTGTAGAATAGTGCCAAGCTCTGTTGAGTTGCGCGGCCAATCAATAAATATATCCACCCCTACTAATTCTTTTTGTGGAATATGGGCGTTGATGGTTTTGAGGTGTGAAGTAGGCGCGGTTGGGTGGAATTCGGCGATGGGGAAATTATAAGGATTCAGGCCAAGCCGTGTGACAATGGCTTCCGCAAATTCTGTGGTGCCGATTTTTTGGCGGCTTTGGTGGCCGTGGATATCCGGCGTATGGATGCCATCTTCCAGGGTTTTGAGCCATGCGTTTTGCACCAGACCTGCGGCTTCGGTTTGGCCGATATGTACTAGCATCATCACGGCGGATTGTAACAGCCCGGAAGGATTAGCGATATTTTTTCCGGCAATATCCGGGGCAGAGCCGTGAATAGCTTCGAACATGGCGAAGTCCTCGCCGATATTAGCGCTACCGGCCAAGCCAACCGAGCCGGACACTTCAGCGGCAATATCGGAGATGATGTCGCCGTATAAATTCAACGTGACGATCACATCAAATGCCTGCGGTTGCGCCGCAATGCGGGCGGCTCCTATATCAATGATGTAGGTTTCTTTCTGTAAATGCGGGTATTCCTGGCCTATCTCGTTGAACAACTGGTGGAACATGCCATCGGCAAGTTTCATGATGTTGTCTTTGACCATGCAGGTAACTTTTTTGCGGTTATTACGCATAGCGTAATCAAAGGCGTAGCGAATGATACGCTCGCTGCCGCTACGGGTGAGTATTTTTAGGCATTGAAAACCATCTGCGCTTCCACGGTGTTCAATACCGGCGTATAAATCCTCTTCGTTTTCGCGCACAATCACCAGGTCCATCTCGGGATGCATGGTGCGAACAAACGGAGCGTAGGAAGCGACTGGGCGTACGTTGGCGTAGAGCCCAAGGGTTTTGCGCAAGGTGACGTTGTCGATGCCGAAGGAGGCTTCGGTGGTGGTCA
>CAZGVV010000001.1:6868-17820 GCA_964529155.1 uncultured Rickettsiales bacterium
GAGGCCAAGCGTCTTGCGCAGCGTGACGTTCAGGCTTTTATAGCCGCCGCCTTGTGGGGTCGTGATAGGGGCTTTGAGGAGTGTGCGGGTGCGGCGCAGCGACTCCCAGGCGGAGGGTAAAATGCCTGATGTGGCACCCTGGTTATAGATGCGTTCGCCTATTTCGATGGTTTCAATTTCTAAATTCGCGCCGGCTTCGCGCAAGATGTGCAGCGTTGCATCCATGATTTCCGGGCCGATGCCGTCGCCGAAGGCAACCGTGATGGGGGTGGCTGGCATGAATTGCGCTCCTGATAAGCATGAGAAGAAAGTGCGCCTATAGAATGGGATTGTGCGTTGTGTGTCAATACAGGAATGACATTATTTTTGTTAATCTTCATAGTGATAACTCTGCCATAAAATAAATAATGTTTCACTCTCCTGTCCAAAATATGCGCGATTATTTTAGGAATTACGCTGCGATGATTTCACATTAAGAGCTTGCGATTTGCTAGTAACGGTGTATTTTCCCGGTCCCTATGTGATAGCTAGCTATCACCCGGGGCGGCTAGCTCAGTTGGTTAGAGCGCTGCCTTCACACGGCAGAGGTCACAGGTTCGAGTCCTGTGCCGCCCACCATTTCTAGGTTCGGCGATGTCCGGTAGAGTCCAAAAATCTTGGATAATCAACAGAAAATAATGGATTTCCTGTCCTGGACTGTCCGGTTGGGTATGTTGACATCCCCCCATAAGTGGGGGTGCAGATGATGGACCAAGCCAGCCGCCAATAGGATTTATACCCCCATGCCATTGCTCACGCTGAGCGAGATAAGGTCCGAGCCGCGTATAACCACGCACAGTACCTGCCGGAGCGGAAAAAGATGATGGTATGGTGGGCGGAGTATTTGGAAGTCGCCGCCAGTGATAAAATCATTCCCTTCAAGCAAAACACACCAGCTTAGCCTTTCGCCAGTTCTTCCACCGGCTAAACAGCCTCTTTTCCAATATAGGAGTTTCGTCTAATGCCCTGCGCTTAGAGTTGGAGGGTAAGCATTTGATAAGTATTAATCTAAGTTTCTGCAAAAAACGAAAGTTCAATTTCATTGAATTGTAACAATTCACTTTAAAATCATAGGTTATACTTAGAAAGCAACTCGTTTTCGGATCAATTATTCTATGGATGTACCACCGCTTCTATCATTCAAGGTCGGCGCGCATGAGGTAAGAGTTGAACCTGCCGACCGGGACCACCTGGAAATCGAGATTTCATTTACCGGAAAGGCGCGTCAGGAAAACCTCTGCCAATCCATTGCCGACAAGTTAGAAACGATTTTCAGAACCCGTTTGGAGCGGGCTGATATTAGTGTTGAGGAAGCAAGGACCAATTCGACGGATAGATGGCTTGAGCGCACCCTGCCGATAGCTTACGCTTATAGCGATGGTAACGACGATAATTGCATGGAAGCGATGGGAACGGTTTTCCTAGAAGTGAAAAAGGGGCTGCGTATCAGAAAGGACCGGGTGGAGCTCGAGAATATAGACAAGCTGCATGAACGAGCGGCTTCTGGCGAATTCGATACAACGGAAACTGACTTTACAAAAATCCGTGGCCGATACGACGTGGAAGAAGATTCTGCTACGGATCAACGTCCTTTCGCACAACAGGTGAAGGATATTGTTGAGGATGTTTGCCGGTATCACTCCGAACGCCCACTGATTCCAAAAACGGTTATTCTTCATCTCGCACAGCAGTTGCCGATACAGCTTGTACAGCACAGCGTATCTCAAGAATCCAGTAGCGTGGATGAACAGCTAGCGGACATAGTCCGCCGAGTTTATACGAATTTGCCCGAAGCATATTTCACCAGATTCAATCTCCCGCAAGAAACAAAAAAAAGCGCTATCAAGTATTACAAAGAGGTCGCGGCGGATGATGTTGTTGCCGCTCTTGTTGAGGGGCTTTCACCGCTTTTCTCGGAATGGCAGGCGCGTGTAGCTACAACACAAGAAATATCTATTCCCAAACGGACCCCGCCTACCGAAACAGCGGTGACTTCCTACGTTAAGCCGGAACCCATCCGGCTATCGACATCCAATATGGAGATTGCAGTGAGAAAGGGACTTTATGAAGCTGCCCTGCATGAGGAAGCCCTTAAGGAGCTTGCCCCTCTTATCGCGCAAAGTATTCACGTAACAAACAGCAATGTGAATGGAAAACCTCCCGCGGGTCATGCCGGACATTGTTGGGTTAATAATTTCAAAAATAACCACGGCGCTGAGTCAGCGGAAATCAGTCTAACCGACCTTCAATTCCGCGCGGCGATTCGCCAGGCGGTAATCGACAAGGAGGTTGATAAGGAAAGCATCGACCGCATCGAAGAACAGGTTATGGCCGCTATCGGCCAACATAAAAAGTCAACCGAAGCCAGCCGGAAGGGGGCTGGTTAGCGGGGTAGCATATATTGAGGGGGCACCTCTATTCCCGAACTAGCATAAGGTATGAACGAAAACACCATCCTTTATGCGCTTTTCCACCGGATGCTGCTTATCCATATATTCGCCAATGATTCCTAGTAATAGATACCGCCGATGCTGGCGCGAATGATGACTTGAAAGATGAGTGACATACTATGCCTAAATACCACCCTAAAAACGCGCGCGTGAAGCGCGACTATTTCAGTTATCTGGCGGAGGCGGCGGGCAAAAGTCTGCAGACGCTGGAAGCCGTTGGTAAATCCTTACTCCGGTATGAGTAGTATACCTATTTCAAGGATTTCTCCACCTTCCACCGCGAACAGGTGATTGCCTTCAAGCGGCACCTCGCCAGCCAGAAAGGCGAGCGCAGCGGCGCGGCATTCAGCAAGTCCACTCTGTTGTCCACGCTCAATCACCTCAAGGCTTTTTTCAAATGGCTGGCCTGCCAACCGGGGTATAAGCAGAAAATCCACCTTCCAGACATTACGTATTTTAGCCTTTCGGAAAAGGAAGCGCGTATTGCCAGAGAGCCTAAATACCGCGCCGTGCCGACGCCGGAGCAGATACGGCATGTGCTGGCCGTTAAGGTATTAGCCCAGCATTTTACAAAAGTCGATGCGCAAGACAAATTTGGCAATAATGGCTTCTCAATTAAAGCCGCTGATCAACGAACCGGATTTGTCGCAGCAGCAGTTTGATTCGGCTATGCAAAGCGCTGTGAATGTCGCATTGCCTCATCTTTCCGTAAGAAACATTAGGCTTTAAAAGCTAATTGCATTTAAAATGCCTATAGCGCAGTTTTCTGGTAAGCGTATTTGCCTATTTGCCGCCTACGTAATGTTTTTTGATCGCGTCTACATCACGCAACACGTTTTCTACTGCAGAAAGTAGCATTTCACGGGTGTACGGTTTGATGATGTAGTGAATGGCGCCGGCTTCCAGGCCTTCGTAAACATCATAATCTTGTATTTTTGCAGTTTGCAGTATGACGGGGATGTGGCTGTAGCCGTATTTTTCATTTTTTAAATAGCGAAGTACTTTTAGGCCATCCATTTTTGGCATCATGCTGTCTAGCAGGATAAGGTCAATGTCAGCATGCTTGATAATTTCTTTCAGAACATCTTCACCGTTCTTTACAGGAATGACATTATAAATGGCAGGATCAAGATGGAGTTGAAGGATTTTCAAGCAGGCTTCATCGTCATCCGCGACAATTATATTATACATAGCACAAAATCCTCTATTGGAAGTTGCAGTTTGATTGTGCCTGCAATTGTAGGGTGGGCAACATAAATTGCAATATTAAATTTCTGCACATCTTAAAGCTGCAGTATGAGGGCAACCAGAGGGAATTTGTTGCCCCCATACTATGGACAATTAGTAATTTTCTTCTTCAATCACTTTAGTGCTGTTGGTGGTTTTGTTAAATAAGCCGCGTGGATCTTTCGAGGTTTTGGATTTTACCACAGCACGTTTATTGCCGTATTCATCTACGTTTACATCACTGGAGACGCTTTTTTCGGTAGTCGTTCCATTGGCATCGGTAGAAGTAGTTGTTTTTTGATATTTTCCCGGTGGCAAGGAGGACGCTTTTTGTTCGGTGGTGCAGGCTGCCATGCTGATGGTGGCGGCAGACAGGGCAATCAGGGTGAGAAGTTTTTTCATGGGAGATACTTTCATATGAGTGGTTGCGTAATATGAATAAGCTCCCGCATATAAAATTCCAACGAGGCGGAGCGTCTAAAATATAAAGATGGGATCAATATTGATCGTGATATGTTTATTCATTAGAATGGGCTCATGCGTTGCAAAATAATGGTATTGGCATTGATGTTAGTCATGGCGCTGCCAGCTATAGCGGCGATTCCGATTATTCAGATATTGAATCCGATGGATAACCCGTATCCGCCACAGCCATACCCACCTTCAGCTGAACAAATTGAGGCTATGCATAAACCTGATACGTTAAAAAATCGCCCTGCACAACGAGAGCGGCATATGCAACGGCTGGAACGCCATAAAGAACGTGAAATGCAAAAGGGCGATATACCGAAGGATGAAGCGTTGCCGGACAGTCTGCGGCAACAATAAGCTAGCTGGTTTTGAAATGTTTTTGCAGGTGTGCCACTACGGTGGGGGACACAAAGGAAGTAATATCGCCACCTAACCGGGCGATTTGTTTTACAAAGCGTGAAGATATAAAGTGTGTATCTTCTGAGGCGGTGAGGAATACTGTCTCAATGTCGGGTTTCAGGCGCGTGTTCATGCAGGCCATTTGAAATTCGTACTCATAATCTGATATGGCACGAATGCCACGGATGATGATGTTGGCGTTTTGCTCGGCAGCGAAGTTGACCAGCAATCCCGAGAATGTACGAACGGTAACGCGTTCAGCATTCACGCCCAAAGCTTTCATTTCTTCTTGCACCATTTTGCCGCGTGCTTCTAAAGGGAAAATCGGTTCTTTTCCCGTGTCCAGGGCAACCCCGACGACCAGACGATCCACCACGTTCAGGGCGCGGCGGATGATGTCCATATGGCCGACGGTGATGGGATCAAAGGTGCCGGGGTAAATGGCGGTGCGCATGGTGATGCCAGATTAAAAGTGTAACAGATTGACAGAATAGCAATAATTGAAATTAATTAAAGCGTTTTTCTGTGCAGATCAGTGAGCCGATTTCCGGATGGGTGGGAGTGGCATGAGTGTAATGGCAGCGATACGCATCATGCGGGAGTTTACGGGCAAGATAGACCGATGTGTTGGTGTATTGGCAAATTACCCAATAATCGCGCAGCTTTTGAGCGGGGAGGGTCCATGTGCTAATCGGTTGGTTTGAATCACCATTATCCGGTTTCAGGATGGCCATTTCTTCCGGCGGTCCATCATAGAGTTGGTAGGCAAGTAAGGGATGTGGTAGTAAGTATTGCTGCGATAACCACTCCGGCATGGAATGGGTAAGGGTTTGGGTGGTTTCAATGGAACTCGGGCAGGTAAGGCTGCTTGCAAGAGCCGGTGGGCTGATGAGTAGAAAAATAATCCAGTATATACGGCGAATTATAACCGGTTTGTGATGTCTCGGGCGGGGGATATGGGCGTCCATAATGCTTTGATTCCTAATAAAAATAGCTATAGTTATTCCACTTTACCATTACACATGGCTGCAAAGAGTGTTTTCTGCGCTTCCGGTGCTCACGTACACCTGTACGCTGCGCTCCGGTTCTCGAAAACACTATGTTCGTCTACGTATAATGTTAAATTGAAATAACTATATATCAAGGCAATGGTCATGAAGCAGAAGGCTATATAAACAGCTAGATTAGCCACTGCTATTCAGTAGTACTTTCATTTGCTGCATCTTCCGTCTCTGCCATATCGGCTGCAACACGCACTACACTTACCACCTTTTCACCTTCACTCGTCTTCAGGATGGTCACACCTTGTGTATTACGTCCTGCTAAGCGGATGTCTTCTACAGGGGTGCGGATTAGAGTGGCGCGGTCGGTCATCAGCATGATCTGGTCGGTGGATGCAGCAGGGAAGCTGGCGACTACAGAGCCATTGCGTGGTGAGGTGATGATGTTGGTGATGCCAGAGCCACCACGGCCGGTAACACGGTATTCATAGGCTGAGCTACGCTTGCCGAAGCCATTGATGGTGACCGTGAGCAGGAATTCTTCGGCGGTTTCCATTTCACGGAAGCGCTCGTCCGAAAGGGTAAGTTCAGTGGTTACGGTTTCTTCCGGCTCGTCGAATTGCTCGCCTTCCAAGCGGCGTTTAGCCGAGGCGCGTTTGAGATAGGCTTGGCGTTCTTCAGCCGTTGCAGCAATACCGTGGAGGATGGTGAGCGACACTACTTCATCTTTGTCACTTAAGCGCATGCCACGAACACCGTCGGAAGTGCGGCTTTTGAATACGCGTACGTCATCAACCGGGAAGCGGATGCACTTGCCTTCGCGGGATGCCAGAAGTACGTGGTTGGCTTCATTACATACGTGCACGCCGATCAGCTTATCACCTTCATCCAGACGGATGGCGATTTTGCCGGAAGTGCGGATGTCATGGAAATCGGACAAGTCATTGCGGCGCACATTGCCCTTAGCCGTGGCGAAGAAAATATGCATGGCGTCCCACTGTGTTTCATCTTCCGGCATCGGCATGAAGGTGGTGATGGTTTCACCTTCAGCGAGCGGGAACAGATTCACCAGCGCTTTGCCGCGCGTATTAGCGGCGCCTTGCGGTAGGCGGTATACTTTGAGCTTATAGACTTTGCCGGTGCTGGAGAAGAACAACACAGGGGTATGCGTATTGACGACCAGGAGCTCAACGGTCACGTCTTCATCTCGCACAGCCATGGCGGATTTGCCTTTGCCACCACGACGTTGCGCGCGGTAGGCGGAGAGGGGGGTGCGTTTGATGTAGCCGCTGGCCGTCACGGTGACGACCATGTCTTCTTTTTGGATCAGGTCTTCCATGTCGTGTTCGAATTCGCCCAGCTCAATGGCGGTGCGGCGTGGCACGGCAAACGCGTCACGGGCTTTGGTCAATTCTTCGCGCAGGATTGCGATGCGGCGGCCACGATCAGCAAGGATGTCCAGAAAATCAGCAATCTCAGCGGCCAGCGCTTGCATTTCTTCGTCGATTTTATTGCGCTCAAGGCCGGTTAAACGTTGCAGGCGGAGTTCCAGAATGGCGCGAGCCTGGGCTTCGGTGAAGCGGATACGGCCACCTTCTACCTGGTTGCCGGAATCATCTACAAGGGCAAGCAAGGGCAATACATCACCTGCTGCCCAGTCACGCGACATGAGTTCTTCGCGCGCAACGTCTGGGTTAGCGGCTGCACGAATAACTTTGATAACTTCATCGATATTGGCAACAGCGATGGCAAGACCGATCAATACGTGGGCACGGTCACGGGCTTTGCCGAGCATATAGTTGGTACGACGGCCAATCACTTCTTCGCGGAAGGCGATGAAAGAGACCAGTACGTCTCGGAAATTCATTACGCGCGGGCGGCCCTGGTCCAGTGCCAGCATGTTGACGCCAAAGCTGGTTTGCAGCGGGGTCATGGCAAAAAGCTGGTTCAGTACAACTTCAGGTACGGCGTCTTTTTTTACTTCAATGTAGATACGCACGCCGGATTTATCGGATTCGTCGCGCAGATCGGAGATACCCTCAATACGCTTTTCGCGTACTAATTCACCGATGCGTTCAACCGTGCGGCCTTTGTTTACTTGGTAAGGCACTTCATGAACGATGATGGCAAAACGGCCTGGGCGTACTTCTTCAATTTCGGTTTTGGCGCGGATAAGCACGGAGCCACGACCCGTATGCATGGCGGAATGAATGCCTGCACGACCTAAAATAATACCACCAGTAGGGAAATCAGGGCCATGGCAGACTTGCATTAAGGCGTCTACGCTGGCCTCAGGATCGTCCAGCAGCATCAGCGTTGCGTCTACCACTTCACCGATATTATGTGGCGGAATATTAGTGGCCATGCCAACGGCGATACCGCCAGCACCATTGACGAGTAAGTTAGGGAATTGAGCGGGAAGTACGAGCGGTTCTTTTTCCGAGCCGTCATAATTTTCCTGGAAATCGACCGTGTTTTTGTCCAGATCTTCCAGCAGCGAATGCGCAGGCTTGGCAAGGCGGGACTCGGTGTAACGCATGGCGGCGGCGGCATCACCGTCCATCGAGCCGAAGTTACCTTGGCCGTCGATGAGCATCAGGCTCATGGAGAAGGGCTGAGCCATGCGTACGAGTGCATCATAAATCGCGGAGTCACCATGGGGATGGTATTTACCCATGACTTCACCGACGATGCGGGCAGATTTGCGGTACGGCTTATTATAATCATTCCCGGTTTCATGCATCGCATACAGAATACGGCGGTGGACGGGTTTTAAGCCGTCACGCGCGTCTGGGATGGCGCGGGAAACGATTACACTCATGGCGTAATCGAGGTAGGATTTCTTCATTTCCTCGTCGATGGAGACGGGAATCAAATCGGCATGTGTGATGGTGGTGCTCATAGGGGCTCAGGAGTAGTAGATTTAGGGGGGAATGGCAAGAGACGTTGTTAGAAATTATCCCGCATTCGCCTCTTCATAAAGATCAACCAATGCGGCTCCAATAAGAGGGATGGTAATGGGCAGAGGGAAAACAAGCAGGAGCCCCAGCGTATTTAATGCATTCAGCCCAAAAATGGCCCCAAAACGCTCGCCGCTATTGCTGGTGAGAGAGACGCTTTGCCGTATAGAATCTAGTGCATTGATTTTTTTATTTAAAATAATAAAAGGTGAGAAAGCGCATAAGGATAAAAGAATTACTCCCGGCAGAATCCCCAGTACCAATCCAAAAACAGCGAATACCGCTATACTACCAGCGGTTATAAGAGCGGTGGGGATGCAAGGTAATAAATAGTTTTGAAAAAATCTGTGGTTAAGGGGTTTGTCATGGTAGGCGCAGATAATCAGGGTCATAATTAATTGCTGAAAAATAAGGCTGAGCATGAACCCAACGATCAACCCTGCTTGCCAAGTCAATAATTGACCAAGGATGGCGCCAAAACCAAATGAAAACAAGATAGCAAGTCCAGAAAATGCAGAAAAACCCATGTGCTGGCCTAAAAATCCCCATCCTGTCTTCAGTGCGCGTTTAAAATGTTGGCCTGCGGAGTAGGAACGGGTAATCGCTTCGTAGCGTATAGTGCTTTCTTGGAGTAAAGGACGCACATTAGCCCAGTTATAGGCAGGGCGAATGTCGCCGCTGCTGTCTGAGATAAGGGTATCCATGTGTAATTTGCCAGAGCGAATTTTTACTAAAAGTGCTGGTATATCAAATGGTCCGTCACGGCCGTGGGCATCGTCATGGATATAATACTCAGACACGCATCACCCCATGGATGCTTTCGGCAATAGTACGTGCGGCATCTGCGGGATTGGCAGCAGCAGTGATAGGACGGCCAATGACAAGGTAATCTGCACCACGCAGGAGCGCCTCTTTAGGTGTAAGCACGCGTTTTTGATCGCCTGCCTGTGCTCCATCTGGCCGAATACCGGGAACGACTAAGAGGAAATCCTTGCCGCATTCACGGCGTAATACTTCAATTTCATGCGGTGAACAGATCACGCCGTCTAATCCCGCTTCTTGTGCTAAACGGGCCAGGCGGCAGACCTGGTCGTCCATTTTGTGGCCAATACCAATTGGGGGGAGGTCATTTTCATCCAGGCTAGTGAGGACAGTAACACCGAGTACGTTGGTCTTTTTTTCAGGCAAGGCCGAATCCCTGGCGGCTTCAACGGCGGCGCGTAACATATCTTTTCCGCCAAGCGTATGAATAGTTAACAGGGCCGGAGCTAAGGGTGCGGCAGCACGAATGGCGCGCGCAACGGTGTGTGGGATGTCATGAAATTTGAGGTCCAGAAAGAGCGGGAGCGGATTTTCAGCCATCACCTGCTGAACGCCGGCTGCGCCATGGGCGGTGAAAAACTCTAGCCCTAGCTTGAGTGCTCCTACGTGTCCGTCCAGCGCACGGCAGAGCGCACGGGCATGGCCAATGTCGGTCGTATCGACTGCGCAGATAACTGGATTATATACCATAGCACTATGTCTATCTGCTCAGACAAAAAATGCTACCAAAAATAGCAAGTCCCGCGTCCAAAATGAATTTGGCACGGGAACTTAACTTATTTTCGCTTTTTCTTGGATGGTGGAGTAGAAGGCCGGCGCTTGGATTTAGAGGTCGTTTCGTCCTCATCCTCTTCTGGTTCTTCCTCTTCTTCATCTTCCTCGACATCATCAATGAGGACGGCATCGCCCACATCCCCATCTTCGAGGCCAAGCTCATCGTCGCCTTTTTCTTCGATTTCCTCAATTTCACCGAGTACTTCAATATCGTCTGCGCCTTCCAGTTCCTCCATCTCTCCCTGGCCGCCGCCCTCCATGCCAAAGGCCTCGTCTTCGTCATTGACTGGTGTGCGTGGTTTTACAAGAGCAGGTTTAGGCGCTTTTTCCGGAGCAGCACGTTTAGTGCGGCGTGAGCGAAATTGGGCCGCAGGATCATGCTCATGGTCGCATTTAGGGCAATGGGCGGGTGAGCGGTTCAAATCATAAAAATGCGCGCTACATTGTGGGCAGGTACGCTTAGTGCCGATTGGGTTGTGTGGGGCCACAGGGAACTCCTTGACAAATTATTAGCTTGACCCGGATGTATCTGCCTAATTTTTAGCATGCTTGCAATAGATATTGCAATTTTTGTGAAAGCACGCCAAATAATCACCCTATGACAGACAATGTAAAACCTATTTTTGAAGAAATAACCGCCGAAACCGAGTCTCAGGGGCACGAATCTGAGGCGCATGCACGAATTGCTGCGCTGGAGGAGGAAGTAAGCCAGATGAAAGATCGTGCGCTCCGCGCTTTGGCGGAAGCAGAAAATACCCGCAAACGTGCACAGAAAGATGTTGAAGAATCAACGAAGTATGCAGTTTCTG
>CAZGVV010000001.1:17830-20726 GCA_964529155.1 uncultured Rickettsiales bacterium
TGGTTTTGCCCGTGATCTGGTTGGGGTTGCGGAAAATTTATATCGCGCATTGGCCAGTATCCCTGAAGAAGCCAAATCTATTGGCGCCGTGAAGTCCTTGGCTGAAGGGGTGGATATGACCCTGAAAGAACTTCTGGGCAATTTTGAACGTCAGGGAATTAGGCGGATTGACCCGATGGGCGAGAAATTTGATCCTAATTTCCATCAGGCAGTATTACAGGTGGATTCCCCCGGAAGCGAATCAGGGACTGTCGTGCAAGTATTGCAAGCGGGTTATGTTTTGCATGATCGTTTGCTTCGCCCTGCATTAGTAGGGGTGGCGAAAGCAGGCGAAGAATCGCGGCAGCTTGATGCCACTGCATAAATTTTTATCTGCACCTTTTTCCACACCAACACCAGCACTTTTAAAACGTTAATTTTAGCAAGAGGTGCTAGAAAGAAGTGTTAGTGAAGTAGTGATATTATTGGCGTAGGAAACGGAGGGTTGCATCCGCAGATGCAACTGCTAACATATGTATTATGTTCCGTCCTGACATTCCGTTCACGCGTGATGATGCCAACCGCTTTTTGCCGTGGATGGTGGCGTTGATGTGTGGGTTGGCAGCGTTGATGTTGCTCATTGGTTTATCCCTTAACCGCTGGATTACAGAACAACATGGGGGGCTGGGTGGACATCTCACCATTCAAATCCCCGATCATGGCAGTCATCAACAAGCCTTGGTGAAACAGGCATCAGAGATCGTACAAAAAGCTTCGGGAGTTCAAAGTGTTCGTGTTTTGGCGGAAGCAGAAGTCGGGCGACTGATTTCTCCCTGGATTGGTAGTACGGCAATATTAGAGGATTTACCACTTCCAACCGTAGTGGAGGTGGCATTAGCACTGGATCCTAACGGCGGGGTGGATTACGATTATTTAACTACGCAACTACATGCATTGAGCCCTGATATTAGTCTTGATAACCGGGCTATATGGGTTGAAAAATTTTCTAGTTTTAGCCGCGTAACACAAGCTGTGATCTATGCTTTGACATTGGCAATTCTGGCATCGCTTGCTGGCATGATGGTGTTTGCTTCGCGTGCGTCCATGAAATTGCATGCGCATACAGTGCAATTATTGCACGCCTTGGGGGCGGGAGATGATTATATTTCACGCCAATTTCAGCGAAATGCATTGCGGCTTGCATTGAGTGGTGCTGTGCCGGGGGCATTGGGGGCAGGGATATTGTATTTGTTGATTTCCACCTATGCCGCACAAATGAATGCGCCCCTATTGCCGCGTTTTGCGTTTTCTATGGTCCATATGGCGATGCTTGCGTTATTGCCCATGGTGTGCGCGGTGCTTTCCATGGTGTCGGTTCGAATTTCTACGCAGACGCAGTTGAGGAAATTGCCTTAATGCGGCTGTTGCAGCGCATGATCGTATGTATGACGGCCATTGCATTTTTGTGGCTAGGCGGTCTTTACTGGTTTGCCAAGCAAATTCCCGCCCATATGCCAAAAGGTGATCTTTCCGCGGAAGCGATTGTGGTGCTTACGGGAGGTCCCGGGCGAATTACGCATGGACTGAAATTATTGGCGGAAGAACGCGCGCCTTATTTATTTATTTCAGGAATGGAAACACCCACTACACCCAAAGCTTTGGTGCATACTACCGGGTTGACTGACCAGGTGGTGGATCCGGAATCAGCCATTACCCTTGGATTTGTGGCGCGTAATACGATCGGGAATGCCTTGGAAACGGCAGAGTGGGTACATAAGCGGCATATTCATAGCATGTTGCTGGTAACTTCAAGCTACCACATGCCGCGTGCACTAAGCGAATTCCATTATCAATTGCCGGCAATCGCTATTATTCCTCATCCGGTAATTAGTACTTATAGCGGAGCTATGCTGCTGGAAGAATATCATAAATATCTGGCTGCGGAGTTGCGCCATAGTTTTATTGATTGGTTAGGAAAAAGCGCATGAAAATAGGCCTGTACCTAATGCGATCAGTGATTTTTAACATCCTGTATATCGCCTGGACTGCTTTGTTGGCGGTAATTGGCTTGCCGCTGCTTTTTTCACGCCCGGCAGTGCGGCGTTATGCGCGGTTTTGGACGCGTAGTATCTTGTGGCTGACCCGCATGCTATGCGGCATTGAAAGTGAAGCGCAGGGAGTGGACCGCATTTTGCCAGGTCCAGCGATTTATGCCGTGAAGCATCAATCAGCATGGGATATTTTTATGCTGAATACGCTTTTGAATACGCCCGGTTTCGTGCTCAAACGTGAATTACTGGGATTGCCATTATTGGGGTGGTATTTGCGGCGAGCAGGCATGGTGGCGGTAGAACGTAAAAAAGGCGCATCGGCCCTGCGCCATATGCAACGTGATGCACGGCAATTGCTTGAAAGCGGGCGGCCTTTGGTGATTTTCCCCGAAGGCACACGCACACGGCCCGGAGTGGCAAGCGAATATCACCCGGGTGTGGCGGCGCTGTATCAGGCATTACACGTGCCGGTTATTCCGGTGGCGTTGACGTCTGGGCATTGCTGGGGCCGCAATGCGTTTTTAAAACAGCCGGGCATTGCACGGTTACGCTTTCTCGCGCCTATTCCGCCTGACATGAAGCCAAGGGACTTTATGGCCGCGTTAAAAACAGCCATAGAAAGCGAGAGTGAAAAATTGTTGCGGAATGAAAAATGATGCGGGATTGACAAAACCGTATTTAAACCGCTTATTCGTTGCCTCTTTCACCCTTAAAAAATAATTGGACATCATGCGCCCTTCACAACGGACTCCCCAGCAACTTCGGCCTATCAGCATGCAAACCGGCGTAAGTCAATATGCCGAAGGCTCTTGCCTTATCACCTGCGGCGGCACGAAAGTATTATGCACTGCATCGGTAGAGGAAGA
>CAZGVV010000001.1:20822-21997 GCA_964529155.1 uncultured Rickettsiales bacterium
CGTTTTCTGCGCGGCACTGGCAAAGGCTGGGTGACGGCGGAATATGGTATGTTGCCGCGCTCAACGCATAGCCGTATGCCCCGTGAAGCTGCCAAGGGCAAGCAAAGCGGGCGCACACAGGAAATTCAACGGCTCATTGGGCGGTCTTTACGCGCGGTAGTGGATTTAAAACTGTTGGGCGAACGTCAGATTATCATTGATTGTGATGTCATCGAGGCCGACGGTGGCACACGCACGGCTTCCATCACCGGTGCGTATGTGGCGCTGAAGCAAGCTACTGATAAACTCGTGGCCAGTGGCCGCGTTAAGCGTGATCCGTTGATGGGACAAGTGGCGGCGGTGTCGTGTGGCGTTTATAAAGACGTACCGGTATTGGACTTAGACTACGCTGAGGATTCCAGCGCCGAGATGGATGCAAATTTTGTGCTGACCGCCAATGGAAAAATTATTGAAATCCAATGTACGGCTGAAGCTGCACCGGTTGGGGAAGAGTTGTTTCAGGCCTTGTTTACGCTGGCCCGCCAAGGCGTGGCGGAATTAGCGGCGCTGCAACGTGAGGCGTTGAAATAGATGGTACGGATGACGGATGACATTGGGCGGATGGCGCAAGAAGATACTGCGTCATCCGCCATCCGTCCCCTGTCATCCCTTCTACTCGCCAGCCACAACGCCGGGAAGCTAAAAGAATTTGCTGAATTGCTGGAACCGTTGGGGATTCGGATTATTTCTGCGGGTTCCCTTGGGCTTGGCGAGCCGGAGGAAACCGGCAGCACGTTTGTAGAAAACGCCATATTAAAAGCGCGCGCTGCCACGGAAGCCAGCGGTAAGCCAGCGCTTTCGGATGATTCAGGGTTAGTGATTCCTGCACTGGGCGGTGCGCCGGGGATATATTCAGCACGGTGGGCGCAAACGGCGGATGGACAGAAAAATTTTAATGCCGCGTTTGCGCGCATCCAGCGCGAACTAACCGCTGCTGATGCGCCGGAAAATCCCTCGGCGTATTTTATTTGTGTATTATGTTTATGTTTGCCAAACGGAGAAACGCATTGCTTCGAAGGGCGCGTTGATGGCTCGCTGACCTTTCCTGCGCGGGGCAAAGATGGCTTTGGCTATGACCCTATTTTTATCCCGTATGGCTATGAGCGCGTGTTTGCTGAAATGCCTGCTGCAGAAAA
>CAZGVV010000001.1:22007-44218 GCA_964529155.1 uncultured Rickettsiales bacterium
ACCGTGCGGCAGCGCTTACGCAACTGATTGCTTTTTTATATGACCACCCCTACATTCTTGCCTAAGTTTCGCATTCATCATAAGGAGAACGCCATGAAATATCTCTTCGCTTTGCTAGCCATGTTCGGTGCTGTACCTGCATTTGCAGTAGATACTTATACGCTGGATAAAGAGCACACCAATGTCATATTCATGGTGAATCATTTAGGATTTTCCGACATGGTGGGGCGGTTTGAAGATGTGTCTGGCAGCTTTACCTTTGATCCTGCATCCCCTGCTATGGGCACGGCGGACATCCGCTTGAACCCTGCGGCTATACGCACCAGCAGCGCCAAATTGGATGAGCATCTGCGCGGCCCGGATTTTTTCAACACGGCGAAATTCCCTGATATACGCTTCGTGAGCGTATCGGTAAAACCAAAAGGCCCGTCTGATGCGGAATTGACAGGGAACTTAACCCTGCTTGGCGTGACCAAACCGGTGGTGCTGGCCGTGCATTTTAACAAGGCTGACTACCAGCCGATCACCGGTATCTGGGTGGCAGGCTTTAATGCCACTGCCAAAATCAAACGCTCCGATTTCGGCATGACCAAATATGTGCCGATGGTGGGGGATGAGGTAAGCATCATCATCAGCACCGAAGGCATGAACACGGCGAAGATTAAGCCGGCGGGGGAGGATAAGCGGTAGATACCATATAATATATTGTTATATAAGTATATTATCGAGTCATATAACCTTCACAAAACTTTCACACTTCATGCCGTTCAAAACGCTATAATAAAACTATAGTTAAATATATTATGATTATAGTGGCAGGAGAGCAGTATGGTCGGATTGGTAACAATTAACCCGCAAGCTATCAAAGATCTCACAACGCGTGCTGGAGGAGAGGAGCTTTTTGAGAACGCTCTTGGTCTGTTGCAAAGCGAACAGCGCCGTTCGCCGATTGTCACTGCAAAGGAAGAAGAAGTCGGTGAAAAAGCGGCAGCTGGCCGGATAGAAGATATTACAGCAAATATAAATAAAAATACCTACAAAGTGCTTACACGTGCACAAACAGCAAAAGAGCGTCAGCCTGTTGCAGTAATGTTTGGTGCGCTTTCTGATTTATTAGAAAAGACAGAAGAAAAGCTCAATTCTGCAACGGAATTGACCACAGAAAATACAAAACGTGCTTTGAACAATCAGCGGGATGCACTTAAAGCTTCGATGGATTACATGCGCACCGCTATGGGAAGCAAAGCCAGCGAATTAGATGATTATCATGACAAAACTCGCACTGATCGTTTGGCGATGGATTTGTATAATAAACAACATAATAGTGAGAGCAATAGCCACAATAATGCTGAAAGTAAAAAAGAGGAATTAAAGAGCAAGCAGGATGCTTATAAGGTACTGCAACGTGAGCATGATTTGTTAAAAACAGGCCTCCAATATTTTGGTAATAGTCATGCGAAGCATTCTACAGCACGCATTCTACATAAATATGGCAGCAAAGAAAAAGCAGAAGAAGCGCTTCATAAAATGGAAGGTAACATGAGCCTTGCGGCACATGAGTTGAAAGATCAGGAAAAAACGACACGTGAGGCACAAAAAGCTTTTGGTCAAGAATTTGCTGAAGCAAAAAAACAAGCTCAAAAAACTGTTGCAGAGGAACGTGCGCTTGTTGAAGCAAAAAAACGGCAAGACGCTCTGTATGCACAAACACATGGGAAAGACGAGGAAGCCGCAAAGCATGCCTTGGCAGAAGCAAATAAGGCTAAAGAGCATGCACATGATGTAATTGTTGTGGAGCAAAAGCACAACGAAACACAGAATAAATTGAGTGAAGAACAAGCGACTTTGCATCGTGAAGAAGCAAGGCTTAGAACAACGGGGATTAATCAAAGTGCGAAACATGCTGTTGACGCGGCAGATCGTACAGCAAATATTGCGGATGCAAATAAAGCGGTGAAGAATGTAAAGGAAGAAGAAAAAAATATTCCGGCAGCAGGTGCGAAGCTAACCGAATATTTCAACTTGTGTGTTGAAGCGAATAAACTTGCTGGTCAGAATGAAGAAGCTGCAAGGCAGCATGCCAAGGAAGCTGCTAAAACTGCTGCAAATGGTACACCGGCTCAATTGGAGCAGAAAATAGCTGATGTACGTGACGGCAATAGAGTGTTAGAAGACGCAAAGCGTAATGAATTGGTAGGTCAAAAAGCAGGTGCTCTGGCTTCATTGCAGAACGCTAATGAAAAAGCACCAGAATTATATAGCGGTGATGTGCTAAAAAAACAACAAGCTGATTTTGCTGATAAAAGAGATGCAGTGAATGCACTGACTACAGGTCAAGATTATGCCCCTATTATCAACGCTGCCAATGATACAAATGACCAATTAAAAAAACGCAAGGAAACATTGGATAAATATATAGATGCACGTGTTGCAGTAGAAAAAGCTTCTGGAGTTACGTTTGATGCAGAATCCGAGAAAAAATTTAAAGAAAATACCCTAAAAGGTGCGCTGACTTTAGATGACAATAAATTAAAAGATAATACGCTAGCATTAAATACTCGTGCAAAAGATTTAACTGAGCTGAAGACTGCCATTAATCAAAATGTGGATGCTGCGGCTACAGGAATGAACCAAGAGCAAAAAGAAAATCATAAAAAAGCATTATTTGCTGAATCAGCAGGAATGGATTCTTCTATTGGTTTGCAAACACGTATAGCCATAATCAATTCTCAAACAAGTAATAATCCGTCGATGCTAGCAAAAGTAAGCCCACTTCCTACGAATATAAAAAGCGCAGCATTAGCAGCTGTCAGTGGAATGGGCGCGATTGTAAGTCTGACGCATAGTAATATTGCTGGTAATGGATTGGCTACAGAACTAGGAGCAGTAGCTTCTACAAGAGCTGCACCATCTGGGCCAAGGACTGGTCCCTCTTTCTAAATATAAGCTGCATTGACGAACCCATTCTAGACGCATACACTTGCGTCCATGCTCACCGTCACCCGCAGCGGGGAAGCCCGCATAGTTGAGACTTTGAACGGCATACAGGACCAGTGTCAGAGCTGGACGGCCGTGATTTTCCATTTAAATGGGCTACTTGCGGAATATCGGAGTGAGTATCACTTAAAAATTGCCGTCAACCTCATTGCCGACCTGCTGGAGGAGTATGAGGGGGGGATTTACCTGTTTGCGGATGGCGCGGTGGCGGTGTTGTGTAATTATCTGAACCCGATGCTTATGGGTAAGTTATTGTTTCAGATGCGTTATTTGTATATGGATGATCCGTTGGCGTATCACGAGGACGGCCAGGAAAACGCTGAATTCTGCACCATTTACCGGCTGAAGGATTCCTTCAAAATTTGCCTGGATTTCTGTAGCTTACGCATGATGCAGCTGGGCCGGGCAGATGCCGCACAGGACGGGCGTGCTAAACACGCCAAAAGCGCGCATGCGCCTGCACCGGGCATGTTTGATCCCAGCCATCTGGCTGCAATTGAGCATGATCTGTCCTCCATGGACATCAGTGGCGCCCTTCGGCGTCAGCCAATTTGCGCGGTGACCAGCACAGGGGCGATACGGCGGGTGTTTGACGAATTATATTTCCATATTGCCAATCTACGGGAGCTGATCGGCGCGGAAATTGATTTCCTCAGCAATAAATGGCTGTTTCAATATGTCACGAGTTTGCTGGATGAGCGCGTGTTATCATTGTTGACCAGCAACGCTGCCCAGCGCATCTCTCAGCCGGTAAGTATCAATATTAATGCCGAAACCTTGCTGACAGACGCCTTTCTTGCCTTCGACGATGCACTGAAGTCTGAGCAGAAAGTATCGGTGGTGTTTGAGATTCCGGTGGTGAGCGTGTTTGCTGATCCGTATGCCTTTGTCTATGCCCGTGATGCAGTGCAGCGTAAAGGCTACCGGGTGTGTATTGATGGACTTACGGTGCATACATTCCCCAGCTTGCAGCGTAACATGATGCAGGCGGATTTACTCAAGCTTTGCTGGAATGCTGACACACCTACAGATTTGGCCGCGCCGGATAAGCGGTTGCTGACGGAAAGCGTGCGCGCGGCAGGCGTGGGGCGTGTAATCCTATGCCGCTGTGATGACCGGGCGGCAGTGGATTATGGTCAGGCACTGGGCATTTCTTTGTTTCAAGGCCGCTATTTGGACGGGTTACTCGCTCCTAACGCAAAGGTGGTAAATTAATGACATTCGACCAATGGATTCCCCAAACGCAATGGATGGAAGGTGTAGTAAACACCCCGGTGGCGTATATTATTTGCGGCTTGATCTGGTCCCTGACATTGGGGTTTGCGGCGGGGAATTTTGCCTGCAGTTTAGTGTATCGCCTACCGCGTGGGAAATCGATTTTAGAAAACAAGCCGTATTGCGGATCATGCGGCCATGCGCTTGCTACTTCCGATTTATTCCCCGTGTTTTCAGCGCTGATATTGCGCCATAAATGCCGCTATTGCGCCGCAGCGATCCCTATTTCGCATTTCTGGACGGAAATTGTCATCGGTGCGTTGTTTTGCCTGTGTTATGTGCAGTTCAATTTTTCACAGGAATATCTGCTGATCGCAGGAATCGGAGTGTTTTTCGTTATCATGGCGGCTATTGAAGCCAACGATAAGGTGGTCATGACATCGGTGCTGGTAACGCTTTCCGTATTAGGTATGATTTTCCGCACGCTACAGGATGGTGAGATTTATAATTTTTTCCAGGGCGGATTGTTTGCCTTACTCTTAGGAGCCATTGTCTGGCGCAAAGGCATCAAACCTGTAAATCACGTCTTTTCTCTGCCAATGCATGCTCGCATGGTAATTCCTGCGGGGATTATTTTAGGGGCGAATCAGCTGGCACTGGAAGTGGTCTTGCTTTTAGCGTTATGGCTGGCAGGTAAAGTGCTTAACGTCATAACGGGCGGCTGGCTGCGTGTGCCATTTAGTGTGCTGCTGGGATTAGCGGTGATGGGGCCGTTATTGTTTGGGTAATTCGATATTAGACCGTAATACTTGCTGGAAAATCTTACTCCACGGTTACCGACTTCGCCAAATTGCGCGGTTGGTCTACGTCTGTTCCCTTTAATAGTGCCACGTGATAGGCCAGCATTTGAATAGGCAGCGCGTAGAGTAGAGGGGTAACGAACGGGTGGGCGTCTGGCATCGGGATGCACGCTACGGCTAGATCCCCCATAGCGGCACAGCCTTTGGAATCGCTTATGGCAATGATGCGGCCACCGCGGGCGTGGGCTTCTTGTAAGTTGGACATGGTTTTGTCAAATAATGCATCGGGCGGGGCAATGGCGATGATGGGCACCTGGTCATCAATGAGGGCAATAGGCCCGTGTTTCATTTCACCGGCGGCATAGGCTTCGGCGTGAATGTAGGATATTTCCTTAAGTTTCAACGCGCCTTCATGGGCCAGGGCATAAGAAGTGCCGCGCCCGAGATATAGCACGTCATGGGCGGTAGCTACCAGTTGTGCTGCTTTGGTGAGGGTTGGCTCCAGCGCCAGGGCATCTGCCAGGAGAGAAGGGGTGGCGATCAATGCGGCAGTAAGCATTTGCAGGTGCTCAGCGGACTGCGTGCCCCGTGCTTCCGCTAATACCAAGGTAAGTGCGGCAAGCACCGCAAGTTGCGTGGTAAATGCTTTGGTAGAGGCCACGCCAATTTCCGGACCAGCCAAAGTATGCAAACACAAAGACGCTTCGCGGGCAATCGAGCTTTCCGGGACATTGACCAAGGCAAGTGTAGGCGTGGTGGTTTTAGCGTAACGCAATGCTGCCAATGTGTCAGCGGTTTCGCCAGATTGTGAGATAACGATGGTTAATTCATCTTCCGCTAAAATAGGCGCGCGGTAACGAAATTCAGAAGCCACATCAGCGCCTGTTGGGATGCCCGCAATGGCTTCCAGCCAATAACGTGCAACGAGAGCGGCGTAGTATGACGTGCCACAGGCGACCAAATGGATGCGTTTAATCTTTTTGGGTGCTATGGGCAGCGCGGGCAAGTCAAAGCGGGCAATTGTGGCATTATAAAATGCTCCCAATGTTTGGCCTACCACGACAGGCTGCTCATGAATTTCTTTCTGCATGAAGTGCGCGTAATTGCCTTTGGCAGCTGCATGCCCGCCAAAGTTTATGGTACGTATGGGGCGTGTGCGAGGGGTGTCTATGATGCCGGTGATCTCAGCGGTGGTGCGGGTAATACAGGCAATATCGCCATGTTCAAGATAGGCGATGCGCTGTGTGAGATGAGCAAGCGCCAGAGCATCGGAGCCGAGATACATGCCGTCTTCACCATAACCAATAGCGAGTGGTGCGCCATGTTGAACGCCAATCAATAATTCCGGATGATCACGAAATAATGCTACGAACGCAAGAGCGCCATGGAGCGCTGCCAGCGTATTGGCAATTGCTTGGCGTGGGGGGAGGCCCTCATCCAGAAAACGGGTAATCAATACGGCGATTACCTCGGAATCGGTTTGGCTGGAAAAACTATAGTTGCGTGCCATCAGATCAGCGCGCAGTTCGCGATAATTTTCTACAATACCATTATGGACTATGGCGACTTTATCGGTCGCATGCGGATGGGCATTGGCAACGCTTGGGATGCCGTGGGTAGCCCAGCGGGTGTGCCCGATGCCAGTGATGCCGGGAAGCGGTTCTTTCTCAAGAAGTTGCTGGAGATGAATAAGCTTGCCTTGTGCACGCTTACGCTGGATTTTTCCGGCATGAATCGTGGCGATACCGGCGGAGTCGTAGCCCCGATATTCCAGACGCCTCAACCCCTCCAATAGCGCCGGAGCGGCCTCAGTTGTCCCTACAATTCCAATAATGCCACACATGCTTATGCTATGTAGCGGATTTCGCAGGGAAGCAAAGTAACAAATGGTGTCAGAAGGTGACAAATGAGGAGGAGGTTATAGCATAAACAAAAAAGAGAGCCCGGAGGCTCTCTTTTCGTGTTCCCGTATAAGTCAAAAGCCTTATTAAGCAGCGGCTGTGACTTTGTCTTCTTTTGGAGCGGCAGCTTTTTCGCCGGTTTTGCGGGCTTGTGGAGCTGCGCCGATAATTTTGATATCACCGGTTAGTTCGCCGCCACGTTCGATTTCAATTTCGCCGTAGGTGATTTTGCCACGGACACGACCGGAAGCGTAAATGACCAGGCGGCCTTTTACGACCAGTTCGCCTTCAAACAAGCCACTGATTTCGGCGTTTTCCACTTGAGCCACACCTTTGAAGGAGCCGGACTCAGCGAGTTCAACCGTGCCAACATCATTAAGCACTGCATCCACTTTGCCTTCAATCACTAAACGGTCGCAGGTGGCGATTTCACCTTTGAGCAGGATGTCTGAACCAACGGTTAATACACGGCGAGAATCTTTATTGCGTTCAGCAGGAGCGCTGGTGGTAATGCCGCTATTGGAAGAAGAGCTGAATGCGTTCGACTTTGATTCTGGCATGCGTGCACGTGGAGCATCACCGGCTGGTTGTGAGCGGAAAGGGTTTAAAGCGGTTGGCAGAGGCCCTTGTGGGCGGGAAATCGGCTCATTAACCGGGCGTGAAGCCTGTGATACCTGATAACCGGCCAAAGATGCGGCATTGGACATGGAGGCGGGGGCGGAAATTCCCATGGAGTTCGTAGCGGAATCGTCCTGTGCGCCGGAGTTATTGCTCAAGAGCGAGCTTTGGCCGGTGCTATTTTCATCGTTCATTTCATCCTCTTTGCGATTGCGGAACATACGGGAACTCCTAAAGAAAGTTGGGTTGTTGTGAGAAGCCATGGTGATTGCTGAAAACATTACAACACCCCAATTGCGATTGCCACACAAAAAATACACTCAAGAATAGTTTTTTTGCCAAGTGTGGTTTCGCCACAAAACTGCAATAATTTTCTGTTATGCTGACACCACGATGTGCACAGATGTGTTCACGTCTTATTAACCATATTCCCGCTAGAAAGAACCTATGGCTGGACGTTTGCAATCGGATCCCTTATTTCAAGGACTTACCCGCCCCGCGATGTTTTGGGGGGTGGACTATCGGTTTTTCGTCGCGAACGCATTCATATCGATGCTTGTCTTTATCAATACGCAAAAAGGTATGCTGGTGGCATTTATTGCGGTGTCTCTTTATATATTGGCATTTATCATATGTGCCAAGGAGCCGCGCATCATGGATATGGTGATTGTAAAACAGAAAAAAGGATTTCGCTGCATGAATAAGCGCACCATACATGGTGGCGCAAATTCCTATGATTTGTTTTAGGGGGTAGCCATGGCATTTGGCATAGGCCGCCGGAAAACAGCGAAAGCGGATTATAATAAGCGCGAACTCAGCGAGTCTGAGTTTTTGCCGTATCTCTACCATTGGGACCGCGAGACACTGATCACCAAGAAAAAAGAGTTCATGCAGATCATCAAGGTGGACGGTTTTTCGTTTGAGACCGCGGATGATGAAGATGTCGACATGAAAAAAATGGTGCGTAACTCCCTGCTTAAAAGCATGGGGGATGGGCATTATGCACTATGGTTTCACACGGTCCGCCGCCGCCAGAGCGCATATCCGGGCGGAAAGCAGCCGCCGGGTTTCTCGTCTTATATGGACCAGCAATGGCGAAAGAAGCATGACCACAAGGAGTCATTCGTCAATGAACACTATATAACGGTAGTGCGTAAACCAGACACCAAAGGTGTGGTGGCGATTCACCATTATTTACAAAAATTATACGAAGCAAGTAGCAAGGAGCAAAAGCTGCAGGGGGTGCGCGACGCGCAAAAAGAACTGGCCGATATGGTAGGGCGTATAACGGCGACACTTAAGGATTATGGTGCGCGCGTGCTTACCGTCGTTGAACGTGACGGATTGAATTATTCAGAGCCGATGGAATTTCTCGGCCGCCTTGTCAATTGCGGCTATGCCCAGCCGATGTTGATGACGGATATGGATATTGCCCATTATCTGCCAGCATACCGCTTGTATTTTGGCGACCGGGCCATTGAAGTAAATGGTAATCGGAAGAAGCGTTATGCAGGCATGGTGAGTATTCGGGAATATGCCCCGGCTACGGCAGCCGGGCTGCTCGATAGCTTTTTGCAATTGCCGTTTGAGTTTATTATTTCGCAGAGTTTTGTGTTCCATAACCGGCAGTCCAAGATCAATTCCATGCAATTGCGTCAACGTCGCATGATTGCATCGGAAGATAAGGCAATCTCGCAAGTGGCAGAAATTTCGGATGCGCTCGATATGGCGATGTCCGGGCACGTGGCCTTCGGTCAGCATCAGTTTTCGGTGCTTTGCTACGATGACACCGTGGAGCAGATGGAAAAAAATGTTTCCATGGTGATTGCCGAGCTGGTCAATCTCGGAATCAATCCGGTTCGCGAAAAATATTTTATTGAACAGCTTTACTGGGCGCAATTGCCGGGGAATTTTGAATTTATTATGCGTGGTGCGGATATAAATTCCATGAACGTATCCGGCTTTGCTTCGTTGCATAATTACCCAATTGGCCGCATGCACGGTAACCATTGGGGGGATGCGGTGACGGTGTTTGATACCAGTTCCGGTACACCGTATTTTTTCAATTTTCATCAGCGTGATGTAGGGCACACTACCATTATCGGCCCAACGGGTGCGGGTAAAACGGTGTTGATGAATTTCCTGTGCGCGCAGGCGCAGAAATTTAATTGTCGCATGTTCTTCTTCGACAAAGATCGGGGCGCGGAAATTTTTATCCGTGCACTGCAAGGTAAATATACCGTAATTGAACCGGGGCAAAAATGCGGATTTAATCCCCTGCAATTACCAGATACGCCAGAAAATCGCGGATTCCTGGGTGATTGGTTGCGTACATTGGTAACAACACATGACGAGCAGTTTACCGCAGAAGATATGGAGCGATTGGCTGAGGCCGTCGCGGGTAATTATAAGCTCGCGAAAAAAGACCGTATCTTGCGTAACGTTGCGCCGTTTCTTGGGATCGAAGGACCGGGTACGCTGGCTTCACGACTTAAAATGTGGCATTCGGGCGGGCAATATGCCGGACTGTTTGACAATGATATAGACATCGTTGATTTCTCCCAAGGGACGTCGTTTGGTTTTGAAATGGGGGAAGTGCTGCAAGAGCGGGCGAGCCTGGAGCCAACGCTTTTGTATCTTTTCCACCGCATATCGCTTTCACTGGATGGTACGCCGACCATTATCGTGCTCGACGAAGCGTGGGCGCTGATTGATAACAAAACATTCTCAGGACGTATTCGTGACTGGCTGAAGACCTTGCGTAAGCTGAACGGCATGGTCGTGTTCGCAACACAAAGCGTGGAAGATGCAACGCAAAGTTCGATTAGTGAAACGCTGGTCCAACAAACCGCTACGCAAATTTTCTTGCCCAATCCCAAAGCAACCGATGATTACCGCCGTGCGTTTATGGTGACTGAGCGCGAATTTAATCTCCTGAAAACGACTGATCCGGGAAGCCGCTTTTTCTTGGTGAAGCAAGGAAAAGACGTTGTTGTTGCCCGGCTTGATCTGGCCGGTATGGATGAGGTGGTGAACGTATTGTCAGGCAGGGCAGAAACCGTTGGCCTGCTTGATGAAATACGCAAAAAAACCGGTGATGACCCGGAGGCGTGGATGCCGTTGTTCCAACAAGCGCTAAAGCGCGACAAGGACAAACAGGCTGCCGCGAGTGCGAAGGCTTATGGCAAGCGGTAATGAACTGAGGTTTTTTCGTTTTTTCGGCTCTATGGGAATGGCACTTCTGTGTTTACTTCCCGTTGCCGCGTTAGCGGAAATTTGCCCCGCCAGCACGTTTGACCCGGACTATGCCCCTGGCGGACTTGTGGTGCGTATTGTGCATTGTGTGCAATGGACGCTACTTGGCAATCCCTCCGTTGGCCTGCCCGGGGTGGTGAATAGTTTTCTGATCCCGTTTTCACGTGCTTTGGCTAACACAGTGGCCGCAACTTGTACGCTTGCGGTTATGTTGTTTGGCCTCAAAATGATCATAGGTGGCCACCAACGCTTGAGCGGAGATGGCGTGGTTCTGGCGATCAAAATCGCGGTGGTAATGCTGTTTAGCTATAATTTCGGCAATATGTTTCCTGCGCTCCTAGCGATAATGGGAGACATGATGAATGCGGTGAGCGTGTATATTCCCTGGTCGTCGTCGTGTTCGGGTGATGTATGGCAAAATATGGACTGCGCGTTGGACCGTCTCTTGGGCGGAATTTTGCCGGGAAGCACGTTGACGGGCGGCGTGCTTGGGATTCTGGCCAGCTTTATCTTCGCGGTATCCGTTCAAATGCCGTGGGTTGGCGCGGCGGTGGGATTGCCGCTAGCCATGATGGGCGGGTGGATGGTGTTGTTCCTTATTCAGGCGATGTTCAAAGCGGTGTATACCTATTTAAATGCGATCATTGGTCTTACCTTCATGGCGATTATTTCACCGATTATGGTGCCATGCCTGCTTTTTCCCGCCACGCGTTTGCAATTTGATAAATGGCTACGTTTATTATTCGGGCTGATGCTTCAGCCGATCTTTTTGGTGGCCTATGTTTCTATGTTGCTGATTGCATTTGAGGCAGTGGTATTCAGTGGGCCACAATCGTTATTTACTGCGATTGCGGGTAATTATTCTACCGCTCCCAATTTCAGATTAGGAAATTACGTGGCGGCGACCGGGGCATATGGGGAAGTAAAACGCCTGCCGCTTAATATGATCCTCAACCCCGGTGAGCAGCAACGCATGTTGGGCCAAAGCTCCCAGACGGATACCGGGGCGTTTGGTAATCAGGCGATGCAGCGCGTGGATGCGGCCACATTGCAGCAACAAAATCAGGCTCTGGCTAATAATAACAACGCAGCGGAATTCTATATTCCGGTTAATACTATTAATATGGATGTTCTGGCGTCATTTCGAAACATGGACACCATGACCTATGTAATCAATATTGTATTGGCGTTGCTGCAGGCAGCGGTGATGGCGTATATATTTTATACGATGCAGGGTATGGTGCCGTATTTAGCGACTACACTGTCTGGTGGTGTAGCGGGTGGTCTTGCATCTCTGCCGAATTTGAGCCAGGGCTATGACAATATGTTCAGTGGTTTCAAAAAACGAGTTCCGTGGGGAACAGATCCCGATGTTCAGCAAGCAGCACGTGCCAATGTGCCGGGTGTAGGAGATCGCGGATGATGCCGTTTCAGCACATTATTATTATATGCTTGGTGATGGCATTTGGGTTCATGCCCGTCAGTGCGCATGCAGATTGGCTTACGAATTGTACCGGAAACCCTCAAATCAGCGGCATGGTGGTGACAGGTATTGTGACTTGTGTAGATAATACGATTTATAATGCGACAGCAAGTTTCTTGAGCAAATTTTCATTAATGCTGCGGCCTTTTGCTATTGCGCTGGCGATTCTTGCAGTCATGATATTTGGTATGCGTATGGTGCTGGGCGAACGGCATATTGGGAATCGCGCCTTTGGAACCATCATCCGTATTGCTTTGGTGCTCACGTATTCTATGAATTTGGGTGGTCTTGCCGCTGTACCTTTTACTATTGTAACTGCGATGGTAAATGTGGTGGCGGGTGGCCCGCCCTGGATGCAGATGGATGCGTCTATTAATGCATTGTTTGGCTTTGGCCCCAATCTCTCGCTATATAATGGTATGCTTGGCATCTTAGGGGCATCCCTTTTTTCTTCCAGTACCGGCATTTTCTTTTTCTTTATTTCCTTCGCAGTTATTTTAAGCCTGATGTATTTGATGCTTCGCGCGATTTATACCTATCTATTGGCGGTGCTGATGATTAGTTTTATGATCCTTATATCGCCTTTGGTGATTTTGTCGGCGATGTTCGCCACTACCGAGCGATATTTCAGGCAATGGGTAAACTTGCTATTTGCTGCTATTTTACAACCAGTCCTGCTTTTTGCATTCCTGAATATGTTTTTTGGCCTTGTGATTAATATGGTGGCTTCAATTTTTGCTGTGCTCGGAGGTAATGATTTTAGTCGGTTCTGGCATACGAACAGCCCTATGTTTAGTTGGGCGATGATAACGGACCCGAGTTTAATGCAGGCTTACCAGCAACGTGGAATGCCGGAAGGCACACCCATTGAACAGGCATATATGAATCCCTTGTTGCATAGCACAACGGAAACTAATTTCTTTCAACCTACCATGTTTGACCTTGGGTTAAGTCCGCATGGTATGGCAACGTGGCAGGATTTGATTGGGCAATTTTTGGGGCTGGGTGTGGTATGTTTTATAATGACTGCCCTGGTGGATATTATTCCTGAAATTGCTGATGGAATTGCGAGTGTATCAACCAATATCGGATTTGAACGTTTGCCGCTTGTGGGTGATATTGCCAAGGCGTTAAAAGGTGCGGGTGGAGGAGGCGGATAATGAATTATAAATGGGCAATACTTGGCATAGTATGCGTGGCAGTGTTGTTCCTGCTCACGCCGTCGTTTGCATTCGCCGATACGTCTACCGCATGTACGTATAATCCGGCTTACTATATCAATTTTCCTGCGCCAGGTAGCGGCATTATTAGTACGGTGGTTGCCAATATAGCTAATATTGTCAATAATTTGGCGGTAGGGATGTATAGTGGTATTTTGAGCAATGCCGACTTCCAGGGAACAGTTGCGGCAACCATTACGCTGTATGTGATTATTTATGGCGTCATGTTTATGGGCGGCTTAACGCAGGCATCATTGCATGATGCTGTAATACGGTTGGCTAAAATTGCTGTAGTAGCAACGATCGCATTTTCGCCTCTGTCCTGGTCGTTTTTTTATAATTATATGGGATCGGCATTTGATGCAGGGAAAAATGAGCTGATAGGATATGTGCTTTCCATCGCCAATAGCGGTGTAACCGGGTGGACTGTGGTTAGCCCCAATATTCCGCCGGATTCCGGCGGTAGCACCGTTGCTTTTGATCCGCAGGTATTGGCGAAATATCCGTTTACTGTGTTGGATGATGCGGTGACCGTGCTGACTTCATCTAAAATGGCAGTAACATTAGTCGCAACTGTCGCAACCGGACCGTATGGGTTGCCTATTCTGTTATTGATTCTGGCAGCGCTTGGAACGTTTGTCGGCGCGCTGTTTCAAGCGATGTGGGTGTATTTGATGTCTGTGGTGGTGACGGCATTTCTGTTTGCCATTGCTCCTATTTTCTTTGTATTTCTTCTATTCCAGCGCACGCGAAGTCTGTTTGATGGGTGGATCAACCAGCTCATTAGCGCCACATTGCAGCCCCTGTTTTTGTTCGTATTCTTCTCATTTTTCTCGATGATGATGTTAGGTGGAATTGGCGAATTATTACAAACGCCGGTATGTTGGACCCCGCCTGGTGATATTTGGCGCGGCACGCCATTTAATATTTATATTTGGCGTTTTATGGTGTGGATCAATGGTGAGTGGCGTATGCACCCGGGGGGATGGTCTATCATGGGACCGGATATTGATGCGCAAGGCAGCAACATTCCCGTATTTCCGATTGGCATTGCCGATGTGTTGATTCTCCTGCTGATCGCACAATTGGCGAAGCGTTTTAATAGCATGGCGCTTCATATCGCCCGGGAAATTGCCGGTGCGTCCTTGCAATTGGATGTTTCCATGCGCCTCAGCCATTGGTTCTCACCCAATAATATTACCAGTGCGTTTGGTAATGCGACGGCAAAGGCTGCTCCAAAAACGGGTGGAGCAGGCGGATTATTGGATCGCTTGCGGGGTGACAGAAACAGGCCTGGAGCAGGTGCACCTAATGCAGGTGGTCCTAATACTCCCGGCGGAAAGGCCCCTGACAGGTAGGTTCCGCAGCCTTAAGCGTTAAGCAACTGGCCTTAATCCCTAGGCAATTGCCGACGTTTGCGGTCTGGCCGTGCGCGGCGCTTATTGATGAAATCTTCCATCGAATTATTGACATATTCTTTCACCGTTGCGCCCAATTCTTCCAATTGCGTGCGGTAATAATGGTCTGCGCCTGGCATCAGGGCATATTGAATATTGGCCCCGGATTGGCCGGAAAGTTTGGTTGCAAGTTTGGATACGGATTCTTCCGTTACCACGTCATCTTTATCGCCCATAGTAATAAGGCCCGCAGCCGGGCAGGGGGAGAGGAAGGTGAAATCATAGAGGTTGGCCGGTGGTGACACCGCGATAAACGCTTCTAGTTCAGGGCGGCGCATTAACAATTGCAATGCAATCCAGGCACCAAAAGAGAAGCCTGCAATCCAGCAGACCGATGCATTAGGGTTTTGTAGCTGCAACCAATCCAGTGCGGTGGCAGCATCCATCATCTCGCCTAAACCTTCATCGTATTTCCCCTGGGATTTGCCGACGCCGCGAAAATTGAAGCGAAGCACGGAAAAACCAGCTTCTGCAAAGGTTTGATAAAGTTTATAAACAATCTTATTGTTCATCGTGCCGCCATAAAGCGGGTGAGGATGTAAGACCAGAGCTAGAGGTGCGCCCTTGATTTCGCTATGATGATAGCGGGCTTCAATGCGGCCTTCGGAACCGTTGAGAATGATTTCTGGCATAATCCTATGAGATAAGCGTTGCTGTGAAAGAGGTGTTTCGATAGAAGCAGGTGCGATATATATTGGAAAATACCCGACAAATTCAAGTAGATTGTGGTTTTATGCGATTAATAGAAGAAGTTGACTCGGTTTTTGCCCGTGATCCTGCCGCTCGCAGCCGAATAGAGGTGCTGTTATGCTACCCTGGGCTGCATGCATTGATAATTTATCGCCTGACACATCTGTTATGGAATATGGGTGCAAAGTTACCGGCACGGTTTCTGGCGTATATGGCACGTATTCTGACAGGCATAGAAATCCACCCCGGTGCACGCATTGGGCGGCGGTTGTTTATTGACCATGGGTTTGGCGTAGTGATTGGCGAAACAGCGACCATTGGTGATGATGTGACGATTTATCATGATGTTACCCTGGGCGGTGTATCTCCCGGGAATGATGCCAAAGGTTCGCTCCGCCACCCGCAATTGGGCAATAACATTATTATTGGTGCAGGGGCGCAACTGCTTGGGCCAATCCGTATTGGCAATGGTGCGCGTATTGGCTCTAATGCCGTAGTTATTGCTGATGTACCGGAAGCGGCTATTATGGTAGGGGTTCCGGCGCGGCCTGTTCATACCACATCACCACCTTCGCCTCCGCATTTTGAAGCATATGCCACGCCGCAGGATACTAAGATGTATCCCACCCTGGATGCGTTGCAACGCATGGAGCAGGAAATCAGAAATCTTTCCAATCGGATAGAAGAGCTGGAAGCAGACCGCACAGGAATTGAGCGCACGGCGCAAGGTTGGACGCCTAAGGAATAGCTTTTTTCGTCACAAAAGCGTCATAATTGCCTGATATGCTGAGATAATGGAGACTCTACGGCCAATTTTGAATGCGCTCGGTTACGCTACGCCTGAGCGGCAGCGTGCGTATGTGCAATTACTGGGCGCCACCGGCTGCATGGGCGAACCTGTTACTATTTCCAACGCCTTAGCCGATAAGCTGCTCGATACACCTGCTTTTAACGACGCCGAACATGCGCTGACCCAGCTTCATGCCGTTACTCAGGCGCATTGGCTGCGGCCAAAAGATACCATGCGCTATCAAATAGCAGGCAGGCCAGAATGGGATATTGCTCAACCTTACTTATCTGCACTAGGCCATAATGCGGCGACACTTCCTCAGGAAAAAATTTATGACCATGTGCTGGTCCTTGGTGCGATGGAAAATACAACGAAAACCCGGCTTGCCACGCTTGGTGTTTCGGAGATTACACCTGGGCATATTTATTTGCTTGGTTGCCAGCGTCCGCTGGTGGAAGGGCATGAGCCAAGCGCTGGAAAGCTAACGGGCGCGGTTGGCGGCGATACAGAAAGTGGTATGTTCCTTGCTGCCTATCAAGCAATAAAGCCACATCTTCCGCCCGCATTGCAACAAGCACCGGTTACGCTTATTGATACCCCCAATCATAACGATGGTAAAAGCGCCACCACGCAAGACACGGTGCGCTCCTGGCTTGCGACCAATCCAAAACCGGGCCGTGTATTGGTGATTTCCAATCAGCCGCACATGGCCTATCAACACGCCGCCGTGCGTTCTGTGCTACCGGATGTATTCAAAGTAGAGACGATCGGCTCGGCGAATACGGAGGTAAAACCAACCGTGGTGTTGGACAATATGGCACGCGAGCTGGATGTCAGTCTTCCTCGCATTCGTGCGGAACTCAAGCACCGCAATATGAATCAGGCACTGGAGCAAGTGCATATGATACCACTGGAGAGTATTGATATAAACCCCGAAGTGTTCCAATTCCGCAGCGGTACTGATGCAAAAGGGGAGACAAAAAAACACCATATTCAGCATGAATATAATCCGCTAGCAATGGCTCCATTGCTGCTTTATGCCCGTCAGAATGGAGTGATGGAAGTGGTGGATGGCCATCACCGCTTAGCATCTGCCTGCGCTGCAAAGGAACGAGGCGTCGGGCCAAAAAATATACCGGCTCGTATTTTGTTTGAGTATGAAGGTATTACGCCTGTTGAGGCGCGGGTTATTGGTGCATATGTCAACTTTGCTCAGGAATTTAAACCTGGGAAAATACATGCACAGTCAGAATTAATAGATGCAGCACGTGTTTTTCATCTACAGCATCATGGTCAAGTGCGTAAAGAAATCCTGCCGCGTATTGTTGTGGAGGGGGAACTTGCCGATGCATGCCAGGCAGGAAAATTAACAGTGCCGGCGTTTGCATATGTGCAGCGCGGGGAAGTGCCGGTGGAGATGGCGGCGGAAGTGGCTGCTAAAACGACGAAACCGGATACCCAGGTTGCGGTAATGAGTTTGATAAGCAGCCAGTTACAGCAAGGGCGTGCGTTTTCTGCTTAAATGCAGAGCACGCAATGAATTCACATGAAATGGTGCAAAGCGGAGGATGCTAAAAACCAAGGTGATCTGCACTGGCAGAAAGCAGTAATTGCTGATTATTTGAAAGCAAAATTAGAACAGAATTATGGGGGATATGATTCGCTTAAAGTAAATGCAGGAAAAACAGAAGAATCTGGATTTACGCCCTGGCATTATTTTGTTATTCCCCTCACTCCGCAAGAAAACCAAGACGGAACATTGCGAGCGCATGTAGAGCGGGAAATTAAAGAAATAAATACACTGATTTTTGATAAAAAATGCATTGATAGATTTGGAGCCAACGGCTTTCGAACACTAAATATTTCTCCGACTGAGCATGATAATGCTATTGCCATAGAAATAGGTGGGTCTTTAGAGGAATTTTTGAAAAAACTCGCTAAACGCGACCCCTTATTTTCAATAGTCTCCGCCGACTGCAAAAGTTGCCGATCATTCTGATATCGAGTATCAGCTTATTATGGCCCGTACCTACCTAGACTATAACGCCACGTCTCCCCTCATGCCTTCCGTGCTGGAAGCGATGAATGTGGTGCTTGGAACGCCTTCTAATGCATCATCCATGCACACGGAAGGCAGGCAAGCGCATGCCTGGCTGGAGAATGCGCGAAATGGCATTGCGGAAGTAATTGGTGCGTTTCCGCGGGAAATTATATTTACCGCTTCTGCCACCGAAGCCAATAACTGGGCACTGACTGCATTTTCCGGGCGGCGGGTGATTACTTCCGCCATCGAACATCCGTCTGTATTACAGGCGGCTTCTGCGACCATCCCTGTAGATGAAGCCGGGGTTATAAAATTAGATGGCTTAGATGCTTTGCTACGTGAAAGCGGCGATGCAATTGTGTCGGTAATGCTTGCCAATAATGAGACGGGCGTGATTCAACCCCTGGCAAATGTTGCGGAATTATGCAGGGTTCATGGAGCATTGCTGCATTGCGACGCGGTGCAGGCTGTGGGCCGAATACCATTAGAATTGGCGGCGCTGGGGGTGGATATGCTAACGCTTTCTGCCCACAAGAGTGGTGGTCCTATGGGCGCTGCGGCACTGATCGTGCGGGGTAGGCTCGAAATTCCCGCGTTGCTCAAAGGGGGTGGGCAAGAGTTGCGGCGGCGGTCGGGCACGGAAAACGTAGCGGCCATTGTGGGCATGGCGCACGCCATGGAAATGCCCTTGATCAGCCATGTTGCTGCCTGGCGGGATAAAATGGAAAGCATGTTGCCAGGAGTGAAAATAATGGGTGCGCATGCGCCGCGGCTTCCAAATACCAGCTGCATGGTGATGCCCGGTGTAAATGCCGAAACCCAGCTTATGCATTTTGATCTCAATGGTATCGCCATCAGCGCAGGCAGTGCCTGTAGTTCGGGGCGGATTGGGCCAAGCCATGTGTTGGCTGCAATGGGGGCGTTACCGCAAGAAGCGGAGTGTGCGATACGGGTAAGTATGGGGTGGAATACAGTTGAGGCGGATATAGATAGGGTTGCCAAAACTTGGCAGGCACTTCAGGCCAGGGTGGGTAATCACGATTAGCTTAAGGTTTGATCAGCAATTTAGCTGATTGTTTGTGAGTATTTTCCTCCCATTTAGCTTTCCCAGGGGTTGCTATTACAGAGATTGTGTACTATATAGTACTCTGCATAAAAGAGCGAGGAAACCCGCCATGTCCGCCGAATTACACTTACCGATTTATCTCGACTATCAAGCCACCACGCCGATGGACCCTCGCGTGCTGGACAAAATGTTGCCATATTTCCAAGGAAAGTTTGGAAATCCGCATTCACGCAGCCATGCATTCGGCTGGGAAGCGGAAGCGGCGGTGGACGCCGCACGCGAGCAAGTGGCTGGGCTTATCAATGCCAATGAAAAAGAAATCATTTTCACTTCCGGCGCAACTGAATCAAATAATATCGCACTAAAAGGCGTTGCGAATTTCTATAAAGATAAGAAAAATCATATTATTACCGTTGTAACTGAGCATAAATGCGTGCTGGATTCCTGCCGTCATTTAGAGCAGGAAGGTTTTGAAGTAACGTATCTTCCGGTGCAGCCAAATGGCCTTTTGGACCTTGATGTATTGCGGGCCGCCATACGGGACAATACGGTGGTGGTGTCGGTAATGGCCGTCAATAATGAAATTGGCGTGATCCAGCCTTTGGCCGAAATCGGTAAGCTATGCCACGAAAAAGGCGCGTTTTTCCACGTGGACGCTGCCCAAGGCTTTGGCAAAATCCCGCTGGATGTGGAAGCCATGAACATCGATTTGATGAGTATTTCCGGCCATAAGATTTATGGGCCTAAGGGCATTGGTGCGTTGTATGTGCGCCGCCGCCCGCGTATTCGCCTGGAGCCACTATTCTCCGGTGGCGGTCAGGAGCGGGGGTTCCGTTCGGGAACACTCCCGACCCCGCTGGTGGTAGGACTAGGCGAGGCCGCAGCTATTGCAAAAGCGGAGATGGGAAAAGATGCGGAGCATGCCCGCCGCTTATATGCCAAATTCCTGACTGAATTGCTGGACGGCGTGCCCGAAGTTTATTTGAACGGTGACCGCGAAAAGCGTTGGCCGGGCAATGTGAATCTGAGCTTCGCCTATGTGGAAGGCGAGTCCATGCTTATGGCATTGAAAAATTTAGCAATTTCATCTGGCTCAGCGTGCACATCAGCCAGTTTGGAGCCGTCTTATGTGTTGCGGGCCTTGGGCGTAGGGGAAGAATTGGCCCATACGTCCATCCGTTTCGGTTTTGGCCGCTTTACTACAGAGGCTGAAATTGACTATGCAATTGCATTGATTAAAGATAGTATCAACAGGCTGCGCGACATGAGCCCGCTGTGGGAAATGGCGCAAGAAGGCATAGACATCCGCCAGATTCAATGGGCGGGGCATTAAAAAAAGGAAAAGGAAATCGCAATGTTAGAAGTAGTAAATAAAAAAGCTCAGGAATTACTGGATATGATTCCAGATGATGCAAAAAGAATATTAAATACAGTTGCAAGCACTGCGCTTCCAGAAAATCCTCATATAATTGAATCAATTGCAGAGCGGTTAGCAAAATCTGAATCGCCTCCAACTTCGCCAGGAGTTGCGCAAGTTTTTGCTGAAGAATTAGGTATGAATATACATACTAAAATGATGAATTTACAATCTCAGGCACTTCGTTCGTCTACGGATCGTGGAGCCTCTCACTTAAGGTAATAATTAATATGGCCTACAGCGAAAAAGTAATCGATCACTACGAACACCCGCGCAACGTTGGCTCTATGCCGAAAGAGGATGCCAATGTTGGTACCGGCATGGTAGGTGCGCCTTCGTGTGGTGATGTGATGAAGCTGCAAATCCGCGTTGGTGCGGATGGCGTGATTGAAGATGCCAAGTTTAAAACCTTTGGCTGCGGTTCCGCCATTGCTTCCAGCTCGCTGGTGACGGAATGGGTGAAGGGCAAGTCATTGGACGAAGCGCTCACCATTAAAAATACCCAGGTAGCAGAGCATTTGAGCCTGCCGCCGGTGAAAATCCACTGTTCTGTGCTGGCTGAAGATGCCATCCGCGCGGCGATTGCGGATTATAAATCGAAACAGCACGTGCAGGACGAAAAAACCGCTGCATAAATAAAACTATGGCCGCCTCCATTCTCTCCGTCACTCCCACTGCCGCCGACCACATGGCCGCGCAACTCGCTGCGCGCGGGAAACCGTCTGAGGGGGTGCGTATCGGTGTGCGTGCACGGGGATGTTCAGGGTTGTCTTATACCTTCGAATATGCCGATGCCGTAAGCCCGGCGGATGAAGTGGTGGACGTGCGCGGCATGAAATTATTTATCGACCCCAAAGCCGTTATGTTCCTGATCGGCAGCGAAATGGATTTTGTGTCTGATAAGCTTAAAAGCGGCTACGTATTCCGTAACCCGAACGAAAAAGGCCGCTGTGGTTGCGGTGAAAGTTTCCATGTATAATAAACGCCTATCCTTGTGCCTGATGGGATTAGCCCTCAGCCTCACCGGTTGCTTGAGCGATTCCTCGGGTGAAAAAGCGGGCAGTATTACGCGCCTAAGCCGTGACGGGTTGATTCCTTTTTGTAAAACATGGGAAGGTGAATTGATTCGTGGTGGGCTGAACAATGGTTCCGGGGTATTTGGCGCGCCTTTTCATTTTACGGTGACAAGCCGTGATATGGTGGAAAAAGTGCGCCAGGCGCTGGCGATGGCGATTAACAAACCCGCCATCATTGAGGC
>CAZGVV010000001.1:44228-65993 GCA_964529155.1 uncultured Rickettsiales bacterium
AGGAAGTAAAAATCCATTATCATCACGAAAAATTCCTTGTTTTTGGAAACTGCTCCAGCAGGTCTGATGCATATTTTCTAGATGCGATTGAAGCCATTAATTAGGCATCGCGCATGGACCGGGATTATTTTGAGCTTTTAGGCTTGCCGCACGGGTTTGCAGTGGAAATGCCAGCATTGGATGCTGCCTATTTTGCCGCTCAGCGAGAATGGCACCCCGACCGCTTTGCCCGCTCGGATGAAACTATACAAACCAAGGCTCTTTCTATGGCCGCAATGCTAAACAACGCCTATTCAACGTTGAAAGATCCGCTGGCGCGCGCGCGTTATTTATTGCGTGAGCAAGAAGAAATAAAGCCTGATGCAGCGTTACTAATGAACGTAATGGAACAACGAGAGGCATTAGAAGAGGCGAAAACCCCGCAAGCATTAGCCGCCTTAGCCCAGTCTGTGGCGAAAGAGGAGGCGGATTGTCTGGCGCATCTAGCCGCCGCTTTTAAGGAAAATAACATAAACCACGCTCAAGCATTGACCTTACGGCTCAGTTATATACATAAGCTTAAACAATCCATTCATTTAGCCCAGAAATCATGAATCTGCTGCAGCTCCACGAACCTGGTGAAACCCCATCGCCTCATGAAGGTGATGAGGTGGTGGCGGTTGGGATTGACTTAGGCACTACCAATTCCGTCGTGGCCTACGCCAACGCGCAAAATGCCGAAGCGTTGAAAGATATTCATGGCAATACCTTGATTCCCTCGGTTGTTTACTATTTAGGTGGTGGAGTGCGGGTAGGTTCAGAGGCGCGTACACATGCGGCGCGTGGCGAAGTCCAGGCTATTAGCTCTATCAAGCGTCTAATGGGGCGAGGCGCTGCTGATATTCAGCCGCTGCTCGGGCAATTGCCCTATGATATCGTGTCTGAAGAAGGCATGGTGCGCTTACGCATCGACGGTAAGGTACTTACCCCGGTAGAAATTTCTGCTGATATTCTACGCCATGTGCGAGCAGTGGCAGAACGCGCGCTAGGCCGCGAAGTACGCCAGGCGGTGGTGACCGTGCCTGCTTATTTTGACGATGCAGCGCGCGCCGCCACCAAAGACGCAGCACAATTAGCAGGTCTTACCGTGTTACGATTAGTAAATGAGCCCACTGCAGCTGCATTGGCATATGGATTGGATAGCGGCGCTGAGGGAATCTATGCGATTTATGATTTAGGCGGCGGTACCTTTGATATTTCATTGCTGCGTATGGAAAAAGGCGTATTTCAGGTGCTTGCTACCGGCGGTGATGCGCAGCTGGGTGGTGACGATTTTGACCGGGTGATTGCGGAGGAGGTGGCAAGAGGCGCGGCTATGAGAAGCGGGGGCGAGGAAGGACGTGGGAAGTTTGATACTTCTTCCTTAAACATGCTCCTGGCGGCGGCGCGCACTGCAAAAGAACAACTAACTACACACGATTCTGCCGAGTGTCAGGGCATTACTATCACGCGGGCACAGTTTGAGGTTATGGCAGAGCCGTTAGTCGAGCGGACCCTGCGCGCATGTGCAGCCGCGTTAGATGATGCACAGTTAAAGCCAGGCGATATTCAAGGCGTGGTGCTGGTTGGCGGTGCAACACGAATGCCATTGGTGCGCGCGCGCGTAGAAACATTTTTTGGCCGGCCTCCGTTAGCCGATGTGAATCCCGATGAGGTGGTTGCTATTGGTGCGGCATTGCAGGCGGAAGCGCTGACACATGGATCAAGCACATTACTGCTGGATGTTATTCCCTTATCGCTTGGGTTGGAGACCATGGGCGGACTTACTGAAAAACTGATCGCGCGCAATACACCTATTCCCGTTACGGTTTCTCAGGAATTTACCACCTGGCAGGATAATCAGACCGGCATGCAGATTCATGTGCTGCAGGGAGAGCGTGAAATGGTGGGGGATAATCGTTCCCTCGCACGGTTTGAGCTTGCCGGCATTCCTCCATTGCCCGCTGGTATTGCACGGGTGAAAGTAACCTTTACGGTCGATGCGGATGGGTTGCTGACCGTATCAGCCGAAGAGCGGCATACGAATATTATGCAAGCGGTGCAAGTAAAGCCATCTTATGGGTTGCCACCGGAAGAAATTGAACGGATGCTGCGCCAAAGCATGGAACATGCCCGCGCCGATATTACCGAGCGTTTGCTCGCAGAGGCGCGTATGGAAGCAGCGCGGGCCATTGAAGAATTGCATTCGGCAATGAAAGCCGATGCCACGTTGCTTTCCACGGATGAGTATGCGTTGATTGAACGCCAGATTGTTTATGTACAAGAAGCCATTGCCAGTGATGACCGTGAGCGTATTGATGTGGAAATTCAACAATTATCTGCTGCTGCTGGGCCTTTTGCGCAAAGGAGGATGGACAACGCCATCCAAGGCGCGCTAAAAGGAGCGCATATGAACAATGTTGAGCAAACGCTTTCTAAAGAAAAAATTACAGGAGAATCGCATGCCTAAACTTATTTTTGCTTACCCTGATGGTCATGAACAAGCCGTTGATGCGCCAAATGGCATTTCCGTTATGGAAATTGCTCACCAACACAGCGTACCGTTGGAAGGTGCGTGTGAGGGCTCGCTTGCATGTTCTACATGCCATGTGGTGGTAGATCCGGCATGGTTTCCAAAACTCACTGCTGCCACCGAAAATGAAGAAGACATGCTTGATCTTGCATTTGGTCTTACGCATACGTCCCGCTTGGGTTGCCAGATTATTATGTCAGATGCACTGGATGGCTTGCGTGTTTCACTACCCGCCGCTACGCGCAATATGATGGTAGATAAGAGTTAAGAACACGATACGCAAAGTGTGGCCAGTGATTAAAATCACATCACACTTTGCGTAATGTAAAACACGATTTTTTTCTTCGATTCCAGTCGACAGCGCGCGAAACTTCGCCTATATTCTTGGCAGCATTTTTATCGCCAGGGAGGCAATGATGACGAAGTGGTTCGCAAAAGAAGAATACGTTTCACCGTATAAAAAAGCGTTCTGCTTGGTGGTTATGGCCATCGCGCTGATGGTTATTTTAATCAGCAACCGGCCGATGCTAAACCATGCACAGGTTGAGTTTCAATTAAACGGTTTCAAGGAATACGTTAATACGCGTTTTAAAGAGAGCGGTTCCAATATTGTATTCGCCTATAAAGAGATTGCCGTAAAAAATCTGGGTGAATCTGCATTAATTGACCATCCAACCATTACCATTTCTGATAGTGATACGCCGGAAGTGCCGCGTACCACCATCTCTACGGATCGTATCATTATGCTTCCGGTCCGCGAAGAAGATGCCCGGTTTGTTGTGCAATTTCCTGATCCCATTACGGTGGTTGATGCCATGGGTGTTGCAACGCGATTGACGTTTGAAGGTGGAGTGCCAGCCTATAGTTTTATTACCCGCCAGGAAGAGAATGGCGGAATAGTGATGCGCTCCAAATTACGCTTGCCGCCCAAAATGCTCTTGGCCATGGGTAAGGCTGTGCCGTCGGGTGATCCTGCTGTGCAGCCTAGCGGGACGGTTTCTTATGCACCGGATCCTGTGATTTCATTTACCAGCTACTCTGATGGTCGTAATGATGCCGCTCTATCCTTCCAAAATATCATTATTGGTAACGGCCAAGGTAAAACGGTACTGACTGTTGGCGGATGGAATTTAACGAAGCGTGATGATGCGCCGAAGGATGGCCGTATTCCGTTTGCGTCTATGTTATCGCTTGCTGACATAACATTAAAAACAGAAGAAACTCCGCAATCACCCTATACGTTTAAATTGAACATATCCGGAACAAAAGCATTCACAACTCAGCCAGATGCCAAAGTAGTGGATCTGGATATGGATGTGCATGACATGTCACTTAGCAATGAGAAATTCACTATCATTGCTAATGGTGCCATAAGCCGCAAGCCGGATGACGCGCTGCCCTATGGTAAAATGGAAATAAAAATCGCTCATTTCCCTGCCATGGTGGACAGTATAGCAATCACTCCGGAAATGAAGGCATTAGTTGTGGAAGTGTTTAATCGCATCACCGGAGAAGACACTACAAATTCTGAGGAAGTTCAATTTACGGCTCAACGCGAAAAATTAGGTGTATCGGCAATTGGAAAAGCATCGTTTGAAGATATCGCCATGATTGTATTACCGCGTTTTATGGCCAATAAATCTGCCGAGCCGCAAGCTGATGGTGCTCCAGGAGTGGCTGTGACTCCTGAATCAGAGCAACGCGCTCACACACCGGAAGCTAATTCAGCTCCAGCTCCAGTGTCTGGAGCCGTAGCGCCTGTGCCAAATCCAGCGGCAGTAACTCCTCCGCCAGCATCCTCTGCTACACCAGTCCCTATTATAGCCCCTACAGCACCAGCACCCGCAACGTCTGTGGCACCTGGAACTATGCCGCCTCCACAAGCTGCGCCTGCTCCAGCGGCATCGCCGGCTCCTGTGCCTCCTGTATCAGCTCCTGCAACGATACAACCCGGTGCAGCAATACCAGCACCTGCCCCCTTGGCGCCCATCACACCACCACCTCAATAAGGCGAAGTATTTTTCATGGCTACTGTACGTAAAACAAAAACAAAAAAATCAGATTCAAAAAAACCGCGCAATACGGCTATAGGTACACTGCCTGAGTGGGATTTATCAGACCTTTATGCAGGCATGGATGATGCTTCCATTACTAAAGATTTGGCGCGCGGTACTGATCTCGCCGCTCGGTTTGCAGAGGCATACAATGGCAATATTGCTGAATTTTCTGCAGAGAAATTGGCCAAAGCAATTGGTGAATATGAAATTTTGCAAGATCTATTGGGTAAGCTCAGTACTTACGGTCAGTTGCTCTATGAGAAAAAAACGGATGATGCACTGATTGGTGAATTTCAGCAAAATATCCGGGAGCGCTTAACGGACATTGCTTCACGTATTTTGTTTTTTACCCTTGCAATTAATAAGCTGGAAGAAGCAGACCTTCAGGCCAAATTAAAAAATGCTGCGCTTGCTCCCTACAGCGCATGGCTTCGTGATGTGCGATCTTTCTTGCCCTATCAGCTCGCCGACGACATGGAAAAATTATTGCTTGAAAAACGGGTGGCAGGTGAACAAGCCTGGGTACGGCTTTTTGACGAAACTATTGCTGGCTTACGGTTTCCTATTGGCAGGAAAGTGTTAACCGAAGCAGAAGCATTGCATCTGCTATCGTCACGTGATGCAGAAACCCGCCGTAAAGCCGCGCTTGCAGTCGGTGGCGTTTTAAAAGAGCATGTAAAAACGTTTGCGCTCGTGACGAACACACTCGCTAAAGACAAAGAAATCGAAGACCGTTGGCGTGGTTTTGCACGTCCTGTTTCTGCACGCAACGTGTCCAATTATATCGAAGACGAAGTGGTTGACGCCTTGGTTTCCGCAGTACGTGAAGCATTTCCTGCACTTTCGCACCGTTATTATGGCTTAAAAGCCCGTTGGTTCGGTAAAAAGAAACTGGATTACTGGGACCGTAATGCACCGCTGCCATTTGATGCAGACCGTAGCTTTAGCTGGAAAGAAGCGCGGGAATTGGTGACAACGGCTTACCGTAACTTTTCTCCGCCATTGGCAGAAATCGCTAATCAATTTTTTGATAAACGCTGGATCGATGCACCGGTAAAGCCCGGTAAAACACCCGGGGCTTTTTCGCATCCTGCGGTGCCATCGGTACACCCCTATATTTTGATGAATTTCCAAGGTAAATCGCGCGATGTTATGACGCTGGCCCATGAGCTTGGCCATGGCGTCCATCAAGTGCTTTCCGCTAAGCAGGGCCTGATGTCGGATACGCCCTTAACTTTGGCGGAAACCGCATCGGTATTTGGCGAGCAACTGGCTTTCCGGGAAATGCTTTCACGGGAAACCAACACACGCCGCCGCAAAGCATTGATCGCCGGCAAGGTGGAGGACATGCTCAATACCGTGGTGCGGCAAATTGCCTTTTGTACCTTTGAAATGCGCCTTCACGATGCCCGCCGCGAAGGCGAAGTCACCGCGGAGCGCATCAGTGATTTATGGCTGGATGTGCAAAGCGAAGCCTTGGGGCCTGCCATTAAGCTCCACGGTAATTACCGTTATTTCTGGACCACCATCCCGCACTTCATTCATTCACCGTTTTATGTGTACGCGTATGCATTTGGCGATTGTTTGGTGAACGCGCTTTATGCCGTATATGAATCGGGTACGAAGGATGGCAAAAATCCAGAATTCGAGAAAAAATATCTCACTATGCTGCAAGCCGGTGGCACACTACGTCATAAGGAACTACTGGCCCCATTTGGCCTAGATGCCAGCAAGCCGGATTTCTGGGCCAAGGGACTGGGTGTAATCAGTGCGTTTATCGATGAGCTAGAAGAATAGTTTCGTCTAAACCCAATTAATTTTACTTACTCATCTCCAGCATGCGCTCCAGTGGCTTTCGTGCGCGTGCCATCAACTCTACGTCCAGTTCAAGGCTAGGCGAACGGTCGCGCATGCAGGCGTAAATCTTTTCCATCGTATTTAATTTCATATAAGGGCAATTATTACAGGAGAAACATGCGCCGTTTTTTTCCATCCCCGGTACGCCATAAAACTCACTATGAGGTGCAAGTTTGCGCATCTGGTGCAAAATACCAGGTTCAGTCAACACAATAAACTCATTGCCATCATGCTCATGGGCATAACGTAGAAGTGATGAGGTGGAACCGATATGACGGGCATGATTTAAGAGTGCTTCCGGGCATTCCGGATGGGCAATGACATGAGCAGCAGGATGTTGGGTAGCAAGCCGCACAAGTTCGCGTTCTGAGAAGCGTTCATGCACCATGCACGAGCCTTGCCAGAGTAACATGTCGCGTCCGGTTTTTTTGGCAAGGTAGCCGCCTAAAAATCGATCTGGTGCAAAGATAATTTTTTGGTCGCGTGGGATTTGATTAATAATATGCTCTGCGTTAGTAGAGGTAACAATGATGTCAGACAGTGCTTTCACAGCAGCCGAGCAATTAATATAGGTGAGGGCAATGTGGTCCGGGTGCTGGGCGCGAAAAGCGGCAAAGGCGTCGGGGGGGCAAGAATCTTCCAGTGAGCAGCCTGCAGCCAAATCCGGTAAGAGCACTAGCTTGTTCGGATTCAGAATTTTTGCACCCTCAGCCATAAAGCGCACGCCGCAAAATACGATCACATCTGCAGTCGTTTCGGCAGCACGGCGGGCAAGGTCAAGTGAATCACCGATATGGTCGGCTATATCTTGAATGTCATCATCTTGATAGTAATGGGCGAGAATGACCGCGTTCATTTCCTGTTTCAGACGCAGGATTTCATCTTCCAAATGATGCGGTATGGAAGGAATGGTGGATGAGGAGGTGTGTGAAGTTAGCATATTAAATCGTTAAAATTTTAACGCTATAACGCCGAAAAATCAAGTGGAATCAACCCCCAAATTCCGGGGCAAAGGGCCTGTCAAGTAAGGTGGCAATGGCTTCATCTACTCCACTCTGGCCGCTCAGGACGCGGTGAACGGCTTCACTAATGGGCATTTCAATGTGGAAGCGTTTAGCTAGCTTAACCACGGATTCGGCGGCCATGGCGCCTTCCAGTACATTGCGACCTTCGCCAGAAAATGCATCCGCTGTTTTCTGACCCCGGCCAAGTGCCGCACCAAATGCCATGTTACGAGAGGTGGGTGTTCCACAGGTGAGAACCAAATCTCCCAAACCCGATAGGCCAGCAGCCGTTTCCATTCTTCCCCCTTTGGCAACCGCCAGGCGAGCCATTTCGGCAAATCCGCGAGTAAGGATGGCCGCCCGGGTGTTTTCACCCAGGCCTTTGCCCAAGGCGATACCGCAGGCAATAGCAATAACGTTTTTCACGGCACCGCCGACTTGAGTGCCGATGACATCATCGGTGAGATAAGGGCGGAACAAGCGGCCACCAAGAGCATAAACAAGCCGTTCGCCAAGCTCGGCATCTGCGCAAGCAAGGGTAGTGGCGGTCGGTTCGCCGCGAGCGGTTTCATGGGCAAAGTTAGGGCCGGAAATTACGGCAAGCGGGTTGCCGGGCAGAACGCTGGCTACTACTTCACTCATGAACAATAAACTGCCACGTTCAACGCCTTTGGCGCCAATGACCAACGGAACATGAGGAGCAACGGTATCGGATATGGCAATACATGCAGAGCGCACGCAATGCGATGGCATGGCGAGAACTACGATGTCTCCACGGCAAGCAGCAGCAAAATTTTCATTTAATTCAATCGCTGGATCAATATAAACATCTGGCAAATAAATGTCATTAGTGCGAGTTTGTTCAATCGCTTCCAGCACGTTACGGTTGCGTGTCGCTAATAATACTTTACTGCCAGCGCGATTGGCAGTCACAGCAAGTGCTGTTCCCCAGGAACCACCACCAATTACCCCTACGGAATATTGAGGCTTCATTTGACAGGTGCAGACTTGGTTTGTGGTGGATTTGCCTCAAGACGCTTGGGGAACCCATCATTAAAGATACATACAATCGCTGAACCATAACGCAGCGTAAAGCGCGGCCCTACGCGTTCCACAACGATGTAATCGCCTCGGGTGCGGTAATTGATGATCGATTCATTGCCCTGACCATCCACAAGGAAGAATGCAGGTACGTCCGAATTTTTATTACGGAATTGAAAGTAGGTAAACTGCCCGTCATCAAAGATACGAATAGGTGATACGGCTTCCGGTCCGCTCAACGTGTAATTGAAGTTATATTTTCCCGGTTCGCGCTCTAGGTCTGGTAGAGGCACGGAATCAAGATAATTTTTAACACCACCAGAATTTTCCGATGGATAAAGAAAGCGGAGAATGAAGGTCATGTTGGGGTCGCTAATATCTTGTGCTTCGCGGCCATGAAGTTCGAATAAATACGTGCGGCGATTAGTAATAAGCGTCATATTGGTGGTGGCGCCTTGCTCAATTGGCTTAAGAAACAATCGGTTACCAGATGGCTGGAGCATCCAGGCGGTGGAATCACCCATAGAGATGGTTTGGATGGTTTCATCAGGGCCAAATTCAATGGCGGATTGAAAGCCGTAATGGCCAGTAAATTTATATACTTCATCAGGTTGATACATCATGGTATGAACCCGGTGGTCAAGGGCCGCGGGGATGGATTCTTCGGCCGCAAGGGCAGGAAAAGCGAAGCATAATAATAGTAATAAAACGAGTACGCGCATACCCTTTATTCCTCCACCCGTCGGGTTTGGTAGCCCGTTACAACAAATTCCACCGGCGTTGCTTTGCCTGAATTTTGGTCTACTGTAACCTCTGTGAAACGCAAAGCAATATTTGCCATATAACGCAATTTTTTCTGACCATTATCGCCGCTGATAAGTGCATCATACACGATATCAAATGTGCCGTCATGTAATTGAGTGATGGAAACAATGTGTACGCGGCGTATAGTATGACGCTCAAATTGGGCGATAGGGCTTTGTGAATTGGCGGGGTCTAACTCCTTTTGCCAGGTATTGTATACTTCCGGGCTGCTCATAGCGCGTACTACGCGTACATTTATCTCTAAGGCATTGATATTATAGGACTCCCGGCGCATTACATATTCACTTACCAGGTAGCGCTTAAGCGCATAATCGGGCTTTTCATCGGCACTGCCAAGCGCACTCATTCTAGGCAGTTCTTCATCCATGTTCTGGCTCATATAAATAAACGGAACTTGTGGCGAGAGCGGATAAAGCAGGGTCATGGCATAAAGCACGATGCAAAATATGACCAAAGAAACTAATGTAATAAATAAATAAAAATACCGTTGTGACATGGGGTCCACATACATATCGGCATAAGCACGCTGCGCCTCGCGAAAATACTCGCCGCTGCGGACTTTTTCAGTAATCTGAGAAGGAGTCTGATCCATGGAAAGAAATCATATATGAATTCATAGCACTTGACCACCATGCAGGCGGCGGTTTAATTTCCGGTTAATTCAAATGGAAAACATCAGCACATGGTTGGCTATGGATGGGTATGGGGGCTATATTTGGTCCGCATACGGTGTTGCTGCGTGTGTATTGGCTTTTATGGCTTGGCGTAGTCTGGCCCGGCTATGCCGCATTCGTCAGCAATTACAGCGATCGGAAGCAGAATAATGTCGCCCAAGCGCCAGCGATTGGTGTTTGTCGGCGTAAGCATGGTAGCGCGTTGTGCGGCAGTATTGTTTACGTTATCAGCACTGCGGAGCAATATCGTATTTTTCTTTACCCCCACCGAATTTATTGCCCGTCACGATACTGCACGTGTGCGTATAGGTGGGTTAGTAAAAACTGAAAGCTTGCATCAGGAAAAAGGGGAAGTGAACTTTTTACTTACGGATAATAAAGTGGATGTGGCAGTGCATTTCCAGGGTATTCCGCCAGCCTTGTTTCGTGAAGGGCAGGGGGTAGTGGCAGAAGGACATCTTGTGGGTGAAATATTTGAAGCTAACCAGCTACTGGCAAAACATGATGAACGCTATATGCCCAAAGACGTGGCGGATAAATTAAAAGCCAGTGGTAAGTGGCGAGGCGAAGAAATCCCGTGATTCCAGAGATTGGATTATTTTGCCTGTTACTGGCATTGGGGCTCAGTGTCGTAACGGCGCTTTTTTTACCGTTTGCAGCACAGCGCTATGAAAGTGGCGCCATCATCATCACCTGTATGCGATTATGTGCATGCTTTACATTAGCGGCAATGGTGGCGCTGATAATAGCACGTGTACAATCAGATTTTTCGGTAGTGGTAGTGGCGGCGCATTCTAATCGCTCTTTACCATTATTATACAAAATTGTCGGTAGTTGGGGAGCCCATGAAGGCTCTATGGTGTTATGGGCCGTAGTGATGGCATGTTTTGGTGCGGTGCTTACATTGCGTGTATGCATTAATCCACCTTTGGTGCTGACGGCATTATGTGTGCATGCGGCGCTTTTAGCTGGGGCTTTAGCATTTATCGTATTCACGTCCAATCCCTTTCTTCGCCAGTTTCCGCTACCTTATGATGGCGCAACGCTTACTCCATTATTGCAGGATATAGCGCTTAGTATGCATCCGCCGATGTTGTATTTAGGGTATGTCGGTTTTTCTTTAGTATTTTCGCTGGGGATTGCAGGACTTTTAGTACATAAAATCGATGCAGCTTGGGCAGATTTTGCCAGGCCATGGATTTTAGTGCCCTGGTGTGCGCTTACGATAGGCATTGGACTTGGTAGCTGGTGGGCATATCGCGTGCTTGGCTGGGGCGGCTTCTGGTTTTGGGACCCGGTAGAAAATGCATCGCTGTTACCATGGCTGGCAGGTACGGCACTTTTACATGCGAACAAAACCTTAGAACGACGCGGCATGCTTGGGCAATGGGTGGCTCTGCTTGCTGTTCTCACCTTTGCCATGAGTTTAATAGGTACTTTTTTGGTGCGTTCTGGACTGATTACCTCGGTTCATAGTTTTGCCAGCGATCCGGCACGCGGTGTATATATTATTGTCTATTTTATCGTAACTGTTGGTGGAGCGCTGACGGTATTTGCTTTGCGGGGTGGAGTACAAAATGCGTTGCGCCCGAATCCCTTCTCCCGTGAGGGTATGATGCTCGTCAATAGCGTATTATTCACTGCCGCTTGTGCCACTGTGCTGCTTGGGACGCTCTATCCCATGGCAATGGAATGGCTAGGTCAACCTATATCGGTGGGGCCACCTTATTTTAATATTACCGTATTGCCTGTACTTGCACTGGCTATCTTGCTGGGTGGAGTAGCTACGCGAATTGCATGGGGAAAAGCAGATGCTAAACACGTGCTATATGCATTGAAGATGCCCGCTATAGCTGCAATCACAGCGCTCTTTATTACACTTGCCATAACGAGCCATTTTTCGGCGGTAGCTGCGCTGGGGATGGGGCTTGCAGTATGGATGATTACAAGCGTATTTCCATTGCGTCGCGCGCATCTCGGCGTTGCACTGGCACATGGGGGCGCAGGAATTGTTGTGTTGGGTATTGTCGGGGCAGGATTATGGCAGGTGGAAGTGCAGTCGACACTTAAGCCTGGCGATGCGCTGACTATCGGACCCTATGTTGCAACATATGATAACACCACAGTTACATCGCATGAAAATTATCTTACCCAAGCAGTGCAGTTGCGCCTGCAGGATAAGCGTGGCATGGTAGTTGGTGCGCTTTCCCCGGAACGCCGTACTTATGCTGTCAGTAATGAACAGGTCAATACACCCGCTATACTTCCACGTCTGTGGGGTGATATCTATGCCGTGGCGAATGTTGCAGCCGGTGAAAAAGGAAATGCCATGACCATTACTTTACGTCTGGAGCCACTCATTTATGCATTATGGGCAGGGTGTATAATCATGGCGGCGGGTGGAGTATTCGCCATAATTAATCGCAGGAGAATTTCCTTATGAAGCAGGTGTTGAAACGCATTCCTATGCGGGCAATTCCCTTGTTGATTGCGGTGGGAATTGGGTTTTGGCTGGTATTAGTGTTATTATTGCCTAGCCGTCACACGCACTCTCCGCTTATTGGCAAGCCTATGCCGCAATTTATGTTGCCGCGCTTAAATGAACCACACCAGTTACTGATGCCAAATTCCTGGGCAGGGCAGGTGGCGGTAGTCAATGTATTTGCCTCCTGGTGCCAGCCATGTAAGGCCGAGCACCCGCTATTAATGCAGTTGGCGCGTGAAAATGGTGTTCGATTATACGGTATTGCATGGCGCGATAAACCTGAGCAGGTGAGCGCGTATTTGCAAGCATCAGGAAATCCTTTCCAAATTGTAGCCGTGGACCAAATGCCAGTAACTACGATTCCACTGGGTATTCTTGGTGTTCCTACGACCTATGCGATTGATTCTCAGGGAATTATTCGGGGAAAATGGGATATGCCGCTTTCAACAGAAATCATTCAACGTGAATTGCTGCCACTATTGCAGCAACTGCAAGCCGGGGTGACACATGCGTCTCCCTAACATATTTCGTAATAAATTCATGTATATTCCATTGGCTTTGCTTTTAATTGCAAGCGCTCCGTTAACAGAGCATCAGGAAATACGGGCACGCGCGTTATTTCATGGATTACGTTGCGTGGTATGCGAAGGTCAATCCGTAGCAGATTCGCCAGCAGAAGTAGCTGTAGATATTCGTAACATGGTGCGGGAGCATATCGCTAAAGGGGAAAGCGATGTGCAAATCAAGCAACAATTAGTGGCTGTTTATGGCCCACGGGTATTGATGCGTCCTGTATTTTCGCTTTCCACTGCCATCCTATGGCTTGCTCCATTAATTAGTATTATTTTAGGAGTGGTTATTATCTTTGCCTATTACGCATCGGCGCGAGCAGGAAGAAAATAATGCTTTTATTAATTACAGCGTTTATAGCGCTTGCTGCACTTGTTATAGCCAGCATCTGCTATGCAGGGAGAAATACACCAAAATTATCTTATTTGTCGGTGATTGGTGTGCTGGGGCTGGCGGGTGGTTTTTACTCATATTTAGGGGCTCCCGGCTTGCTACCCATATTAAAAGATTGGCATGAACAGCATGATGCAAATGCCGAGAATATTATTTTGTATTCTAATGCACTCAAATCACGCCCGGATGATTGGAAATTATGGGCCGCCTTAGGCCAAGCCTATATGGAAGAACATGCTTTTCCTCAAAGTGCAGATGCTTACAAGCATGCAGTTATCCTATCACGCGGTAATTCAGATTTAATTTTACAATACAACAAGGCGTTGATTTTTGAAGCGGGTGGTATTGTATCAAAAAACGTAAAGCAGGGCTTGGAGGTGGTATTGCTACAGGATAAAACCAATCTTGAAGCACGCTATTTCTTGGCATTATGGAATTTACAGAACGGCAATAATCACATTGCTATGCGTGAAATGAAATCAATTTATCATGCACTGCCAGACAATGCGCCGCTAAAGCACGTAATGGACAGGCAAATTGGTCGAGAATAAGCCGGCGGCTTAACATACGAAAGGCCAGGAATGATCACCTGAATCCAGCCGGTAGGCCAAATGGACAAGTATCAATTCCTAGCCTCCTATTTACAATATAAAGCACCGCATAAACATACGATAACATTATAAACAGGATAGCATAAAAAAACCGTAAATTATGCCCGCAGTGAGGCCGATGTCTCATCCGATAAAGGTTGAGCTAGCCGATCAATCATTTCCTTCGGGCATACCTGCCAAAACTTCCGTCGTTCCCACTCCCAGCCTGCTAAAATATAATCCGCCAGCGGTGATGCGGTTTCGCGGTAATGGGACATGATAAGTGTTTTTAATTCTTGTTCCCAATGTTCGGAGGAAATGCGTTGGTAAATAATCGTCTCGCTATTTACCCGGGATTCGAAATGATTATGCGTATCATAAACATATGCCATACCCCCGGTCATGCCTGCAGCAAAATTGTGGCCTACTTCCCCCAATATTACCGCCGTGCCACCGGTCATGTATTCACAGCCATTAGAGCCACAGCCTTCGATCACTGCCGTAGCGCCGGAATTGCGTACGGCAAAGCGCTCGCCAGCTTGACCAGAAGCAAAGAGTTGGCCAGAAGTAGCACCGTAAAGCACAGTATTGCCGATAATGGTATTATCTTGCGGCACTAAATTGCTGGAAGGCCGTGGGCGCAATATCAATGTTCCACCGCAAAGGCCTTTGCCGACATAATCATTGGCATCGCCTAATAATTCAATACGAACGCCGCGCACCAGGAAAGCACCCAGCGATTGCCCCGCTGAACCGCGTAAACGTAGGGTAATATGGTCGGTGGCTAGTGTTTCAGGCAGGTAATTACGAACAATCATGGATGAAAGCCGTGTGCCAACCGCACGCATAGTATTATGCACCGTATAACCTAATTGAATTTTTTCTCCGCGTGATAAGGCTGATTCCGCGTCAGCAATCATTTGCTGGTCTAAGGTATCAGGAACTTCATTGCGGCCTTTCAGTGTACAATAATGTGGGTGTGTACCAGGGTCGGCTTGCGCAAGAAGCGCATTTAAATCAAGGTCTACCACATCTTCACCACCACGATTAACCTGATGAAGTAAATCCGTGCGGCCAATGATCTCTTGGATACTCCGCATCCCAAGTTGTGCCAGAATTTCGCGCACTTCCTCCGCAATGAAGCTCATTAAATTAATGACTTTTTCTACGGTCCCCTCAAATTTTGCACGCAGCGCCGGGGCTTGGGTGGTAATGCCTACAGGACAGGTATTGCTGTGGCATTGTCGAACCATAAGGCATCCCATAGCAACCAGAGCGGCGGTCCCCAATGCAAATTCTTCAGCGCCTAGCATGGCGGCAATGACGATATCCCGTCCTGTTTTAAGCCCGCCGTCTGTTTGGAGACGCACGCGATGGCGTAGGCGGTTGAGGGTAAGGACTTGATGTGCTTCAGCCAGCCCGATTTCCCAAGGCACACCTGCATGCTTAATACTACTCCATGGACTGGCGCCAGTTCCGCCCGAATGCCCAGCGATGACGATTTTATCGGCCATGGCTTTGGCAACACCGGCTGCAATTGTCCCGATACCGGATTGAGCGACTAATTTGACAGAAACCAGTGCTTCCGGATTAGCCTGTTTTAAATCGTAAATAAGCTGCGCCAAATCTTCGATGGAATAAATATCATGGTGCGGAGGGGGTGAAATGAGCGATACCCCAGGCGTTGCATGACGTAAACGTGCAATCTCAGTCGTTACTTTAAAGGCAGGAAGCTGGCCGCCTTCACCGGGCTTTGCGCCTTGGGCTACTTTTATTTGCAGTTCATGTGCGCTATTAAGGTATTCCGCCGTTACCCCAAAGCGCGCGGAAGCAATTTGTTTGATTGTGGAATTGGCATTATCGCCATTCGCACGCGGTTTGTAGCGCTCTGCACCTTCACCGCCTTCGCCGGAATTGCTGGCTGCACCAATACGGTTCATCGCAATAGCCAGCACTTCATGTGCTTCGGGAGAAAGCGCACCCAGTGACATGGCGGGCGCGACAAAACGTTTGCGAATTTCCGTGATGGATTCCACCTGGTCTATTGCGATAGGTGCATGTGAAGCCCGGAAGTCTAATAAATCACGCAGATGAATGGCGGGCTGAGCATGAATCGACTCACTGTATTTTTTGAATGTCTGATAAGCTCCGCTGGCAGTAGCGATTTGCAACAAGTGTATGGCTTCACCTTGCCAGCCATGCCGTTCTTCTCGTGCTCGTAATCGGTAAAAACCACCCATAGGAAGTGACTCAATGTTACGGCTAAATGCCCGAGCATGTAGGGTACGTGCACGCAGTTCTAAACCGGCCAGACCAATGCCTGAGATGCGTGAGCGCAGACCCGGAAAAAATTCAGCTACTAATGCGCGTGATAAGCCCAGTGCTTCAAAATTCAGACCACCCCGATATGAACTCACTACAGAAATACCCATTTTCGACATGATTTTAAGCAAGCCCTGGTTCATTGCTTCACGAAAATTATCAAGCGCGGCTTCCAGCGAGAGTGAAGACAATAAACCGCGTGCATGCCGATCAGTAATCGTTGCTTCCGCAAGTGCAGGATAAACAACGGTTGCGCCTGAGCCAATCAACACGGCCAGTGCATGAACATCAGCGCATTCAGCGGTTCTAACAAGGATAGACACTTTTTTGCGTAATTTCTTGCGAACTAAATGGGTCTGTACAGCAGAAACTGCTAAAATCATCGGTATGGCGGCATGTTTTTCATCCACACCTTCATCCGATAATAATAAAAATGTGCGTCCTGCACGTGTCGCTGCCTCTGCTTCACTTACGATGCGTTCTAAGCCGCGCCGTAAAGCGTTTCCTTCGGCATGTGCATCAAATAATGTGGCGATTTCTGTAATACGCTTGGAGAAGTGATTGCGGATGGCCTGCATTTCTTCTCCAAGCAAAACCGGCGTTTCCGCGAGTAATATTTGGCTATGGGAGTCATCAAGTGAAAGATAATTTCCATCATTGCCAAAGCGTGTAATCAGGCTCATTACGCGCCGTTCACGTAAAGGATCGATGGGGGGATTAGTTACCTGGCTAAAATTTTGGCGGAAAAAATGATGGAAAGGGCGGTATTGGTTGGAAAGCACTGCAATTGGTGTATCGTCACCCATGGAGCCAAGTGCTTCTTTGCCGGTTTCCGCCATGGGGTGGAGAATATTTTCGATTTCCTCCATCGTGTAACCCACCGCAAGCTGGCGTTTACGCAATTCTTCGGCGGATAAAGTGCGGGGGATAGTCGCGCGGGCTTTTTGCACAACATCTTTTAGCGGAATGATTTTCTCAACCCAATCGCCATAAGGATGCTCTTCTGCCAGATAATCCTTTAATGCGCCATCTTTGTATAATTTTCCATTGGGCAGATGTACGCCGATAATATCTCCTGGCCCAAGCCTGCCACGTTCTGCGATATTTGCATCCGGTACATGCACCATGCCACTTTCGGACGCGCAAATTAGCATCCCGTCTTTTGTGATGGTGTAGCGCATGGGGCGCAGGCCATTGCGGTCCATGCCGGCAATAACCCACTCACCATCCGTTGCGGCGATTGCTGCCGGACCGTCCCATGGTTCGGATACGTTATTACAAAATGAGAATAGGTCCTTATGTGCTTGTGGTAGATCGCTCAACATGCTCCAGGCCGGTGGAATAAGAATAAGTTTAGCAAGAGGCAACGCACGCCCTGCGCGGGTAAGAATTTCCATTACTGAATCGAGTGCGCCGGTGTCTGATGTGTTGTCAGGGATGACCGGTAAAAGGTCGTTGATATAGCCTTCAAATGCTGTGCAGTGAAACGTGGCTTCATGGCTGCGCATGAAATTTATATTGCCCTTTAGCGTATTCACTTCACCATTATGTGCAATAATACGAAATGGTTGCGCTAAGTGCCATGCGGGGGCGGTATTGGTAGAAAAACGTTGATGAAATACGGCAAAGTTGGAGGAAAACCGTTCATCCAGCAAATCAGGATAAAAGGCGGTGAGTTGTTCAGCCTTAAACAGGCCTTTGTAAATAATAGAGCGGCTGGAAAGGGAACAAATATAAAAATCAGTAATTGCAGCAGCGCGCACGGCATTTTCAATCCGTTTTCGAATAAAAAATAATTCGCGCTCAAACTGCGCTTCATCCATTTCCGGCTTACCTGCGATCAGAATCTGCTCAATTTCCGGGCGGGATTCATTGGCAACATCCCCAATAACCCCGGATACTACCGGAACTTGTCGCCAACCATAAATGCTGAAACCTAACCGCAATATCTCCGCCTCAACTATAGAGCGGCAGGAATCCTGGGCTGTAAAATTTTTCTTAGGTAAAAATACCATGCCTACGGCAAGCCGGTTTGAAAGCACGCGTTTCCCGATGCCCTCTACATGCGAGGCAAAGAAAGCGAATGGTAATTGCAGATGAATGCCTGCGCCATCTCCTGTTTTCCCATCCGCATCCACGGCGCCCCGATGCCACATGGATTTGAGGCCTTCAATACCTTTTTCAACAATTTCCCGGCGAGGCTTGCCATCAATAGCCGCAATCAGCCCCACGCCGCACGCATCGTGTTCATCGGTCGAATTGTATAGGCCATGTTCGGCAAGATATAAGGCGCGTGCAGGCCAGTCATTTATCATGCGGCAACCTTTGCTTGCATATGAAGATAGCGTTGAATTGCTGCAGCTGCTTCGCGGCCATCGCGGATTGCCCATACTACTAATGATGCGCCGCGTACAATGTCGCCAGCGGCGAATACCCCCGGCAGCGTGGTCATAAGGGTGAGGGGATCTGCTTCTAATGTGCCATTACTGGAAGTGCGAAGGCCTGGCTCATTAAACATGCCGGGCAAAGGCTCCGGGTCAAAGCCCAAGGCTTTAATCACCAAATCCGCCTCCAGCATATTCGTTGCGCCTTCAATAGGAGCAATGCCCTGGCGTTGGCCGCTTTCGGTAGAGAGCAAGCGCATTCGTTGTACTAAAACCCGGGACACAACGCCATCGCCAGCAAAAGCACGAGGCACGGAAAGCCATTCAAATGTGACGCCTTCTTCTTCCGCATGCTTCACCTCACGTGCGCTGCCTGGCATATTGGAGCGGTCACGGCGATATAAGCAGGTAACGGAAGTAGCGCCTTGGCGAACGGCGGTACGCACGCAATCCATCGCTGTATCGCCACCGCCAATGACAACAACCCGTTTTCCTGCGGCGTGCAAATCTGGCCGGTTTTCAGGTTTGTCGCCCAAATTGTTACGGTTACTGGCAGTTAAGTAATCCAGGGCGGGCACAATATTGCCAAGGCTCATATCAGGAATGTCTAACTCACGGGATTTATACACACCTGTAGCAATCAGCACGGCATCATGGCGCTGGCGAATTTCCTGGAAGCTGACGTCGCGTCCTACGGCCGTATTCAAATGAAAGTTAATCCCGCCATCTCTCAGCAATGCATCACGCCTAAGCACCACTTGTTTATCTAATTTGAAATTAGGTATGCCGTAAATCATCAGCCCACCGCTGCGATCATAGCGGTCATAAATATGTACAGCATGTCCTTGTCGGCGTAATGCATCGGCAGCGGCAAGCCCGGCAGGACCAGCGCCGATAATACCAATGCTTTGACCTGATTCCCGATCGATTGTAATAGGTTTTACCCACCCATTAGCAAACGCGTTTTCGGTAATATGCTTTTCTATCGTGCCGATGGTGATGGCGCCAAAACCGCGATCAATGACACAATTACCTTCACAAAGCTTATCTTGTGGGCAGATACGCCCACAAATTTCAGGAAATGCGTTTGTGGCACTGGATAAAGCATACGCTTCTTCCATACGTCCATTAGCGGCGAGCATCAGCCAATCAGGGATATTGTTTTGCAATGGGCAATGTATTTGGCAAAAAGGAATGCCGCATTGCGAGCAGCGTGACGCTTGAGTGGCTGCCGCCGCAGGATCATATGGTAAATAAATCTCTTTAAAATCCTGTATTCGTTCACTGGCAGGGCGAACGGTGGGATAACGCTGGTCGGTATCGACAAAATTCAGCATAATGTGTATGGCCAATTTGTAACAAAGAATTTATCCCTAACATATTAGAGGGCAATAGGAAAATGAAAAGCATTAATCCCGCGACGGGTCGTTTAATAAAAGCATATGAAGCGCATAGTAATGCAGAGGTAAATGCGCGTATCGGGCAAGCACAGCATTGTTTCGGGCAATGGCGGCACAAGCCATTTTCTGAGCGTGCTGAGCTGATGCGCCAGGCTGCCGGCTTATTGCGGGAACAAAAAGATGTTCTGGCTCAGCTTATTAGCGATGAGATGGGGAAAATATTAAAAGATAGCCTGGCAGAAATCGAAAAATGTGCCAGCGCCTGTGATTATTATGCAGATCATGCGGAAGCGATGCTGCGCGATGACGTAGTGAAGACAGATGCCCGTAAAAGCTTTGTTACCTACCAGCCGCTTGGCGTAATACTTGCCATTATGCCATGGAATTTTCCTTTTTGGCAGGTATTCCGTTTTGCTGCTCCTAATCTGATGGCCGGTAATGTGGGCTTATTAAAACATGCATCTAATGTAAATGGCTGTGCACTGGCAATTGAGCGGATTTTTATTGATGCGGGTTTCCCAGAAGGTGTTTTTACTACCTTACTGGTGCCAGGAAAACAGATTGAGCATTGGATCGAGCATCCTGCTATTCGCGCAGTTACATTAACGGGGAGCACGCCAGCTGGAAAAGCTGTTGCAGCTAAAGCAGGTGCACTTTTGAAAAAGACAGTATTGGAATTGGGAGGAAGTGATCCGTATATTGTGTTTGCAGATGCCGATATACAAAAAGCGGCAAGTATATGTGCCCAGAGCCGTCTTATTAACACGGGTCAAAGCTGTATTGCCGCAAAGCGTTTTATTGTGCTGCATGAAGTGCGACGAGAATTTAAGCGTGCATTTATAGAGTGTTTTGAAAAAATAAAAGTAGGCGTGGATATTGGGCCGCTTGCCCGCACGGATTTATGTGATGCATTGCATCAGCAAGTGCAACAGAGCGTTACTCGTGGGGCGCAGGTGGTATTTAAAGGAAGCATTCCTGCCGAAGGCGCTTATTTTCCGCCAATGATCCTTACAGATGTAAAACCCGGAATGCCTGCATTTGATCAAGAGTTGTTTGGCCCTGTAGCTGCTATTATTGAAGCTAAAGATGAAGAGGAGGCATTCTCGCTTGCAAACGCAACGGAATTTGGCCTTGGTTCCGCTATTTTCAGTGAAAATATAGCGCGCGCCGAAATATTTGCTCGAACGCATCTTGACGCCGGACAAGTATTTATAAATGCCATGGTGCGATCAGATGCCCGCTTGCCTTTTGGTGGAATAAAAGAAAGCGGTTATGGCCGGGAAATGGGGGCATGGGGTATTCGTGAATTTACGAATGTAAAAACCGTATGGGTGGATTAGCCTTATGCCGCACCTGCTAATATGGCTGGCTCTTTCTTCAATTCAAACACTTGGTCAAAGTCAAATGTCGCTTTTGTGCCCAAATTATCATAATTGGATTCCAGCCAGGAATCGGCCGCTTTTCGGCCAATATCGCGCAAATAACGAAAAAAGTCCCAACTGGTGTTAAGCTTGCTTGAAGCATTCAAATCATGCAGTTCCTTAGGAGAAAAAATCATATGCATGCGAAGGTTTTTATATTGAGCATGGCTTACATTATCATGTGCCAGCAA
>CAZGVV010000002.1:0-30248 GCA_964529155.1 uncultured Rickettsiales bacterium
CAAGTGCCGTATAGCTCGTATTTCGACAGCGCGACCTCCTTTGGCATGATTCGCGGCGGGCATATTGACGTGGCGATTCTCGGCGCGCTGCAAGTGGCGGAAAATGGCGATCTGGCCAATTGGATGGTGCCGGGTAAAATGGTCAAGGGCATGGGCGGCGCCATGGATCTGGTGGCGGGCGTAAAAAAAATCGTCGTGCTGATGGAGCACAATGCCAAAGACGGCGCACCCAAGCTGGTCAAGCGCTGTAACTTACCGCTCACCGGAGCGGGGGTGGTAAACATGGTCATCACCGAGCTTGGCGTATTTACGCTGGACAAGCACGGCATCACCCTCACCGAATGCGCCCCCCGCGTAACGCTAGAAGAAATCCGCGAAAAGACCGAGGCGGAATTTACTTCGCGAATTTAACATCTGTCACAAAACTTTAACTTTTTAACCATGTATGCTGCTGATAGTATCCTGCTTGATTTAACAAATAATACGCGGGGCTATATGACTGATATTGGTAACCCACATCTCATTAAAGTAGCAAAAACCGCCTTGTTTAATACAATTGAGCGGTATGTAAACGCTGATAAAAACAGAAATATGGTTATAGAAACAGAACGGTGCTTTGCGATGGATCTGGCAACCGCTCAGAAGTTAAAAATTTCTTCTACTACGGGATTAGATGAGTCCTTATATCAAAGGATTATTGAGTTGCGGCAGTTGGAGCAAGGACATAATCCTAAAGCTGAACGTAATCCAATACTTAAAACGTTAGAAAAGCGATTATTAGACACTGCAACACAGTATGTAGCGCATCTGTCTAGAACCAGTTCCAAAACTTATTCATTAGAAACGTATTTTGACAACGCCAAAGAGTGGCCCTTAAAAGACATTCGAGAGTTAGAAAATAAGTATCAAGACACCTCTTCTGCAGCGAAAGAATATTTTGCCGTATTAGAACAATATGCTGCCTTGAGGGATGATTTACGGCCAGATACAGTTGCTGATGCATTACAGTTTAAGCCAAAAGAGCCCCTTCAGGTGGTTGAGAGATAATATCATAGCGGTAACTCGGTCGCCAATTGCACGAAAAACAATAGTGCGTATAGTGGAAGAATGAAGGTTTTTCCTAAACAAGCAGCGGATTTTTACGATAAAAAACTGTCACGCTACGGGGCGTTTAATACGCACGATGCGCTGAAGCTCCTTGCCTTGTGTTTAATGGTTTTTGATCATATTGGCTGGGTACTGTTCCCAGACCAGCTATGGCTGCGGGCGATTGGCCGGGGCACGGCGCCGATTTTCTTTTTTCTCATCGGCTATTCACGGTCTTACCGGCTGCGCTGGGATTTGCTGCTGTGTGCCGTCGCGCTGGCGGTGATGAACACGTCGCTCAGCGGCTCGCTGATGAATATCAATATTCTGGTAAGCTTCATCATCGCCCGCCTGTTGCTGGCGCAGGTGGAAAAGGGGCGTATTTCGCTGAAGCGGCCATGGGATGCCTTTATTCTGCTGGCGGTACTATTTCCCAGTTCGGACTTTTTTCATTATGGTACGCCGGGCTTACTCTTTGCATACGCGGGCTATTTGCAAAAACATGCCGAGCAGTTTAAGCGCGGAGACCGTATGGGGATTTTGATCGGCGCGTGCGTGCTATATGCCGGGCTGGAATCGGTCATTTTCGCCTTTAATGCGCCAACCACCCTGCTGTGTGTGTTCGTAACCGCCGCCACCGGCCTGGTGTTGTGGCATTATACGCCGCGCCCGATGGAATTGCCTGCAATTGTGCAGCGCCACGCCACGCTGCTTGCATGGCCAGCCCGCTATTCGTTATGGGTGTACACGCTGCATCTTATCGCCATCCAGCTACTCAGCGGAAAGCATTACTAGCGGCATTAGTCGATCTCGACGATTGCATCCACTTCCACGGACACGCCAAACGGTAATTCCGATACGCCAACGGCCGCGCGCGCATGCTTGCCTGCGTCACCGAATAATTCCACCATGAGGTCCGACACGCCATTGGCCACTTTCGGCTGATCGGTAAATCCTGGCGCCGAGGCCACAAAAACCCCTAAGCGAATGATGCGCTGCACGCGGTCGAGATTGCCGCCGCATGCCGTTTTCAAATGGGCAAGGAGATTCAGCCCACACAAACGGGCAGTTTCTTGCCCTTGTGTGATGCTGATTTCCGCGCCGAGCTTACCTAGCCCTTGCGGTTTTCCGCCCTGCATGGGCAATTGGCCGGAGATAAATACCAGGTTTCCGGCCATGGTATAGGGCACATAAGCGGCTGCTGGCGCAGCAGCTTGGGGTAATTCCAGGCCTAACTCTTTCAGTCTGGATTCAATTTTTCCGGTCATACATGCCCCCTGTGTCTATATTAAGGAGGGTAACAAAGCCTCCAAGTCGCAAAATTGCAACCTTTTTTGAAAATATTTTGATATTAAGTGATTACTGTAAAAAAACTGTCACATTTTTCGGGTAAGCTAGGCATAACGAGATAATGTAATGGATAGTAAGTTTGGAGAAAATATGACAATCAGAGCCGCATATATGGAAACAACTACCCGCCTTTTTATGGCGCTGGCGTTGGTTGCAGTGGTCATGGTGTTCCTGTCCAGTGAATCCCAGGCCGGGAACATGACTGCGGTATTATGCAATGTGGCGTATCTCATCCAAAAAGGCGGAATTGGCAGCGCGATTGCCACGCTGGTGGTCATTACGCTTGGTATCAGCGCAATGCTGGGGAAGATTTCCTGGGGTATGGCGCTCATCGTTTGCACCGGTATTGCTTTGGTATTTGGCGCAAATTCTCTGGTATCCCTGGCGGTAGGCGCCAATAACGTTGCGTGCAGTAACGTTTCTTAGGTTACTCTCCGTTAAAGCGCGGCTTCCTTTTTTCATTAAAAGCGGTAATGCCTTCGTGCCGGTCGGCTGAGGTTAATAAGCTCCGATAGGCGGCCAATTCAGCAATTAATCCTTCTTGTAGCGATAGTTCCGCTGCTTCGCGTACTACGCGCTTAATGGCGCGGGTGGCAAGCGGGGCGGCATCGGCGATGTGTTGGGCAGCGCCAAGGGTTTCTGGCAATAGCTGCACAATGGGAACCACCCGGTTTACCAGGCCCATGCGCAATGCCGTTTCGGCGTCAATGGAGCGGCCGGTTAACAGCATTTCGGTGGCGGCGCGGCTACCAATGGCCCGTGGCAGCAATTGCGTGCCGCCCATGCCTGGCATGATGCCAAGTGTCGCCTCCGGCAGCGCAAAACGCGCATTTTCTGCGGCGTAGATAAAGTCGCAGGCTAAGGCCAGTTCCATCCCGCCGCCATATGCTGCGCCGTTAACGGCGGCTATAATGGGAATCTCGCAGTGAAGAATTGCATCGCGGGCGGCGCGTAAGGCCTGGTGCTGTTTTTCCCAATCGCGCTCACTCATGCCCTGACGTTCTTTTAAATCCGCCCCGGCGCAGAAAGAGCGGCCTTGGCCGGTAAGCACTATGACGCGAAATTTTTTATCCAATTGCTTGAAAAATATGGAAATATCCTGCGCAAGCTCGGTGTTAAGGGCATTGGCTGCATCGGGCCGCATGAGGGTGACATGCAGCACATAATCGCCTATAGGCGTGATATTCAGCAGGTTAGGATGAAGGGGCATGTGTGAAAAAGCTTGCAAGGCTAAACGGTTACGCCTATAAACATACCCCTTTTCCCCTTAAACGCAAGAGCGAGTATATTTTATGACCCTGCCCCTAATGCCTAAAGCGACCGCCGTATGGCTGGTAGAAAATACCGGGCTTACCTTTGACCAGATCGCTGCATTTTGCGGTATGCACGCGCTGGAAGTGCAAAGCATTGCTGACGGTGAAGTAGCGCAAGGCTTAACCGGTCAGGACCCACTCGCCAACGGACAGCTTAACCGTGAAGAAATCGAACGCTGCGAAAAAGATCCAAAAGCACATTTGACGCTGGCGGGAACGGCGCGCCAATACATCCAAACCAAATCCAAAGGCGCGCGCTACACGCCCGTTGCCCGTCGTGGCGACAAGCCGGATGCGATTTCCTGGTTGGTAAAACAATTCCCAAGCCTGCCAGATGCACAGATTGTGAAACTGATCGGCACTACCAAAACCACCATCGCCGCGGTGCGCGAAAAGAGCCATTGGAATACCTCGAACATCAAGCCGCGTGACCCCGTGTTACTGGGCCTGTGCAGTCAAACCCAGCTTGACAGTGTGGTCGCACCGTATCGCCCGAAAATCGTTGAAGCCGAATCAGACGACGGCGAAGCGGCATAAATTGATGAGAAGGGATTAAAGGCTGGGGATGAGGGATTAAGAATAGATAACTCCCCAATACCTGATCCGCCATTCTCCTTTTAGCCGTCTTCCAAATGCAGCAGCGTCCCCGCGCCGATCATCACGATAATAGCCGCTGGCGCCCAGGCGGAAAGTAATATTGGCAATGTGCCTGCCATACCCAGCGTGCTGGCGATATTGGTGAAGAAATGCAGGAAAAACCCCGTCACGATACCCGCCGTAATTAATTGGCCGATGCGCCCCATGCGTGGCAGGCGCAGGGAAAAGAGCGCAGCAATCAGCACCATGCCGCAATAAAGAAACGGTGCGGAAAGTAAGCGGTTAAAATACATGCGGTGGCGAAGGGCCGAAAATCCGGCGCGCTCCAGCACGGTAATAAAGCTAGGCAATTTCCAGAACGAAATGGTTTCCGGCGAGGCGAAACTATCCTGGATATGGGCAATTTTCAGGCTGGTCGGCAAACGGTATTCCGCCAATTGCTCCGGCGGATGGCCGGGTAATGAACGAATAACGCCATGCAAATGCAATTCTCCGGGTTCTAATGCGGCGGTGTTAGCATCGAGGCGCTCGATGAATTTGCCTTGCTTGTCATAGGTAAAAATAATGACATTGGAAAATGACATGTCGCTTTGCGAGATGCGCAGGCTGTAAATAATGTGCTCTCCTACCTCCGGCCAGTTACGTTCAATCTGCCGCAGCCATAAGCCAGATGATGAGACGGTAAGCAGGCTCGGTTTGCCGCTTAAATATTTTCCTTCCATGCGCTCGAATTTCAACAGCAATGCGGCAGACATGGGATTAAATACCGCAGCCGAACAAATACCAAACGCAAACGCTACCACCAAAGCGGGCGCTAAAAACTGCCACACCGAAACCCCGAAGCTGCGCGCTACCACCAATTCCTGCGTGCGTGTCAGGCGGGTGAGGGCAAGCAGGCTTCCCGCCAGTACGGCAAACGGCAATAATTTTTCGGTGATTGCCGGGCTTTTCAGTAGCGCCATTTCCAGCAACACACTCAGCGGAATTCCTGGAACGCCTGAAGCGCGGCGGAGTAATTCAATGGTGTCAATCAGCACTGCAATAGCAACCAGGCCAAACAGTGCCAGCAGCATTGCCTGGAGAAAACGCCGCCCGATATAAAGCGACATAGTAAGGGGCATGGTAGTGATCATGGCATGCTCCTTTTAAGTGGCAGCGATAAGCGGGGAAACGCATAGCGCGGCAGTCGGTCGCTAATGATGGCGGCGGCGATAGCGGCGGGAATAAACACATTCAGATAGGCAAAGAAGGTGAACCATGCATTGGTGCCCACCAGATTACGTAGCCCCACCGCAGAAAATGCGATGGCGGTTACGGCAAGTACAGCCGTCACCAATCTGCGTGTATTACCCCGGCGGTTATATTCCCCGGCCACCAGCGCGGCCAGCGCTACCAGCGTGAACGTCATGGCATAGAGCGGCCAGGTGAGGCGTTGATGCAGCTCTTGCCGCCGGTCACCGATTTCGCTTGCGGTCAGTCCTTCCGTACGTATCAGTGCAGGAAAAAATAACTCACGCACGTCCGTATTGCGCTGCGCCATGGCGGTAGCATAGAAACTTAAATCCAGCCCGTAACTGTCAAAATACAGCAGCGATAATTTGCCCTCACGCATTTCCTGGCGGTTGCCATGGGTCAACAGAAAGCGCTGGCCTTGATGTGTCTGCACCAACTTTCCGCTTTCCGCCATCATGGTAACCGACGCTCCCGCCTGGCGGCTGTCATGCACTAAAATGCCGTGAAACATATCATCGGCGTCGCGGGTGCGTACAAACACGGTGAGGCCTTCAATCGGTGTGTTGAACACGCCTTCCTGCAACATGACTGATGCATAATTGTTGCGAATAAAATTCTGCATATTGCGAAATTCGGTGAACGTTGTGGGCATCAAATAGAATCCGATCACATACCCCAGCACCATCGCGCCACTTGCCACAGTCAGTGCTCCTCTGGCTAAGCGCCAGCGGCTGATACCTGCGGATTGGAGTACAATTAATTCGCTATCCTGGCGCAATTTGTAATAGGTAAACATCACGGCGCAAAACAGGGCTACCGGCAAAATCATCAGCAGCAGCGAAGGCAACATCAGCAGTGTGAGCAGCAGGAATATATTGAGCGATACGCCTTGGTTGACGATCACATCCATCAGGCGCAAGGCTTGCGTCAGCCAGACGATGCTGGTAAGACTCAGCGTCACGAGCCCTGCTGAATGCAGGAGCTGCCGCATGATATAGCGCGTGTAACAATTCAGCATGCGCATGACCATACTTGAAAGGACTTACTCTGCCTATGAAAATCAGCTTCCAGGATACCCAATCCACCTCATCCAAAGCCGAAACCCTGGTGTTTCTGGTGGGTGACGATAAGAAATTTTCTACCGCGCTTGCCGCGTTGGATAAAAAATCCGGCGGGGCTATTGCGCGCTCGCTTGCAGCCAGCAAGTTCACCGGAAAAAAAGGCCAGTTTTTTGGTATTCCAGGTATTCCAGGCTATGACCGCATTGTACTTGCGGGCGCCGGAAAACTGGCTGAATTAAGTGCGCTTATCGCTCAAAGCATCGGCGGCGGCGCAGTGCCAACGCTCAACGCCTACGGCGCAAAAACCGCGACATTCGTGGTAGACCTGCCCAAAGCCGCGCTTTCCAACACGGACCTCGCCGCTCATATCGGCTATGGCGCATTGCTCAAAAGCTACCGCTTTGATAAATACCACACCAAACAAAAGCCAGAAGATAAGCCAACGCTCGCTGGTCTGAATTTCGTCGTCGCGCAATCCAAAACCGCGCAGGCGGCGTTTGGACAATTGGAGCCGCTGGCGCAAGGTATTTTTGTCACGCGTAACCTGGTGACGGAACCGCCTAATGTCATTTACCCGGAATCGCTGGCTAATGAGTGCAAAAAACTCACTAAGCTCGGCGTGGACGTCAAAATTCTGGGCGAAGCCGAAATGACCAAGCTGGGCATGGGCTCATTGCTCGGTGTCGGCCAGGGTTCGGTGCGTGAATCCAAGCTGATCGTCATGCAATGGAATGGTGCAAAAGCGGCCAAAGGTAAAGCCGCCGCGCCGCTTGCCTTCGTCGGCAAAGGCGTATGCTTTGATACCGGTGGCATCAGCATCAAACCAGCGGGCGGCATGGAAGACATGAAATACGACATGGCTGGCGCAGGCGCGGTGATCGGCTTAATGCATGCCCTGGCTGCACGCAAAGCCAAAGTAAACGTAGTGTGCGTAGCCGGTGCGGTGGAAAATATGCCTGATGGCAACGCCATCCGCCCAAGCGACGTGCTGACCTCGATGTCCGGCCAGACCATCGAAGTGCTCAACACCGACGCCGAAGGCCGCTTAGTGCTGGCCGATGCGTTGTGGTATGCGCAGGTAAATTTCAGCCCCCGCCTGATCGTGGATCTGGCAACGCTTACGGGCGCCATCGTGGTAGCGCTTGGCACATCACGCGCCGGGCTGTTTTCTAACGATGATACGCTTGCGCAGCAATTGTTTGACGCCGGTAAAGCCAGTGGTGAAGAATTGTGGCGCTTGCCGCTGGCCGATGTCTACGACAAGCAAATCAATTCCGATATTGCTGACATGCAAAACATCGGTGCGGACCGCGAAGCAGGTTCCATCACCGCTGCGCAATTCCTGCAGCGTTTTATCAAAGAGGGCACGCCCTGGGCGCATTTGGACATTGCGGGTATGGCCTGGAGCAAAAAAGGCAGCGACACCAATCCCAAGGGTGCAACAGGCTATGGCATCCGGTTGCTCGACCGGTTCATTAAAGACAATTACGAAGGAAAATAACCATGAAATGGCTTATCGGGTTGCTGGTGCTGGTGGGTATATTTGTTGCCACCGGCATCAACACCATTCCCACGCAAGAAGAGCAGGTCAACGCGGCGTGGGCGCAGGTGGAAAACCAGTATCAACGCCGGGCGGATTTGGTGCCCAATCTGGTGGAAACCGTGAAAGGTTACGCCAATTTTGAGAAATCCACGCTCACCGATGTAATTGAAGCACGTGCCAACGCGACGAAGGTGACGCTTTCGCCACAAATGCTTAGCGACCCCCAGGCGATGCAGAAATTTGAGCAGGCGCAAGGCGGGCTTAGCTCAGCATTGTCGCGCTTGATGGTGGTGTCGGAGCGTTACCCGGATCTCAAGGCGAACGAGCAGTTCATGGCGTTGCAATCGCAGCTGGAAGGCACGGAAAACCGGATTGCCATTGCCCGCAAAGACTATATCGAAGTGGTGCAGCACTATAACACCACGGTGCGTACCTTCCCCGGGCGCATCTGGGCGATGATTTACGGCGCACAGCCGAAGCAGCCCTTTACCGCAACCGAAGGTGCTGACAAAGCCCCCGCGGTGAAATTCTAACATGCGCGCGCTGCTGCTTGCAGTGCTGTGGGCCTGCGCCAGCAGCGCGAGTTTTGCCGCACCGCATTTTCCCGAACTCACCGGGCATGTGGTGGATGCCGCGCATGTTTTGTCTGCACAGGGGCAGGCGCTGCTTGAGCAGCAGCTTGATGATTATGAGCGCGGCACCACCAATCAGCTTGCCGTGGTGACGATTCCCTCGCTGGAAGGCTATGACATTGCTGATTACGGCTACCAGCTCGGTCGGCATTGGCAATTGGGGCAAAAGGGTAAGGATAACGGCGCAATCCTGCTGGTCGCCCCGCAGGAACGTGCGGTGCGGATAGAGGTGGGCTATGGGCTGGAGCCGGTGCTCACCGACGCACTTTCCAGCCAGATTATTCAGCAGATTATCTTGCCGGCATTCCGCGACAACCATATGGAGCAAGGCATTATCAATGGAACCGGTGCTATGCTTGCAGCCATAGGGGGGAAGGGCATCCCGGCCCAAGCAAGCCCGGATTCCTCTACGCCTGTTGTTTTGATTATATTTTTCATCATCCTCTTCTTCCTCATGCGCCGGCGAGGGAGCTTTTGGTTTTTGCCCTTCCTTCCCTTCATATTCCCTGATTCGGATCGGCGTGGCGGAAGGGATTCCGATGGCGGGTTTAGCGGAGGGGCAGGTGGGGATTTCGGCAGTGGTTTTCGCGATGGGGGTGACGGTGGCGATTCCGGGGGTGGATTTAGTGGCGGTGGCGGCGGCTTTGGCGGCGGCGGAGCCACTGGCAAGTGGTAATAGTTAATCAAATATTGACAAAAATACATTATTTGATAGGATGATGGCTCATTAATATGAGGATGAGTTATGGCAGATAGTGGTCAGGTTAAAAAAAATGAGCCCAAATCTGAAAAAGTTGAGCCCAAATGTGCGTCACCTCTCGAGCCAACAGAGGCTGCGGAAACCGGACAACCAGAACCGCAAGTGCAAGTTAATCGTTATGAAAGTACTTGGCGTCAGCAGCAAGGCCAAGCACCTACTTTATAAAGGCAATTAAGACGGTAGGGCGTAATCCTAAAATTCCCCCACGCTGCCTGTTTTCTTGCTGCGCTTAAATACGTCTTTTGCTTCGGCGTCGGTTAGGCGCACGGCGTAATCGCCGGTAAAACACGCGTCACAAAATTGCGGTTGGCGGTTGATGCGGCCTTTTTCGCCGACTGCGCGGTACAGGCCGTCGATCGACAAAAATGCCAGGCTATCCACCCCGATCAGCTCGGCCATTTCCTGCACATTATAATTCGCAGCCAGTAACTGGTCTTTGCTTGGGGTATCCACGCCGTAAAAACACGGGTTGGTGGTGGGCGGGCTGGCGATGCGCATATGCACTTCCGCTGCTCCGGCTTCACGCACCATGGCGACGATTTTTTTCGACGTCGTGCCACGCACGATGCTGTCATCCACCAGAATCACCCGCTTGCCTTCCAGCACGGCACGGTTGGCATTGTGTTTGAGTTTTACGCCCAAATTACGCACCTGATCGCTCGGTTCAATGAAGGTCCGGCCGACATAATGGTTGCGGATAATCCCCAGCTCCAGCGGAATGCCGGACGCCTTGGCATAGCCAATGGCCGAGGGTATCCCGGAATCCGGCACCGGCACCACCACATCGGCGGGAATGGGCGTTTCCGCCGCCAGTTCCACGCCGATTTGCGTGCGGGTTTCATAGACGTTGCGCCCGCCGCTGACGGAATCGGGGCGGGAGAAATAGACATATTCAAAAATGCAGAAGCGTGGCGCAACCGGCGTGAAAGGCCGCGACGTGCGGATGCCTTGCGGGGTGATGATAACCATCTCTCCCGGTTCAATGTCGCGCTCATATTCGGCGCCCAGAATGTCAAACGCACAGGTTTCCGACGCCAGCAAATACGAATCGCCAAGCCTGCCCAGCACCAGCGGGCGGATGCCGTGGGGGTCACGCACGCCGATCAATACATCGCGGGCCATCACCACCAGCGAATATGCGCCTTCTACTGCGGTAAGTGCCTCGACCAGCCGTGTTTCCACGCTGGTGGCGCGGCTACGGGCGATGAGGTGGATGATGACTTCGGTGTCTGAAGTGGACTGAAACAGGCTGCCCTGGTCAATCAATTGCCGCCGCAGCTTGGCTGCGTTGGTGAGGTTGCCGTTATGGGCAATGGCCAGTCCGCCAAAACTGAAATCGCCGGAAAACGGCTGCACATTACGCAGCAATGTTTCCCCGGTGGTGGAGTAGCGGTTGTGGCCTATGGCGATATGGCCTTTGAGCACGCCCATAATGTCGGGCGAATTGAAATTATCACCGACCAGGCCCAGCGCACGGTGTGCGTAAAACTGCTCGCCGTCAAAGCTTACAATACCCGCCGCTTCCTGGCCGCGATGCTGCAGGGCATGGAGGCCCAGTGCGGTATGCGCACTGGCATCGGCGTGGCCGAAAATGCCAAATACGCCGCATTCTTCATGGAATTTATCGCTGGGCAGGGGCATTGGATTTCACCGCATAAAAGAGGTAGCCCATGGCCAGCACAAACGCGGCCCACCACGGAATAGTAATGTCAATCAGGCCAGCTAGCATTTCCAGTATCATCAAAGGCGTAATCGCTAGTGACGCGAGGCGTATACAATCAGCATAAATAAGTGTAGTCCGCAAAATTTTAGCGATACCCAGACCAATCAGGCCATAGACCAGCATTTGAATGATGCGGTACAGAAATACGCTAAGCACTAAAAAAGGATAGAGTGCCAAGCTTAAAGGAGTCAGCCAGCTAATCGCTTTTTCCGCCCAGCCGGTCACTTCTTCGCGGGTTACGGTGTGATTTATTTCAGGAGCATAGGTATGTAACCGCGATTCCTGGCCGTGACCGCTGGTTTTTTCCATTAACGTCATCATCTGCGTTTTGCCAAATACAGCGCCTTGAAATTTTTTTTCACTCCAGTCAGTGACAGGATGCTCCGTATCGATAATAATTTTAAATTCTTCGGATTCGCGCATGCTGATGGTGTAAGGCTGCGCTACATCGACTGTGAGTGTGCCACGCTCAAAATGCATGGGCGGGATTTGTTTGAGTATGTATTCCGCATCCACCGGGTCGCTTAAGGTAACGGTGCTGGTGCCGAGGGTGATAAAAGCTTGCATGGGCAGTATGCACAGCGCGGTTACTAGTAATAAATAGATATACCCAAGTCCCGGCCAGGACACAGCGACCTCACGGTATAAATTGCTGGACCAAAAAGAGAGCGGGATAGCTTTGAGTAAGCTGGTGGTGCGCATAATAGCCTTTAATTTGCGTTGGTGGGGGTGACAACGTGGGCAGGCTTGTGTTCGCTGTCCGAGGGCTGTTCCAGGCGCTGCATCAGCTTCTGCATGCTTTCCTCGTCTTCGGAGGTGGCCTCATATGCTTTGTGCTTAGGCGTGTCGTCCAGGTTCTTTTTCAGCGAGGTCAATTCCTGCAGATACCCCGGTGCGGCGCGTGCCAGCAGCAAGGCGCCTTGCTCTACATAGGGCTTGGTATGGGCTTCTTTTAGCCAGTCGGGGTGATTTTCTTCACCCAGAACTATGGTCATAGCCAGATAGGCAAGCGACAATAAAAATGCGCCACGTACCGCGCCGAAAACAAGTCCGAGTAAATTATCGGTCATGCCTACGTCTTTGCTGTCTTTAAACAGGCGCAGGATAAGCATGTTGATAAAGGAGAAACCCAGCAAAGAAACCACATATAAACCCAACGAGGCAAAACCTGCGGCGACAATCGGATTCTTTTTAACGTGCGGTTCAATGATGCGTGCGACATCAGGAAAGAAATAAATAGTTACCAGGCCCGCGCCAATCCATGCCCCTAAGGACAGCACTTCCTTCACAAACCCACGGAAAAAGGCGAATAAACAGGACAGGCCCATCACGCCAAGCACGGTCATGTCAAAATAGGTGAAGTGGGCGTGAATCATACGTATGCTTCTGTTGTCTGACGGTTGCGCGCTGGCGCGTCTGCGAAGCGCTCTGCCAATGCTTGCACCGTTTCTACTCTATTCAGCGCCAGGGTCAAATGTTTCATCGCAGGCACAGGGCCAGTAAGTGCGGCGGTGAAGCCTAATTTTTCTGCTTCTTTCAGCCGTAACTCCGCGCGTGCGACAGGGCGTATTTCACCCGAGAGTGCAATTTCACCAAATAATACCGTGCCCACCGGCACAGGCCGGTCTTGCAGCGCGGAGAGCAGGGCAGCGGCTACGGCTAAATCCGCCGCTGGCTCGGTGATGCGCAGTCCCCCGGCGACATTTAAATACACTTCCTTGTCAGAAAACCGTGCACCGACGCGGGTTTCCAGCACAGCCAGCACCATGGCCAGGCGCGCCGAATCCCAGCCCACTACGGCGCGGCGCGGTGAGGTCATAAAAGTAGGAGAAACGAGGGCTTGAATTTCCACCAATAAGGGGCGAGTGCCTTCCATTCCGGCCAGCACGGCTGCACCCGGCATATCGCCGCGTCGACCCGACAAGAACAAGGCAGACGGATTGGCGACTTCCCGTAGCCCGGCATCACCCATTTCAAACACGCCGATTTCATCGGTGCCGCCGAAGCGATTTTTTACAGCGCGCAGGATGCGGTACGGGTGGCCGCGCTCGCCTTCAAAATAGAGCACGGTATCCACCATGTGCTCAACCACGCGTGGCCCGGCGATTTGCCCGTCTTTGGTGACATGGCCGACCAGAAACAGGGTGAATCCGCGGCGTTTTGCCAGGCGAATCAATTCATTGGCGCAGGCGCGTACTTGCGACACCGTTCCGGGCGCGGCTTCGATGTTGTCGATGTACAGCGTTTGCATGGAGTCAATAATCACCATGGACGGTGCGGTGGGGGTATCCAATGCCGATAAAATATCGCGCACGCTGGTAGCGGCGGCCAGCTGCACCCCGGCGCTTACCATGCCAAGCCGCTTGGCCCGCAAGCTTACTTGCGCCACCGATTCTTCGCCGGAAATATAGGCGGCGCTGACGCCGCGCGCAGCGGCGGCGACCACGGCTTGTAATAACAGGGTGGATTTGCCGATGCCGGGGTCACCGCCGATTAATACAGCGGAGCCATGCACCAGGCCGCCGCCCAGTACCCGGTCTAATTCCTGGATACCAGTGGGCGCGCGCGGCGCATCCGGGGTGTTGGCGTCCAGGGCAACCCATTCGACTTTACGGCTTTTTCCGCTTTTAGGGGCGAGGCCTTTGGGTGCAGATTCTGCCGACATTTCCTCACACAGCGTGTTCCATTCACCACAGGCCTCGCATTTGCCAGACCATTTATTATGCACCGCACCGCAGGCGGCGCAGACAAAGTGGGAAGTTGCTTTGGACATGGATCGTGTATAGCATGCATTTTAAGGGATGCACTAAACGTTTATACACCATGCTTGCCAGCGCCTTTTGCGTATAGCGGTGCTTTCACCGCAGCAAATTTAAAAATTAGCGGCAATATAAGTCGGCTCATGATAGATAGACGCATTTGTATTTACTGGATAATAAGCCGATGCGGAGAAGGCGGCTACTTCAATAATGACCACGCTCATGATAAAAACAAAAATACGCATAAAACCTCCTGTTTAATTAATTATAATTAAACATTAGCACGCTTCTGTGACGCTATAATGACGGAACAGTTAATATTTGTTAACTATCGTAATTATTTATCTAAAATGTTTGTTTAATGCGATATTGAGCGGAACGGGCAATTGGGGTAATAAGGGGTTTTAACCTTCGGGTAAGGTAAATATGGCCAATTTCCTCGACTTTCTCTCCGATTCTGTACTTTTATTGGACGGTGCCATGGGCACGCAAATTCAGGGTGCCGGGCTGGATGTGGAAAAAGACTTTCTGGGTGCGGAAAATTGTTCAGAAATTCTCAACATCTCTCGCCCGGATTTCGTGCGTGATGTCCACCGCAAATATTTTGCCGCCGGGGCGGATGCGGTAGAAACCAATACCTTTGGCGGGTCGTCGCTAACGCTGGGAGAATTTGATTTACATGAGCGCACGGTAGAAATTAACACCCGCGCCTGTGAGCTGGCGCATGAAGCCATAGCCGAATTCGCAGGCGATGGCCGGCCTCGCTTCGTCATTGGCTCCATAGGGCCGGGTACAAAGCTGCCAAGTCTGGGCCATATTGATTACGACACGCTGGAGGCAAGTTTCGCCTTGCAATGCAAGGGGTTAATAGCTGGCAGGGCCGATGCATTTCTGGTCGAGACATCGCAAGACCCCCTGCAGGTCAAAGCGGCGGTGAATGGCGCGCGCGCTGCTATGGCTCAGGCCAACAAAGATATTCCGATTATGGTGCAGGTTACCGTGGAAACGACCGGCACGATGCTGGTGGGAACGGATATTGGTGCAGCGGCGACGATTATGCATGCACTCAACATCCCCATCATGGGCCTCAACTGTGCGACCGGGCCGCAGGAAATGGCGGACCATGTGCGCTGGCTCTCGCAAAATTGGCCGGGCAAGATTTCCATTCTGCCCAATGCAGGCCTGCCGGAACTGGTCAATGGCTGCGCCCATTTCCCGCTGGGGCCGGAAGAAATGGCCCGGTGGATGGAGCGATTCCTGAAAGAGGACGGCATCAATATTATTGGCGGCTGCTGCGGGACCAATGAAAATCATATCATGGCACTGAACGCCATGCTTGAGCGGCAAACGCCGGGTAAGCGCCGGTCAGCGCCGGCTCAGCGCCAACAGCATTGGGTGCCAGCGGTCGCGTCGCTCTATGAGCGGGTGGAATTGCGCCAGCAAAACGCGATTTTTGCTATTGGCGAGCGGTGCAATGCCAACGGCTCCAAGAAATTCCGTGAGGCACAGGCGGCGGAAGATTGGGATTTGTGCCTGGATATGGCCAAGGAACAGGTGCGCGAAGGTAGCCATGCGCTGGATATTTGCACGGCCTATGTCGGGCGCAATGAAATTCAGGATATGAGCGCCATGATTTCGCGGCTGCGGGGTGAAGTAACCGCGCCGTTAGTTATTGATTCTACAGAACTTCCGGTGCTGGAAGCGGCGCTAAAATTATACGGCGGAAAAGCCATTATCAACTCCCTGAATTTTGAAGACGGTGAACAGCCAGCGGAAGCACGGATGCTTTTGGCCAGAAAATACGGGGCCAGCATGGTGGCGCTGACCATTGACGAGCAAGGCATGGCCAAAGATGTGGCAAAAAAGGTGGAAATTGCCAAGCGCCTGCATGATTTCTGCTGTGTGAAACATGGGCTTCCAGCCTCGGATCTGCTTATCGACCCGCTCACTTTCACGATTTGCACGGGAAATGAGGATGACCGCCAGCTTGGGCATTGGACACTTGAAGCCATCGCCCGCATACGCGAAGCGTTGCCGGAAGTGCAAATCGTGCTTGGCCTTTCCAATATTTCCTTCGGCCTGAATCCGCCGGCGCGGCATGTGCTGAACTCGGTTTACCTCGATGAGGCCGTAAAATACGGCATGACCGGGGCAATTATTCACATCAGCAAAATCATGCCCCTCCATAAGATTCCGCCCCATGAAGCAGGCGCCGCCTTGGATTTGATCTTTGATAAGCGTTTGCCCGCAGTAGCTTAGGAACTTAAATACGCAGCGCGTCCTTCACCCCCATACTTCTTACTTCTCTATAGGTAAGCAAGAAAAGAGCTGTGGGCGTGGGGAAGCGGTGAAGAAAAGGGCATTTGGTGTGTTTTTTACTAAAACTGTCAACAAACTGTCACATTAATCTGGTATACCTTAATTTGTGAGGGGATATTCCCCTACAGTCCATGCCCGATTTCGGGCGTGTGTAATGTACAACTACTGTTAACAGAAGGAAGACAATCATGTCTGATACAACCCTCGTTTCAAAGCGCAAAGGCTTGGCGATGTCCTGGCAATTGTGCGCGGTTATGCTTGTTGCCGCTACGGTAATGATGCTGCCGTCTCTCTCTTTCGCAAGTAACGATACTCCAATCGGTGCAATTTATTGCTTGGTGGCCAAATGGTTCACCGGCAACACCGGTAAGGGTATTGCCACAATCGCCGTAACCATCATCGGTATCGGTGCATTGCTGGGTAAAGTATCCTGGGGTATGGCGCTTATCGTCGGCCTCGGTATCGCTTTGGTGTTCGGCGGCGCGGCATTGGTCGACGCTATCTTCACCGGCACCGGCAACACAGCGGCTGTTTGCACCACGAGCATTACGTTCGGTAACTTCGGTCGCTAATGGCTAAATGAAACAGCCGGGGCTAGACCCCCGGCTGTTTTTTCTATAATGTAACCTTATTCTTGATATAACCCATGTTTATCCTTTGTGTTTTTGAAATTCCGCAATTCCAGCGATAAACATTCCTCTGCACAGGTTGCGGGGAAAGCTCCCGCCTTTACCCAAGCTGATTTTCTTCCCTTTGCCTATCATTTAGACGCACATACCCTGCTCACCAAAAATGGTGAATTGCTGCAAATACTGCGTATTGCGACCGATGCCGAAGGGCGCGATTATGAGGCGGGAAACGGCCAGGCGTTGCTACGGGAAACGTTGCGTTCCACGGTAATGGAGCATGCAGCGTCAGAAGCATATGCATTTTGGATTCACACCGTGCGTAGACGTGCGCCGATTCCGCATATTCCGGCATTTTCCGAACCGGCCGCGCAGGCGCTGCATGCGGATTGGCAAAAAGCCCACCCCTGGACACATAGTTACCGCAATGAAGTATATATTTCTATTTTGCAACGCGGGCAGACCGCAGATCTATTTAATATTCATGATTTCAAGCAGGGGCTTTTGCCAGGTCGGCATCGGCATTACCGACAGGATTTCGTTGAGCGATCTCAGTTGCAGTTAGAGCAGGTGGTAACGGCGGTCATGCGTACATTTTCTTCGCAGTTTCAGGCGGAGCGTTTAAGTATCGTTGAGCGTGAACACATCGCGTATTCTGAGCCGCTTGAGTTTTTACATTTTCTGGTCAATCTGGAATCGGCGTCGATGCCGGTTACCGATATGGATATCTCGCGTCAGCTGGCGACGCATGAACTGACGTTCGGTTTTGATGCGATGGAAAGTCGGCTAGATGCAAAAAACCGGCGTTTTGGCGCGATGCTGTCGCTTAAAGGGTGCCCGGAATTGCCGGTGCATGCGCTGGATCGCTGCCTGCAATTGCCGGAAGAATATATCATCACGCAAACAGTGGGGTTTTTGCCGGCTGATAAGGCACTCAAACAGCAGGAAAATATTCGTGATATGCTGGAAACCAGCCCGGATGATACGATTTTGAATGCATCGGGTTTATCGGCCATGCTAAGCGGGCTGGAAGAGCATCCGGCGGATTTTGCCGAACAGCATACCAGCATCCTTATCATTCGCGATATTTATTCCACACTGGACGAGTCCGTGGGCCGCATGCAGCAGGCGTTTAGTACGCTGGGACTAATTACGGTGCGCGAAGATATTATGCTGGAAGAGGCGTTCTGGGCACAACTGCCGGGGAATTTTGAATTCATCCGCCGCCAATCGACGATTCCATCCCTGCGGATGGCGGGTTTTGCGCGGTTGAATTATTTCCCTTGTGGTGAGGAAAAAAGCCCGTGGGGCGGCGCGGTTGCGGTATTGCCGACAACATTGGAAACGCCGTATGCTTTTCATTTTCATGTCGGCGACAATGGCCACAGTGCGCTGTTGGATTTCAACAGCTTTACTGACGCGCGTGGTGCGATACTCACGAATTTTCTGGCGGCATCGACTCGGCAATATGGCGGTCGGCTTATCGTGCTTGACCGCCATTTCAGCGCGCGGCCATTGGTGCAATCGCTTGGTGGGCATTACAGCCAATTAACACCGGGCAGGGGCGCGGCGGGGGTGGAATTAAACCCGTTATCGCTGCCGGATTCACCGCGCAACCGGGCGTTTTTAACGGCGTGGCTTAGTCATTTCGTGGCATCGGATGCATTGCCGTCTGCGGCGTTGCGGGACATATTAGACCAGGGGCTGGCAGAAATATTTTCTCTGGCTCCTGCAGAACGCAATCTCGGGCGTGCACGTGCCCATCCGGTGCTTGTCACCGCCATTATGCATGACGACGCTGCCGTGTTCAGTAAAGGCGTTGACACACTGGATTTTTCCGGAGCGGTGGTGGGCATGGATGTAAGCAGTTTAATGACGCACCCGACAATGGCGTTGCCGGTATTTTCGTATTTACTGCATCGCTTGATTATGACGCTGGACGGCGCGCCTACCTTGATCGTGCTGCATGAAGCGTGGGATATGCTGGACAATGATTTCTTCGCGGCGCGTATCGTAAGCCTGCTCGATATGCTTACGCGCAATAACGCGGCGCTTTTATTTACAACCCGGCACTTTGCCGAGCATGCCGATAGTTATTTTACCCAGGAATTATTGCCGCATCTGTCCACGACGCTTATTCTGCCGGATGACATCGCCACCGATTATATGCCCTCCGTACTTGGCCTGTCGGCGCAGCAGGAACAAAATTTATCACGCCTGGAACGGCAAAAAGGCGAGTTTTTGGTGCGGCACGGAGTGGAAACGGTAGCCTGCGCGCTGCCGCTCAATGGATTGGATATGCATTTACCCTTATTATCCGGTGATACCACGGCGCTGCGTCTGGCACAGATCCGCACGCGGGGGGATTATGCATAGGCGGCTGCTTGTCGCGCTGGTGGCGCTGTTCAGCCCGGCGGCGGCATGGGCGTTTGGTTGTGTATCCGGTGCGCCGCAGGGATTTCTATTTGATACGGCGGGGTGTCGCGTTACCGGTATTTTTTCCGGGCTGATGTGCAATGTGGAGAGTCTGCTCAGCACTATTTTAAGCGCCATTTATTGCGGCGTTCAGGCAACCCTCATGGGGCCGCTGGAAGTGGCGATTACCGTGTATATCATGGTGTTTGGCATTCAGTTTATGCTGGGTTATGTGGAAGCGCCGCTGGCGGAGGGATTGCAGCGGATTATCAAAATTGGCCTGGTGTGGATTTTTGCGACCAATTCCGCCTGGGGCATTGGTATTGCCTATACATTTTTCTTCTCCGCCATGCAAACCGGTATTGGCTGGATGCTGAAGCTCGTGACCAATACGGGGATGAATAATACCGGTTCCGCCTTTGCATATATGGACCAGTTAGTGGCCAATATTTTAAGTGGGCCGCTGACCATGCAGGGAGCGGCGCTGGGGGGATTGATTGCCTCGCTCTCATGGTTTTTGCCGCCGATTGGATTTTTATTTGCCTATTTTACCGGCACGTCGCTGATGGTGTTGATTCGGGCGTTGCTGGCGTATTTGCTGGGCATCAGTGTGATTGCGTTTTTGATGACGATGAGCCCGTTGTTTTTCAGCCTGGCGTTGTTTAAAGCCACGCGGCAATTCTTTGAAGATTGGCTGCGCTACATGGTCTCCTTGTCCCTGCAGGTGGTGCTGGTATTTGGCGGGCTGGCGCTATGGTTTTTGGTGGTGGGGGGGCTTGCCAATACGTTTTTCACGGCACTGGCCAGCATGATCGTGCCGGTAAAAATGATCGCAACCGTAGGCGCGGTGCGGGTGCTGGTGGATGATTGGGGTATTTGTTACCCGGGGCTTGCCTGCCCTATCATGCCGTCGCAATTGGTGGAGCAGGGGCAATTTATCTGGTTTTTGATGACCAATCTGATTGCGCTGTGCATTACGGTGTATTGTTTTAATGAATTAATGAAACAGATGCCGAATCTGGCGCGGCAATTGGCGGGGCCTGCGTATGCGCCGATGCTTGGGGGGGATGCCAGCGGCATGGGCAGCGCACGGCAGTTGATGCCGTCAGGAAGCGTGAATTTCCCCGGTATGTCACAGCTAACCGATGCCGGTAACCGGGCGCGTGATGGCTTCTTTGGCCAACGTGGCGGTCTGGTGCCAGCGGCACGGAATTTCTTTGGCGTGGGCAACAGCCATGCCGAGGAAGATGGTGAGTTACAGATGAGTCAGCTGAGAAACGGTGCTCAGAACCTCATTCAGGAGGCCGAGGCGAAGCTGATTACCGCCGATGCGGCCACGCGCGGCAAATTACAACCGCAGATCGACGCATTGCGCGAAGCGGCGCGATCCAGCAACCGTGAGGTGTTGATACAGACGATGGAGAATGTAAACCGGTCCTTAGCTTCTTTACGATGAGGTAAAGTTTTTTACGTTAACTAGGGGAAGAACTGGCTTGAATTAACGGCTAATTTACCAATATCTCCGTATAGTTTAGTTGTCTTAGTGGATGTGCGCGCAACGAAACGCGCGGTTACAGCGTTTTTTTATGAGTGGGAACTGTGCGTGATTGGTGCCAGAAAAAATAGAAAAGTTAAACCGGAGCCGCAAAGCTGGTATCGCGACCGGTATCAGCACGTGTTGGTGCAACGCAAGCTGTTATCATTATTTACCATCCTGTCACTCGGCGCAACGCTGGTGATGGCGGTGGTTATGACACAGCTTATTCCATTGAAAAGCATTGAGCCCTACGTCATTCAGATCGACGCGAAAAGTGGCCGCACCGAGATGGTGGACCCGCTTTCGGCCAGTGAGCTTACGACCAATCAAGTGGTGAATAATTATTTCCTGGTGCAGTATTTACGGGCACGCGAAGGGTATTCCTCGGCGGATATTTTATATAATTATAACCTGGTTCGCCTGATGTCCGACGCCAATGTATACCGCGAATTCTCGCAATGGGCTGATCCGAATAATGCGTCCAGCAATATGGCGCGGCTCGGTATGCTTGGCATGCGCAGCGTGAAAATTAAATCCATTACCTACATCAGCCCAAAAGTGGCGCAGATTCGCCTGATGATTTCAGAAACCAATAAAACGCCACAGGCGATTGAATATAACCGTATCGTGTTGATTAATTTCGAATACGCGAAAATGACGCTTTCTACGGAAGAGCGCTATGCAAACCCGCTTGGGTTTCATGTGACGATGTATCAAATTAATGAGGACGTGCCGTCATGATGACACGTTATGCGCTGCTGGCGGTATTACTGTGTGTGCTGCTAGTGGCGGCAACGCCTGTGCGCGCGGATTTGCTAGAGGAAATGGGGGCATCTACTGATGGCCGCATCCGTATGCTTACCTATAATCCGAACCAGGTGTACAGCATAACCACGCGCATTGGCTATCAAACCTATATTGAGTTTTCAGCCCAGGAAGAAATCCAAACTATTTCCATTGGCGAACGCAGCTATTGGCAGTTGATTCCGGCGGGAAATCGCTTGTTCTTGCGACCGATGCGCCCGGATGTGGCAACGAATATGACGGTGATTACGAACCGTTATGCGTATCAGTTTGATGTTTCCTCCGCACCGGAAGAAGAGGAAAGCGCACCCAAGGAAACGAAGGATGTGAAAGATACAAAAGATACAAAAGAAAGCGATAATGCAGGTAAGTCGAATGATGGTGTTCGCAAACGCGTAGCAGCGCGCGCGCTGAGCAAAGTGGTGTATGTGGCGCGTTTTGTGTATCCGGAGCCGCCAAAGCCGAAACCCATGGTCATGCCAGCGTCTATGCCGGCGCTTGTTATGGCGCAACCGCAGCCTGTTGCACCCATTGTGCTCACCCCTCCTGCCCCGGCACTGAAACCTGAATCAGCTCGGAATTATTTATACAGTACCGGTGGAGCGCAGGCGTCCGCGCCCTATGAAGTGTTTGATGATGGTAAGACCACTTATTTCCGTTATAAAGACCCGAATTATCCTATGCCGCGTGTGGCGATGCTGGACGAGGGCGGCCATGAAACGCCATTTGCGGTCTACACCAGCAATGGCTACTTCGCTGTAAATACGGTGGCGCCTGTCTTATTATTACGTTCACAAGGTGATACGGTGTTTGTGTATAATGAATCGCTGGCGCCGCACCCATAAGATGAGCATGCCATGACCCCAACCGCAGAAGACGGCAACAAACCACCGGAATTTACTAATCCCTACCAGCAACCGCCGGGTGGGGGTGAGCCGCCGTATGCGTCCGGCATGTCCGAAGAAGAAATAGACGAAGCGCTGGAGCGCAACCGCCCGACCATTTCATCGGGTGCGACAAAATTGTTGATCTTCGTATTTGGCGGGATGAGCCTTATTATCTTTATACTATACCAGCTTTTTTACAGCGGCAGTAGCAGCACAAAAGAAACGGCTGGCGATAAAAAAGAAACACTGACGGCCAATGTGCCGGCTGATTCCATTAACGCGCCGCCGCCCGCGACATCATTGACCCCGGTTACTGCACCGCCACCGCCACCGCCGTTGCCACCTGAACCGCCACCACCACCACCTCCGCCACCTTTGACACCCGATACGAGCAGTGGGACCACGAACGGCACTGGTGCATCGGCTGCCGATAATCCTGCGCCCACTCTTCCAAATGTCGCTTCGAGCAATAAATTATTGAATTTCGATGATAAGGAAATGCAAAAGCGCCTGCGCTCAGGAATCATGGTGGTGGAGAATGAAAAAGCAACGCGCAGCCAGATAGAGACCGAGCAAAAGGCGCATGATGCGCTGAATTCCAGCGACAGCAACCGTTCGTTCTCAGACAAAGTGCTCGATACAAAAACCGATAAAGTATCGACTACGCATATGCTGAATCTGGATCATACCATTGCCCAGGGGAAAATTATTGAAGCGGTGCTGGAGAGTGCGGTAAATACCGATCTGCCGGCGCCCATCCGGGCGATTGTAAGCCGTGATGTCTATGCCGAATCAGGCCGCCGGGTCATGATTCCCAAAGGTTCGCGCTTGATCGGTCAATATAATACCGACGTATTGCGTGGGCAGGCGCGGGTATTCATTGTGTGGACACGTGTATTGGAGCCAGACGGGACGGACGTGGCGATTGGCTCGCCCGGCGTGGATGCGCTGGGCCGTGGCGGTATTTCCGCGGTGGTGGACAACAAGTTCATGAATCTGTTTTCTACGGCGCTACTTAACAGTGTGCTTTCCATAGGCACCGCCATTGCAACAAACGGGCTAACCCATAATAATTCGGTAAGCACCACTGCAACGCCTTACGGTACGACGACGACCGGTTCGGTGGGGGCAACCGCGGCAGGCCAATCCATTCAGCAATTCGGAAGCGCTACCCAGGGCATTATTCAGGATCTTATCGACCTGCGGCCCACACTTAGCGTGGACCAGGGTACACGCATCAACGTATTTGTTAACCGTGATGTATATTTCCCAGAGGGTGGCAATGCTACGCCGCTGGTTCAGTAATGAGCCTCACCGCACTGGACACCTACCTTGCGCCGCTCAAACGCTTTTTGGCGATTCCGACGGTAAGCGAAATCTCCATCAATCGGCCGAAAGAAGCGTGGCTGGAAAATAAAGGCGAAATGGAACGCCATGATGTGCCGGAGCTGGACCTGGAGCATCTAAAAACCCTGGCGCGGCTGATCGCGCAGTCTACAGAACAAAAAATCAGCGAAGAAAACCCCTTGCTTTCCGCCGCGCTGCCGGAAGGCTACCGCGTGCAGATCGTATTTCCTCCGGCCTGCGAACCGGGCAATGTGGGGCTTTCCATCCGCAAGCAAACGGTGCTGAATTTCGATTTGGATCAATACGAAGCCATGGGTGCGTTTAACAATGTAACTGTGGGAAAGCGTACCGATGAAGACGATGTGCGCTTAAAAGCCTTGCTGGATGCCGGGCAGATCAAAAATTTTGTGGCCGACGCGGTGCGCAGCCGCAAAAATATTATTGTTAGCGGCGGTACATCCACCGGTAAAACCACGTTTTTTAACGCCATGCTCAAGGCCGTGCCGACGCATGAGCGTATTATTACCTGCGAAGATACGCGGGAAATTCAAATGACGCATCTGCCCAACCGCCTGCATCTGCTGGCATCAAAAGGCGGGCAGGGCCGGGCGCAGGTGACGATGCAGGATTTGATCGAGGCCTGCTTACGGCTGCGTCCTGACCGCATCATGCTGGGTGAATTGCGTGGGAAAGAAGCGTTTTCCTATTTGCGGGCGGTGAATACCGGCCACCCGGGGTCTATTTCGACCCTACATGCTGACACACCGGAGCTGGCGCTGGAACAATTAATTCTCATGGTCATGCAAGCCGGGCTTGGCATTACGCGCGACCAGATTAAAGAATACGTGAAAAACGTGATTCACATCATCATCCAGCTAAAGCGCGGCGAGAAGGGTGAGCGGTTTGTGTCGGATATTTATTTCCAGCCAAACATTTGATAAATATACAAATTTCTATATTGTATTCGTAGTTTATATAAAGTATACTGATTATATATAAACGAGGTATACAGATGGCCCTCTCTATCAAAGACCCGGAAGTTGAGCGCTTGGCGCGCGCGCAGGCGAAAGAGGGCGATATTACTATCACCCAAGCCATCTATAACGCATTGCGTGACAAAGAAGTGAGTAGTGCGCGGGCCAAAGCGCAGGGAGCTGCACAACAAATAGCAACGATCAATAAGCTGGTAGAAGAATTCAAGCATCTGCCTGTCCACGATGCGCGCACTCCTCAGGAAATTATTCGCGATATGTGGGAAGAATGATTGTCGTAGATAGCTCGGCGCTCATTGCCATATTGCTGGATGAGCCGGAAAAAGAATCGTTCATAACGCGTATCGATGCGACAGAAGCTTTTATTTCTCCCGTCAATTATGTGGAAGCCAGCATGGTTGCCGAGTCGCGGCGGGATACCGGTATGGCCATACTGGATACGCTGATCGCTCAATTAGCTATAACCATTACAGCAACTACGGCTGACCAAGCACGCCTTGCCCGTAATGCATACTTGCGCTTCGGCAAGGGCACCCATGCGGCGCGGTTAAATCTTGGGGATTGTTTTGCCTACGGACTCGCCATGAGTTTGAATGCACCGCTTTTATTCAAAGGCGAAGATTTCGCTAAAACGGATATTGAGCGCGCAGTATAAAATAAGTGCCGGATAAATGAGATCCACGCATTATTTTGACGCAAAAAATGGTACAAAATCTTACTGTCCATGCGATGTCTAAATCTTAAGTTTCGCGTGGAAGTGGAAGGCACGAACATTTTGTCTCTAATATCTATTTCCAGCTAGTGGCGCATAGGGTATAGTCGCATAATATGAGTGAAAATCGCACCGTCGCCAATTTCCGCCGCCAGATGTATAACGGCCTGATTCTGACCGCTGTCATTGCGCTGCTGTTAGTGGTGCCGATGTATTTAGGGCTGTGGAGCAGCATGGTGCTGATGTTTGGCATGCCCCAGGCCTATTTGTGGAAATATCCGGCGACATTGCTGCGCTATTACCAGCATTATGCGGGCTATTATTTGCCCTATATGACCATGCATTATCTGATGCTGGAGTCGATGCAGAAAATTGCCCTTAAATTATATGCTCCGCCAATTGCAGGCGGGTTGTCCAGTTTAGTTTTGCTGTTTTTAATCCGGGCTCCCTTATTGGATTTTCGTCTCTTCAAATTGAAAGAAAGCATTCACGGCGACGCGCATTGGGCCAGTGATTTGGAAATACGCAAAGCGAAATTACGGGCAAAAAAAGGCCTGCTTATCGGGCAAACGGGCAAGCGCGATTATTTGATCTGCGATGACTTCCAGCACGTGCTGCTGTTTGCGCCTACCGGCTCCGGTAAGGGTGTGGGCTTTGTGATACCGAATTTACTGTTTTGGACTGAGTCGGTGGTGTGCCACGACATCAAAATGGAAAACCACGAATTGGCGTCGGGCTGGCGGAAGCAGAAGCTGAAGCAGGACGTGTTTTTGTGGAATCCGGCAGACCCTGACGGGCGCTCGCATTGCTACAATCCGCTGGACTGGGTGTCTACCAAGCCGGGGCAGATGGTGGATGACGTGCAGAAAATTTGTAACCTGATTCTGCCGGAGCAGGAATTCTGGCAGAACGAAGCGCGCTCACTGATGCTCGGGGTAATTTTGTATCTCATCGCCGTGCCGGAAAAGGTGCAGAGTTTCGGTGAAGTGGTGCGCACCATGCGCTCTGACGACGTGGTGTATAATCTGGCGGTGGTGCTGGACACCATCGGCAAACGTATTCACCCGGTAGCGTATATGAATATCGCGGCATTCCTGCAGAAAGCTGACAAGGAACGTTCCGGCGTTATTTCCACGCTCAACTCCGGCCTCGAACTATGGGCCAACCCACTGATCGACGCGGCGACCGCGCGGTCGGATTTTGACATGCAGCAGCTCAAGAAAATCAAAATGAGCGTGTTTTGCGGGGTGACGCCAGACAACTTGAAGCGCTTAGAGCCGTTGCTGAAAGTGTTTTACCAGCAGGCTACCGATTTCATGACCCGCAAAATGCCGGGCAAAGAAGAGCCGCATGGCGTGCTGTTTATGATGGACGAGTTTCCATCGCTCGGGGAAATGCCGCAATTTGAAGTCGGTATTGCCTATTTCCGTGGGTACCGGGTGAAATTGTTCCTGATCGTGCAGGATACGCAACAACTCAAAGGCACTTATGAAGAAGCGGGCATGAACTCGTTCCTGTCCAACTCCTTTTACCGCATCACCTTTGCCGCCAACAACGTGGAAACAGCGAATATGATCTCGCAGCTGATTGGCAATAAAAGCGTGACCCAGAATTCCTATAACAAGCCGAAATTCCTGGATTTAAACCCGGCGGCGCGTACCATTAACGCTTCGGAAGTCCAGCGGGCGCTGCTGTTGCCGCAAGAGGTGATTACCTTGCCGCGCGATGAAGAGATCATCATCATCGAATCCGCGCCGCCGATTCGCGCTAAGAAGATATTCTATTATAAGGATAAATTTTTCACGAAGCGGCTAATGCCGATGGAAGACGTGCCGATTCAGGAGCCGTATGACCCGCGCAAGAAAAAGGCCGCGCCGCCGCCCGAAGAGCCCAAGCAAGCGGCACCGGCGCCTGCTCCGGAACCGGCTAAGCCTGAGCCAGAGCCGCAGGGTGTGGGTGACGACGAGTTTGCGCTACTGGAAGATGAAAGCGAAAAAGATGGCGAATCTACAAATGCATAGCATCTTGCGCAAAAAGCCTTTGAAAACTATTGACAGTCTGCCCGCGCTTGCTTAAAGTGCGCCCTCTTTACATCTAAAAAGCGAAGGATACAGACATGTTCGCGGTGATTCGTACAGGCGGCAAGCAATATAAGGTTAAAAGCGGCGAAGTCATTCGGGTGGAAAAGCTCGAAGGCGCAGCGGGCGACAAAATCACGATCAGCGATGTGCTGCTCGGCGGTAGCTCGGTATTGGCCGAAATCGTCCGTCAGTTCCGCGATGACAAGGTGCGCATTTTCAAAAAGCGCCGCCGCCACAACTACCGCCGCAACCGCGGCCACCGTCAATATCTGACGGAAGTAAAAATTACCGAAATCAAGGCATAAGAGGCTAGCATGGCACATAAAAAAGCAGGCGGGTCGTCCCGCAACGGTCGCGATTCCGCTGGACGCCGCTTAGGCGTGAAGATCTATGGCGGTCAGGTTGTCATTCCTGGCAACATCATCGTTCGCCAGCGCGGCACGCAGTTTCACCCCGGTGTTGGCGTTGGTATTGGTAAAGACCACACGCTGTTTGCGCTGGATGCCGGTGAAGTGCAGTTTCAGCACAAAGCCAACGGCCGCATCTTTGTCGCCGTTCGCGCCCACGCACAGTAAATTTCGTGTAGCGGCATGACGCCGCTTATTTTCGATCATTCCTTATTGCGTAAACGCCGCACCCGTGCGGCGTTACGTTTTTCTGACCATGATTTTCTGTTTCAAGACATGGCCGACCGTGTGGTTGAGCGGCTGGAAGAATTTGGCCGGTATTTTGACACAGGGCTGGATCTGGGCTGCCATAGCGGCCAATTAGCGCAGGCCTTAGAGAGCAAGTCACTGGTCGCAAGCCTCGTGCAAACGGAACTTTCCGAACCCTTGATTATGCAAGCCAAGGGCCAGCGCATCGTGGCATCAGAAGAAGCATTGCCGTTTGCCCCTGCTTCGTTTGACGTGATTATGAGTGTCGGTGCATTGCACTGGGTGAATGATTTACCCGGCACGCTGATTCAAATTCACCATGCCCTGAAGCCGGGCGGGTTGTTTCTGGCGATATTCCCGGGTGGACGCAGCTTATGGGAATTGCGCGAAGCAGTGATTAATGCCTCGATTGCTCAAGAAGGCGGCGTACATGCCAGGCTTTCCCCCTTTATAGACCCGCGTGAAGCGGCGGCGCTGATGCAGCGTGCCGGGTTTTCCGAGCCGATTGTTGACGTAGACCAGCTTACGGTAACCTATGCGGATGCCTATGCCCTCATGCGTGATTTGCGCGGTATGGCGGAAACCAACGCCTTATATGCGCAGTCCAAGCATCTGACCAGGCGTCATATGATGCAAGAAATTGCCAGACAATATCAGGGTATTGCAAAAAATGGCCGCATTCCGGCGACGTTTGAACTGGTGACAATGACGGGCTGGAAAGCCTAAGACCCGGGCACGCCTTTGGTTGTTGAATATTCAAAATGCAGCGCTTCACCGGGATGCAGCAGGCTGTGGACGGCATGGGTGGCCATGGCCGCTTCGGAAAAGCCGCAGAGAATAAGTTTTTGTTTGCCGTGGTAAAGTGCAATGTCGCCAATGGCGAAGATGCCGGGCGTGGAAGTGGCGCAGGTGGCGGGGTCAATGCTGATGTGGTTTTTTTCCAGGTTCAGCCCCCATTCCGCGATGGGGCCCAGTTCCATGCTTAAGCCGAAAAACGGCAGAAGGACATCGGCAGGCAGTGCGCGCGCTTCGCCTTCCAGTGTTTTTACGATCACGGCGGAGAGTTGGCCGTTTGCACCTTCCAGCGCGTCGAGTTGGTAGGGAACCACCATTTCAATGGCGCCGGATGCTGACAGCGCTGTAAGGCGCGCGGCGCTTTCCGGGGCGCAGCGAAATTTATCGCGGCGGTGGACCACGTAGATTTTTTCAGCCAGCTCAGCCAGCGAAATGGCCCAGTCCACCGCCGAGTCACCGCCCCCGGCGATAACCACGCGCTTGCCGCGGAAATCTTCGCGCCGCGACACCAGGTAGTGCACGCTTTTATTTTCATACTGCTCTAAGCCATCCAATGGCGGACGATTAGGCCCGAATGCACCGCACCCGGCGGCGATGATAATCGCTTTGCACTCGATGACAGTGCCACGTGAGGTTTCGATGCGCCAGGTGGTGGGCGTGATGGAGGATGGAGTATGGGTGATGGGGGTGATGCGTTCTACCCGCTCACCGAGATGGTAGACCGGGTGAAACGGCGCGGCTTGCTGGGTGAGTTTTTCAATCAGTTCGGCAGCCAGGATCGAAGGATGGCCGGGAATATCATAAATCGGCTTTTCCGGGTAGAGCGCTGCGCATTGGCCGCCAAGGGCAGGGAGGGCGTCGATGACGTGGGTTTTCATGCGCAGCATGCCTGCTTCAAACACGGCAAATAAGCCAACGGGTCCGGCGCCAATAATGACAAGATCAGTAGAATGGGTGGTCATGTGGTTACTCTTTACACTTTCAGGCGGCCACCCTATGCTGACGCACGAATTTAGGCAA
>CAZGVV010000002.1:30258-54553 GCA_964529155.1 uncultured Rickettsiales bacterium
GAGCGCTATCATGGATATTCGCAGTGTTGCCGTGCTTGGTTCAGGGGTGATGGGTTCAGGCATTGCAGCCCTTATTGCCAATGCCGGTTTAAAAGTAGCGTTGCTTGATATTGTCCCGCCCGGGGCAACAGACCGCAATGAACTGGCGAAAAAAGGCATTGCCAGGCAATTAGCCAGCGGCGGATTTACGCACCCGGATTATGCTAATAATATGCTGGTCGGTAATGTGGAAGATGATAACGGCATCTTGGCGCAAGCCGATTGGATTATTGAAGCTGTTATTGAAAAAATTGAAATAAAACAACAGGTTTATAAAAAAATAGACGCGGTGCGCAAAGCCGGTTCCGTGGTATCTTCCAATACGTCTACCCTGCCGCTTCATGCGCTGGTTGAGGGGATGAGCGAAGAATTTGCGCGTGATTTTATCATCACCCATTTTTTCATTCCCCCGCGGCATATGCGGCTGCTGGAAATCGTGACCGGGCCGCATACACGCCCGGGTTTACAAGACGCATTCAGCAAAATTGCGGATGCATGTCTGGGCAAAGAAGTGGTGATATGCAAAGACACGCCGGGCTTTATCGCCAACCGCATCGGTATTTATTGGATGGTCGTGGCATTGCTCGAAGCGGAGCGTTTGGGAATAAGCGTTGAGCAAGCTGACGCGCTGATGGGCCGGCCGATTGGGTTACCGAAAACGGGGGTGTTTGGCTTATACGATTTGATTGGGTTGGATTTGATTCCGCTGATCGCTCAGGCCATGCTGGCCAATGTACCGCCGGAAGATGATTTCCGCGCCACCTATCGCCAGCCGGACTGGTTGAAAAAAATGATCGCTGACGGATATACCGGCCGCAAAGGTAAAGGCGGATTTTATCGGGTGCGCAAAGACGGCGAGAAAAAAATCCGCGAAGTGCTGGATTTGCAATCCATGGAATACCGCGCTGAAATACCGGCTACGCTAGCAAGCGCAACAGCTCGTACGATAAAGGAATTATTGGCGGCGGGCGATGTGGGAAGTGAGTATGCGTGGAACGTGCTTTCCCGTACCATGGTGTATGCGGCATCGTTAATCCCCGAAATTTCTGATACCATTGCCCCGGTCGATGCGGCAATGAAAGAAGGCTATAGCTGGCAGCACGGTGTGTTTGCATTGCTGGACCAGATCGGTGTGGCGGAATTTAGCGCACGGTTGGAGAAAGAAGGCCGTGCAGTGCCGGCCTTGCTTGCGAATGCAAAAAGCAAGCCGATGTACAAAGAAGAGGGAAAAAACCGGATGGCAATGGCGTTGTCAGGAAATTATCAGCCTGTGCTGCGCCCGGAAGGTCAATTATGGGTGGCCGATATGAAGCGCGGGGCAACCCCAGTGGCATCCAATGCATCGGCATCGCTATGGGATATAGGCGACGGCATTGCGTGCCTTGAGCTTACCTCGAAATTGAATGCGATTGATGCCGATATTCTTACCTTAATCGAGCAGATAATTCCCCGGCTGGAAAAAGAGTTCAGGGGATTAGTCATTGCCAACGATACGGAATTTCTCAGTGCAGGCGCGAATTTGTCGGTATTTCTGGGGCATGCTGAAAAAGAAGAATGGCAGGCGGTGAGCGATATTATTCGCCGGGGCCAGCGCGTGTATATGGCATTGAAATATGCGCCCTTTCCGGTGGTTTCAGCGCTGGCGGGCACGGCGCTGGGTGGTGGGTGTGAACTGGTGATGCATTCCCTGGCTGTTCAGGTCCATGCCGAGGCGCATCCGGGCCTGGTTGAGGTGAATGTCGGCCTCATCCCGGCATGGGGCGGCTGCAAAGAGATGCTGCTGCGCCATAATGACGGGGTAAAGGCATTTGAATACATCATCGGCGCTAAGGTCGCTGGTTCGGCTGAAGAGGCGCGTGATATGGGCATTGTGCCGCGTAGCGCATTGATGACAATGAACCGGGCCCGGATGCTTGCGGATGCTAAGCGTCGCTGTATGGAATTGGCGGAGAGTTACGCTGCTCCTGAGCCGGTGATGATCCGTACCCAAGGTGCAGCGGCGAAAAACGCCATTTTGCAATTACTCGATGCCCTCTACCAGGAAGGCAAAGAATCCCCGCATGAGGTGGTGATCGGCCGCGTGCTGGCGCATGTGCTCTCCGGGGGTGAAACCAGCGGTGATGTCAGCGAACAGCATATGCTGGATTTAGAACATGAAGGATTCATGGAACTGATCCGCACTGCCCCGAGCCAAGCGCGCATTGCGCATATGCTGAAGACAGGCAAACCCCTGCATAATTAAGAATTACTACTTCCACCAGCACCTCTTCCTAGCACCAGCACGAACACCTCTTACTTTCTGACTGCAGGAAGCAAGAGGTGTTCGTGCTGGAAAGAGGTGCTGGTGCCAGGAAGAAGATACCCCAATAAAAAAGGGGCTCCGGTGAGGGAGCCCCTTTCTTTTCGTGTATCGAAGTCAAACTACTTTTTGTAGTTCAGCTCGATTTCCACGCGGCGATCCTTTGCCATGCAACGGATGCGCTCAGCGCGGGCCAGTTCTTTACCGCAAGTGGTGACTGGTTGGGCTTCGCCCACGCCATGCACTTCGATTTTGCGAGTACGGATATGGCCGTATTTGCGGAGGTAGTCACGCACCGCTTCCGCACGACGTACGGAGAGGCGCTTGTTGTAGCTGTTAGTGCCGATTTGATCTGTGTGGCCGATAACGTTTACGTCCACAATGTCTTTCGCGCCTTTGATCTTTTTGATCAACGAATCCAGCTTTTTGCGTTCAGACGCTTTAATGGTGGATTTGTTGAAGTCAAAGAAAATCACGCGTTCTTCGTTTTTGATCTGGGTCCGGCCGTTGCACGAAGCATTAGCGACTTCCCATTTCGTGTACACGCAATTGCCGCGTGCATCCAAAATAGGGCGACCTTGCTTATCGATTGCATGGTCGCGCATGTCACTAGCCGCAGCATGCAAGGCGGGCGCGAAGAGAAGGCCGGCGAGGGCAGCCATCCACGCGTGTTTGCAGTTTTTCATTGCCATAGTCCTTCCGAGGTGAGGGTTAATAAGTAAAGATAGAATCCAATAACTGGTTGAATGGGAAGCTAATATAAAAATTCAAGTGACGCAAACGGAATTGTGAACAAAACTGAGGATTTTCGGCAACAGTCGGAGAAATTATAAGCAGTTACGGGTTAAGAAGTCGTTACTTCCGCGCGATTTTTGTTCTCCTGGTTCTGTAGATAAAGGGTATGAAAATCGATGGGATCGAGCATGAGCGGGGGAAAGCCGCCATCGCGGGTGACATCGGCGATGACCCGGCGGGCAAAGGGGAATAGAACGAAGGGGCACTCAATCCAGAGTAGTGGTTCGATCCGCTCCGGCGGAATGTTGTTCAATTCGAAGATCCCGGCATAGGCCAGATCCGCTAAAAAGATGGTTCCGTTGTCCACCGATGCCCGCACCATGACGCGGATGGTCATCTCATAGATGTTCTCCTGCAGCTTTTCTCCACGCAAATCTACATTGACATCAATGGCCGGTTTACGGCTGATAGCATTCAGGCTTTGCGGTGCGTGCGGGTTCTCAAACGACAAATCCTTGATATATTGACCCTTGACGGTAAAGACGGGCTGTTGCGGAGCAGATTCGGTCATGGGAAATACCTTATGTTATAGAGACGGTGATTGCTAACACAGTAGGCATAGATTATAAAAGGATAAATGTGAAGGCTTGAACAATGAATGATGATTTCCCTTTTATCGATATTGTGATTCTGGCGCTGGTGGTTGGATTTATCCTGCTGCGCTTGCGCTCGGTGCTGGGCCAGAAGATCGGGCTGGACATGCCGCAATTCCGGGTGGGCGACCAGGTGGTGCAGGTGAATGTCCTGTCCTCGGCAGAAAAGCCGGAGGACAAAGACGAGGATACGGCATTGATCAGCGCATTGGATACCGCCGCCGCTGATGCCATTGCCCGCCTTAAAAAAGTGGATGCGCAGTTTAGCCTGACGCATTTCCTGCTTGGCGCGCGCAGTGCATTTGAGATGGTATTTGACGCTTTTATCAAAGATGATCGCGAAACACTCAAAAATTTAATGTCGCCAGCCCTGTATGACATATTTTCGGCAGAGTTAGAGCGTCGGAAAACGCAGGAATTGCGCCAGGAAACCACATTGCTTGCGGTGATTTCTCAGGAACTGGCCGAGGCATCGCTGGACAAAAACATGGCGCGCCTGCGTGTGCGCTTTGTCAGTGACCAGGTAACGCTGGAGCGTGACCGGGAGAATAAAATCGTCTCCGGCGATCCGTCAAAGAATGATCATGTGCAGGATGAGTGGACATTTGAGCGCGATGTCACATCGCGTAATCCCAATTGGAATATTATTGAGACATAAAGGAAAAAGGATGCGCTTCCGCCATTATGCCTGCCTCGCCGCTGGCTTGTTGTTGGCCGCCTGTGCGGGGCGGGAGCGGCCTACCCTTACCTTAAGTAATTATGACGCGCTTCCGGGCTGGGCGGCGGATGATCACGCGGCCGGCCTGGATGCGTTTCGCGGGTCTTGTACGGCATTACTTAAACTTCCGCCGGAAAAACAGGTGGGCATGGATGCCTTTCAGGCCCCTGCCTTTACCTGGCAGGAGATATGCCAGGCTGCAGAGGGAGTGGCTCCTGAAAACGCACGGGCTTTTTTTGAGGCGCAGTTTACCCCGTTCAGTGTGAGCAGCGCGCGTAAAGGCGAGGTGGGGTTGTTTACCGGCTATTATGAGCCGGTCTTGCGTGGGTCACGCAAGCGGCATGGGCCGTATCAATGGCCGGTTTATGCGCTCCCTGATGATGTGCAGAAAGGAGAACCGTATTTTACCCGTGAAGCCATAGATCAGGGTGCACTGGCCGGGCGTCATTTGGAAATAGCCTGGGTGGATGATCGTGCGGCATTGTTTTTTATGCATATTCAGGGTTCAGGGCGCATAGCGCTGGATTCAGGAGAGCATATCCGGGTGAATTTCGCTGGGAAAAATAACCAGCCATACGTGGCGCTGGGGCGTGTGCTGATCGATGCAGGTGAGTTGAATAAGGATGATGTAAACATGTTCAGCCTGCGCGAATGGCTGCATACACACCCCGGGCAGGCGCCAGACATGATGTGGAAAAATCCTTCTTATGTATTTTTCAAAGAAATGCCCAGCAGCGGCGAGCCGCCAGGCGCCGAAGGCGTGGCGCTTATGCCGATGCGGTCTTTGGCAATTGATTCTCACCTCTATCCCTACGGATTGCCGTTTTATCTAAACGCCGAATTACCTGGCGGGCAGCCACTTTCACGGCTTATGATTGCGCAGGATACAGGGGGGGCGATACGCGGTGTGGTACGGGGCGATGTCTATTTCGGCGGCGGTGCGGCGGCGGAACAATTGGCGGCCTATATGAAAGCGGAAGGTCAGTTTACCGCACTGGTCCCCAATGCTATCGCCGCAACATTGCATTAAGATGGCGCGCAACGTGCCCGGTGTGGATGGCTCAACCATACGCAAGCTTAAGCGTGGGCAGGTGGTAATTGATGCACGGCTGGATTTGCATGGCATGGGGCGAATGGATGCGCGGGAAGCGCTTATGGCGGCAATACAGGAAGCCTATGCACGTGGTGCGCGCTGTGTGCTGGTCATTACCGGCAAAGGATTAATTCTGCGTGAGCAATTGCCGCAATGGCTAGCGGATCCGCTTATCGCGCCGCGCGTCCTAACCATGCAGGAAGCCGCGCCGGAGCATGGGGGTGGTGGCGCCTTTTATGTGCTGGTGCGTCGTAAACGCGGAGTATCAGCATGATAAAAGCAGCAGCGCATTTACTGGTTGTGGATGATGACGACCGCCTGCGCGAGTTGCTTGGGCGTTATTTGACAGGCGAAAAATTTGCCGTGAGCCTGGCGGAGAATGCGCAGGTGGCGCGTAGTTTGCTCGGGCTGTTCCATTTTGATTTAATGGTGCTGGATGTGCTAATGCCGGGTGAAAGTGGATTGTCATTGGCGGCGGATGTGAAAAAACAGGCAGACGCGCCGCCGATCTTGATGTTATCGGCTTTAGCCGAGGCCGGTGACCGGGTTGCCGGGCTTGAAGCGGGGGTGGATGATTATTTGGCCAAGCCGTTTGAGCCGAAGGAGCTGGTGCTGCGCATTCAGGCGATTTTGCGGCGCACCGCGGTAGCTACGCCAGGCCCGGGGCGGGTGGCATTCGGTGATTTTGTATTTGATTGCCGCACCAGGGAATTGCTGGCACACGGTGCGCCTCTACATTTAACAGCGGCAGAACGCACGTTGCTTGCTTGTTTGGCCGAACAAATCGGGGTGCCGGTGAGCCGCGAGCAATTGGCTGAGCAGTTGGGGCAGAGTGTTAGTGGGCGCAATATTGATGTACAAATTGCCCGTCTGCGGCGAAAATTAGGCGGAGGCTCATCCCTGCAAACCATGCGCGGTGCGGGATATGCGCTCTATGGGAGTCGGTTATGATCGGTCGCCGTTATTTGCCCAAAACCTTTTTCATGCGCGGCTTACTGATCCTTTTATTGCCGATATTGCTGGTAGAGGTAGTCTCTGCCTATGTTTTTTATGAGCGGCACTGGCAAACGGTGACGCGCCACATGACGGCATCGCTGGCCGGAGAAATTGCGTTTCTGGCCTATCAGGAAGGAAATCTTTCGCGCCCGGAACGTGAAGAGCTGGAGTGGACATTTGGCTGGACTACGGCAATCACTTCGCATTTTACGCCACATGCAAAATTGCCGACGGCAGAGGTCGAGCGGCGACAGGATTTCCCGGAACTGGCCTCCGTGCTGCGGCGGCGTATTGCTTTCCCGTTCACGGTACAGCGTATTAATAGCGGTGAAACACTGCAAGTCAGCATTCAATTACCGGACGGTGTGTTAGCCCTGACCACAACCGCAAAGCGGTTGGAGAGTACGACCACCACCATTTTCTTTTTATGGGTGCTGGGGGCAACGGTAGTGTGTGTGGGCATTGCCATTGTATTTTTACGCAACCAGGTGCGTCCCATACGGCAATTGGCGGAGGCGGCGGAACGCTTTGGGAAAGGCAGTGCAGTGCTGAAACCGCACGGGGCGCTGGAAGTACGCAGGGCAGCGCGGGCGTTTTTGATTATGCGCGAACGTATTTTGCGCCAGTTGCGGTCGCGCACGGAAATGCTGGCGGGTATCAGCCATGATTTACGCACGCCGCTGACACGCATGAAACTGCAATTGGCCTTACTTGGCGATACGCCGGAGACGCGCGAATTAGCGGAGGATGCGACGCAAATGGAGCATATGATTTCCGAATACCTGGATTTTGCCCGGGGCAATGCGGGAGAGGAGGCGGAAGCCGTGAGCTTGGCTGCCTTGCTTGCTGCGGTTACCGAAGGGTATAAACGCACAGGGCAAGAAGTTCCTTATGCGCTGGAGCAGGATGTGATGATACGTGTACGGCCGCAGGCATTCAGGCGTATGCTGACCAATCTGATTGATAATGCGCTGCGCTATGGCACGCGTTGTTCCATATCCACGCGTGTTTCTGTAAGCAAGCTTGAGTTGATGATTGATGATGCGGGTCCGGGTATTTCACCTGATAAGCGTGATACGGTGTTTCGTCCGTTCATCCGGCTGGATAATTCACGTAACCCTAAAAGCGGCGGAGTGGGGCTGGGGCTTACCATTGCCCGTGACATTGCGCGAAGTCATGGCGGTAATATTACGCTCGCCGATGCGCCGCTGGGTGGGCTTCGGGCCTTGGTGAGGTTGCCGTTATGATGATTTCCCATGCGCCCTGGCTGCATTGGCCGGAAACCAAGGCCTTGATTGCGGCATGTGAACAAGGTGGCATTACGCTGCGTTTTGTGGGCGGTTGTGTGCGGGATACGTTGCTTGGCCGCGATGTGCAGGAAGTGGACGCAGCCACGCCCTCCACGCCTGATCAGGTGACGCGCGTGCTGGAGGCGTCCGGTATTCGTGTTATTCCCACCGGCATTGATCATGGAACCGTGACAGCACTCATCGGCGCGCAGCCGTTTGAGATTACCACCCTACGGCGCGACACGGCATGTGACGGGCGGCATGCCATCGTGGAATATACCGATGATTGGGCCCAGGATGCCGTGCGCCGGGATTTTACGATCAACGCGTTGTTTGCAGATACTACGGGCGAAGTATGGGACTATGTCGGGGGGCTGGACGACATAAAAACACGGCAATTGCGGTTTATTGGCGATGCGGATGCCCGCATACAAGAAGATGCTTTGCGCATATTGCGCTATTTCCGGTTTTTAGCGCAGCTTGGCATTGCAAACCCCGATGCGGCAGCCCTTGCGGCATGCCGCAAGGGGGCAGCGCTGTTAGCCCAGTTGAGTGGCGAGCGCATTGCCCAGGAAATGCGCAAATTACTCTCAGTTCCGGCGTTGAAGCACGATGTGCTCTATGCCATGCAGCAAGCGGAATTGCTCGCCTACCTCCATCTGCCGCAGCCGCCTGATGCAATGGCGAATCTCATCTACATCGAGGCGGCAGAACGGGTGGATATAGACTGGCGGCGGCGGTTAGCCTGCTGGCTGCGAAGCCATGACGCGCAGGCGTTGTGCGCGCGCTGGCATCTTTCTAATGCGGATGAAAAAATGGTGGTATATGTAGCGGCAGCTACACTGCCTGCGGCGACACTCAGTGTGCGCGAACAAAAACAATGGCTACGCCGGGTGGGCCGCATTATATTCCGGGATAAGGTGTTATTGGCATGGGCATATGACACCGAACACGCAGGAGCATATGTGGCAATGCTGGTGATGGCGGAATTGTGGCAAATACCGGTATTCCCGGTGAAAGGCGCTGATTTGCTGGAACGTGGGTTTGCCTCCGGCCCGGCGCTTGGCACAGAGCTGAAGCGCTTGGAAGCGCTGTGGGAAGCGGCGGATTACCAGCCATCGGCAGCGGAATTATTGGCAAAGGTAGAAGGCCATGGATGAGCGAATTATGATCGCGATGCTGGCGTTGGTGGCTAATGCGCTGCTGGGCGGGCCGCCGTGGCTGATTGCGCAATTGCAGTTGAACAAACCGGCGCGCATGATGGCATCGTTTGTGCGCATGGTGGAGCGTAAATTAAACCGTGAACGCAGACTACCCGCCGCCCGCCGCCGGCGTGGATTGATGGTGATGCTGGCGGTGGGCGGCAGCGGCCTGGCCGCTGGCATCGCCCTGCACTGGGTAAATTCCCATGGCTATTACGGTAGTCTCATTGAGCTCATCATTCTGGCCTTGTGTTTGGGTGTGCGGCAGACCACGGATTTGGCAGCGGCCATGGCGCGGAGTTTTGCTGGCGGAAAAATAGAGGAAGCGCGCGGGCTTTTACACGGAACGGTGTGGCGCAACGCGGCGCTGCTGGATGGCCGGGGATTGGTGCGGGCGTCGATAGAAACAGTGGCGGCGCAAAGTGTCAGCCGCCTGGCGATTCCCTTATGCTTTTATGTATTGTTCAGCGTGCCGGGATTATTAGCGGCGCGGGCGTTGACATTGCTGGCCGAGCATTTAGCCCAGCCGCAAGACCATTTTGCCACGCCTACCATGCGCATGTATGGCTATTTGGCGTTTATTCCCTCACTCATGGCCGGGCTCATCGCCATTGCCGCCGGTGCGGTGCTCCCATTTGGCCGGCCCTATGCCGGGTGGCGGGCGTGGGTATTGAGTGCGCCGGATTTATTCCCTCACCGCCGCGACGTAGCCGTAAATGGCGCGGTGCTTGGGGCCATGCTCGGCGGTCCGGCATCGGAATATGCCCCCGGCCCGTGGCTCGGCGGCAATGGCTTGGTCATGCCAAGAGATGCGCACCGGGCGGCGCTGCTGCTATGGACACAGGCGTTGATGTGGTTGCTGTTATTAGGGTTGTTGCGCGTAGTATAATGGTCCGGTTTACTCCGCCGTCCAGCCACCATCCATCGTGATAATTTCGCCGGTCATGCTGGCACCGTGTTTGCCGCTTAAGAACACCACCATCGCGCCGATGTTTTCGGGGTCAATGAAGCGTTGGTTGGGTTGTTTTTCGCCGAGCAGATTGGCGGCGGCTTGCTCCACGGTGGTGCCTTCTTTTTTTGCCTTGTCTTCGATCTGTTTTTCCACCAGCGGCGTGCGCACCCAGCCGGGGCAGATGGCGTTGCAGGTGATGCCGGATTGTGCGGCTTCCAGTGCCACGACTTTGGTTAGCCCGACAATGCCATGCTTGGCCGCGACATAAGCCGCTTTCTGGCGCGAAGCAACCAGGCCGTGCACCGAGGCGGTGTTTACAATGCGGCCAAATCCGCGTGTGCGCATGCCCGGCAGCGCCGCTTTTATCGCATGGAAGGCGGAGGAGAGATTAATGGCAATGATGGCGTCCCATTTATCTTCAGGAAATTCCTCAATGGTTGCAGTGAATTGAATACCGGCGTTGTTCACTAAAATATCCACCGCGCCAAAACTGCTCTCCCCCGTTTTTACCATGTCGCGGATTTGGTCCGCCTTGCTCATGTCGGCGGACGAGTATACCACTTTAACGCCATATTGTTTGGGGAAGTCAGCAAGGAGCGCATCTATGGCCGCTTTGTCGCCAAATCCGTTAAACACAATGTTGCAGCCCTCGGCAGCAAGCGCGTGCGCAATGGCAAGACCAATGCCGCTGGTGGAACCGGTAACGATGGCGGATTTTCCAGTGAGCATAACACGATCTCCTTAAAAATGATGAGGTGGCATAATTAGATCAGCTAATGAGCAGCTTGTCCATTTACGAAAAAAATATGGCAAAAATCCTTGGCATTTGGAGTGTGCGGTGGTAGATATAAAGAATCAATCAGTGGAGGACGTCATGGGCATTAATCTTCAAGTACCAATGAAAAATGATGTCCTTAAGCCAACCATCACCGTAGTAGGCGTGGGCGGGGCTGGCGGTAACGCTGTGAACAACATGATCGCGGCTAATCTTGAGGGCGTTAACTTCGTGATGGCCAATACCGACGCACAGGCGTTGGAGCATGCGCTGACGGATCGCACCATTCAACTCGGCAACACCATCACACGCGGACTTGGTGCGGGCGCAAATCCGGAAATTGGCCGTGGTGCAGCGGAAGAAGCGGCGGAGGAAATCGCCGCGCATATTCAAGGCAGCAACATGGTATTCATCACCGCTGGTATGGGCGGTGGCACCGGTACGGGTGCTGCGCCAGTGGTGGCGCGCATTGCGCGTGAGCAGGGTATCTTAACGGTTGCGGTGGTCACCAAGCCATTCCAGTTTGAGGGCACGCACCGTATGCGCCTGGCTGAATCCGGCTTAAAAGAATTGCAGGAATACGTCGATACGCTGATCATCATTCCAAACCAGAATCTGTTCCGTATCGCCAATGAGCGCACTACGTTCTCGGATGCCTTTAAAATGGCCGATGAAGTATTGCACTCCGGTGTGCGCGGGGTGACCGATCTGATGGTTAAACCCGGCTTAATCAATTTGGATTTCGCCGATATTCGCACCGTCATGCGCGAAATGGGCAAAGCAATGATGGGAACCGGTGAGGCAACCGGCGAAAAACGCGCCGTAGAAGCCGCTGAAGCCGCTATCTCTAATCCGCTGTTGGATGATGTTTCACTGAAAGGCGCACGTGCGGCGCTGATTAACATCACCGGCGGCTTGGACATGACCCTCTACGAGGTGGATGAAGCCGCCAACCGTATTCGGGAAGAATTAGACCCGGAGGCAAATATCATTTTCGGTTCAGCCTTTAATGAGGCGATGGAAGGGCGCATGCGCGTATCCGTAGTGGCTACCGGGATTGAGCCGCCGCAAAGTGCGCATGTTGCGCCGCAACGGGCGGCAACTAACCCCATTGAACAGAAAAAACCCTATCTCTTTAACAACGCAGCGGCCTTGCGTGAATTGACTGCTACGCGCCCGGCCATGCGGCCTGCGGCGGCAGTATCCGCTACGCCGGAAAGCATTGCGGCAGCGTTCCGTGGCGGCTCTTACCGGGAAAATGTAGAGGAGACCGTCCGCGTTATTGCGCCAAAGCATGATGCAGAAGTAAACGCGGAAATGGCCATGCATGGCGCAACGCATTACAGCCCGATGCGCACGGATGGTTCGCTGGCGCTGGCCGAAGAAAATTATGCAGATACCCAAACCCTGGAGCGTCCACGCGCGCAGCCGGAAGCCGTTGACGTTGCGGCGCAGCCGCCAAAATTCTCCGCACGTCAAGTGGCAGGGGCGCATCGTGATTTATTATCCGCTGAAGCACACGCGCCAGTGCGGTCATTGTTTCAGCGCATTGCTGAAGTCAGCCGTTCGCTTGCTTCAAAGCCTGAGCAAGCCAGCAAGCCTGAGCCGGAACGTCAGTTGCAGGTCACAGAAAAGCCGCGTTCGGAAGCGGTACGTAAAATGGAAAATGGGCTGGAAGAAGAGCCTTATCTGGACATTCCTGCTTTCTTACGTCGTCAGGCAAATTAGCCGTCTTTTTAATAACAGGAGCACCTATGTATAGCTTATATTATTCCCCTGGGGCGTGCTCCATGGCGATTCACGTTGCATTAATTGAATGCGGTGTGTCCTTTGAACTGAAAAATGTTTCGATTACCGAAGGCAAAAACCGTGATGCGGAATTCTTAGCACTCAATCCGCGCGGCTCAGTGCCGGTATTGGTGGATGACGGCCTGGTTATTCGCGAAGGCGGGGCGCAGCTGGTGTATCTGCTGGATAAACACCACAGCCCGCTTCTGCCGCGTGACGGCAAGGCCCGCGCTGCGGCGCTTGAATGGTTGATGTTTGCCAATGCCACACTACACCCGGCTTATAGCCGCCTCTTTTTCTTGAAAAAACAAAATGCTTCTCCCGAACTCATGGGTGCTGCTGTGGACGCAGTGAACGGTTTGTGGAAGGAAGTGGATGCCCGCCTTGCCGCCGCGCCGTATATATGCGGTAAGGAATGTACCATGGCCGATATTTTAATAACCGTAATCGCCAATTGGAGCGGCAATTTCCCCGCCATTGAACTGGGCGCCAATTGCAAGCGCCTGTTTAAGGAAATCATCGCCCGCCCGTCTTATGTGAAAGCATTGGCGTCGGAGCAGGTGACGTATAAAGCAGCTGCGTAAGGCTTCCGTTACCTAAATCTTACGGCATACCTTTTTTAGCCAGCGTTTCTGCGCGGGGGTGAGCATCGGTGCGTGGGTTTCATAGACCCAGGCATGGTACGCATTCAGCCAGTCGCGCTCCGCCAGTGTGAGCAATTTGGCCACAATCAATGTGCGGTCGATCGGCACGCAGGTGAGGGTTTCAAATCCGAGGCGCGCGGTACCGGATTCCATTTTCCCGCGCGGAATTACGGCCAGCAGGCTTTCAATGCGGATACCGTAAGCGCCTTCTTTGTAATAGCCCGGCTCATTGGAGAGGATCATCCCGGCTTTCAGGCCCACTTCGCCGCCACGCTTGCCTACGCGTTGCGGTCCTTCATGCACGCCCAGAAAACTGCCAACGCCATGGCCAGTACCGTGCTCATAATCCAGCCCCGCCTGCCATAAATCATGGCGGGCCATAATGTCCAGCTGTGTGCCGCCCGTGCCTTCGGGAAAACGTGTGCGGGCTAATGCGATGTGGCCCTTAAGCACGCGGGTAAAGCGCTCGCATTGCTCAGCGCTGGGTTTGCCAATGGCAACGGTGCGGGTGATGTCGGTTGTGCCGTCTGGGTACTGGCCGCCGGAATCGAGCAAAAATAACTCGCCGCGCTTAAGCGCCCGGTTGCTTGCTTCGGTAACGCGGTAATGCACGATTGCTCCGTTAGGTCCGCTGCCGGCGATGGTTTCAAAGCTTGGCGAGAAAAATGCTTCATGGGCGCGGCGGTATTCCAGCAAGCGGATGCTGGCTTCCATCTCGGTCACGGTGCGTTGCAGGCATTCGGCATCCAGCCAGCATAGAAACCGCGTTACCGCCAATCCGTCGCGGCGATGAGCTTGGCGCGTGCCCTCTAATTCGGCGGCATTTTTGATGGCTTTTGGGGCCTGGCAGGGATCTTCACCGCGCATAATCTCTGCGCCTGCATGCGTCAGGGCATCGGCGAACCAGGCAGGTGTAAGAATAGGATCCAGTAAGATGCGCGCGTGGGCAGCCCCGAGTTCGGCAAGTGCATCCGGCAGCGTGTCGGGCGATGAAATAGCAATATCCTCTCCGAAATGCGCGCGCAGTTCCGGTGAAAACTTAGCGGGATCGGCAAATAACTCCACCTTGCCGGTATCGTGCAATATGGCATAGGCCAGTACGACAGGGGTAAATACCAAATCATGCCCGCGGATATTCAGCAGCCAGTTGATGCTGTCGGATGCCACCAGCACGGTAGCGTGCGCATTGCGCTTACGCAGTATGTCTGCGGCGGCGGCACGTTTTTCGGCGTGGGGAATCCCTGCGTAGCGCAGTGCATGCACAAAAGCAGGTTCAGAAGGCGTGGCCGGGCGGTCTTGCCACAGCAGGTTGAGGGGATTGGGGATTAACGGTTTGAGGGTGAGGCCTTTTGCTGAAAAAGTTTTTTTCCAGCCCTCCACGGCCGATATACTATGCAGCATGGGGTCATAGCCGATTACGCCTTGTAAAGGGGCGTGTTCGGCAAGCCATGCATCCAGGCGTATTTCTCCGCTGTTGAAATGCTCATAAGCGGCAGCATCCACTTCATTGCGGGCTTGCAGGGTGTAACGACCGTCAACAAAAAGCGCCGCTTTGTCTGGCAATATGGCGGCAGCGCCTGCCGAGCCGGTAAAGTTGGTCAGCCATGCCAGCCGCTGGGCGCAGGCGGGAACATATTCCCCGAGGTATTCGTCGGCCACGGGAACAATGAAGCCATGCACGCCGGATTGGGCGAGTTGAGCGCGCAGGGCGGCCAGTTTTTCTGCGCTCATTATTTTTTCTCCATGATCAGGGTGCACCAGCCATTATCACGAATGCGCCCCGCCAGATGTAATCCTTGGCGGCGGTGGGCGGCAATTACCATCGCGCTTTGTGCATCCAGCAGGCCGGAGAGAATGGCTATGCCGCTGCGTCCCAAATGCGACGCCAGCGCATGCGACATGCCAACCAGTGGTCGGGCCAGGATGTTGGCTAAAATAAGGTCATAAGGTGCGTCGCGGTGGACGCGGGCGGAGTTGTAGCCGTCGCCGACCATGGCGCGGACCTGGGCGTTTACGCGGTTGATGCGGATGTTATCCTGGGCCACGCGTACCGATACGGCGTCATTGTCCACGGCCAGCACATTGGCCCGTGGCCAGAGCTTTGCCGCACCAATAGCCAAAATAGCCGAGCCGCAACCCATGTCCAAAATGGCGGAGAAATTACGCTCACGCGACAGGCGGTCCAGCGCCAGTAAGCAACCGCGCGTGGTGGCGTGTTCACCGGACCCGAAGGCGGTCCCCGCTTCTACCTGAATGGCGAGTACGTTGTGGGGGACTTCTTCCTTAGCATGGCAGCCATGCACAAAAAACCGGCCGATGGAAAGCGGTGGAAAGTCACGTGCCACGGCGGATAGCCAGTCACGGTCACGGATTTCTTCGACGTGAGGAAGGGGAATAACGGTGTTGAGTAACTCGCCTATGCGGTGAATACGCTCACTGATGTCTTTGGGCGCAGGCGCATGGTCAGTAAGGATAGTGACTTGCCATATGCGAGCATCATCAGCGGTCTCAAAATTGGAGGTGGAAAGCGCGATGTCGGCAAAGGACTCCTCCAATGCCAGTGCAATATCCATGTGAACAATAAAACTAATTTCCCAATATACGGGAGCAATGGCAAACGGATTGTGTTTAGGAAATTTCATAATGCATCCAGTGTAGCAGATTCAACTAATTGCAGCCACGCCTCTTCGCTGAGAATGGCAACGCCAAGTGCCTGCGCTTTTGCGGCTTTAGAGCCTGCGTCTGCGCCTGCAACGAGAAAATCGGTGTTGGCCGACACGCTACCGGCCACTTTAGCGCCCAGTGCTTCGGCGCGGGCTTTGGCTTCGCTACGTGTCATGCGGGTAAGCGTACCGGTAAACACAAGCGTTTTTCCGCTAATGGCGGAGCTGGCGACCGGTTGCTCGGCATCAATGATATGCAGCACTGATGCAAGGGCATCGAGCACTTCGTTATTATGCGGTTCCTGGAAAAAAGCGATCAGCGCTGCCACCGCCACCGGTCCCATGCCGTCAATATTATCCAATGCGGTCAGTGCGTCTGCATCATTATGGGCGGCGGCGTTGATGGCGGCGCGAAACTGCACCCAGGATTCATAATGCCTGGCCAGCAATCGGGCGGTGGTGCTGCCGATATGGCGAATGCCCAGGCTGTAGATAAGGCGCTCTAATTTCACCGCTCGGGCCTGTTCAATGGCTGTGAGCAGATTGTTGGCTGATTTTTCACCCCAGCCTTCACGTGTGAGTAATGTGTTGAGATGGCTAGATAAGGCGAAAATATCGGCAGGCGTGCGGATAAGTCCGTCGCGGTAAAATGCTTCGATCTGTTTTTCGCCAAGGCCAGCAATATCAAAGCCATCCCGGCTTACAAAGTGACGTAGGCGTTCAATAATCTGCGCCGGGCAAATAAGGCCGCCGGTGCAGCGGCGTGCCACTTCCCCGGCCTCGCGCACGGCCTGGCTACCGCAAATGGGGCAATGATCGGGAAAAAGGTAGGGCTGACTGTGAGAGGGACGCTTAGTTACCTCCACCCGCACGATTTGTGGAATCACATCCCCGGCCCGTTGGATAATAACCGTATCACTAACGCGCACATCCTTGCGGGCGATTTCATCTTCATTATGCAGCGTGGCGTTGGAGACCGTGGTGCCGCCAACCAGCACCGGCTTTAAACGTGCAACGGGCGTGAGTGTTCCCGTGCGGCCAATTTGAATATCGATGGCTTCCAGCACTGTCTCCGCCTGTTCGGCTGGGAATTTATGCGCCAGCGCCCAGCGCGGCGCGCGGCCCACTTCGCCCAGGCGTTTTTGCCAATCCAGGCGGTCAATTTTATAGACGATGCCATCAATAGCAAAATCCAGTGTCGCGCGTTGCTCACCAAGCCGGTGATACGCCGCCAAACACCCGTCAATATCGGTAGCGGGAGGGGCGCTCACCACCTGAAAACCAAGCGATTGCAATAATACCCGTGTTGCCGAATGTGTGGCTAATGGCTCGCCGCGGTATTCGCCGATGCTGTACACAAAATACTGCAATGGACGCGAGGCGGTAATGCTTGGGTCCAGTTGACGCAGGGAACCGGCGGCGGCATTGCGGGGGTTAGCAAACAGGGGGAGTTCGGCGGCGCTGCGCTGGGCATTGAGGGCGGCAAATCCTGCGTAACTCATATAGACCTCACCACGTACTTCCAGCACGGGCGGGGGATTGCCTGTAAGCGTGGCAGGCAATAATGTGCGCAGATTTTCGGTAATATCCTCACCCATTTCGCCGTCGCCGCGCGTAGCGCCCTGGATGAAAACGCCCTGTTCGTAGCGGGCAGAAAACGAAAGACCGTCTATTTTTGCTTCGCATACATAGGTAACGGTATCTTGCGATGAAAGTCCCAAAAACCGCCGAATGCGGCCATCAAATTCACGTACATCTTCATCGGAAAATGCATTATCCAATGAAAGCATAGGGATGGGATGGCGAACTTTTTTGAATCCCTCCGAAGGCGCAGCGCCCACTTTTTGCGTCGGGCTGTTGGCGGTTTTAAGCTCGGGATGTGTGTGCTCAAGCTGCACTAATTGCTGGCGTAGCGCGTCATACTCAGCATCCGTGATTTCGGGGGCGTCTTTTTGGTAATAGAGGGTGTCGTGATGGCGGATTTTCTGAACCAGAGCCTCCCACCGCGCCTGTGGTGTCACGTGGCCTGCTCCAGCAATTTTTGCGCGGCGCGGCGGGCTTCTATGGTGATGGTGCTACCGGCAAGCATGCGGGCTAATTCTTCTTCGCGTGCATCGGCATCCAGCACCTGAACAGCGGTACGGACTTCGCCGCGAATGGTGCGTTTCTCAATTTTTAAATGATGTGCGCCCCGCGCCGCTACTTGCGGCAAATGAGTAACGACCAGCACTTGCGCAACGCGGCTGAGCAGGGCCAGGCGCGCGCCAATCGCATCCGCCGCTGCGCCGCCCGTGCCGCTGTCAATCTCATCAAAAATAAGTGTGGGGGTAGCGCGGATTTCGGAGAGCGCGACTTTCAGGGCCAGCATGAAGCGGGCAAGCTCGCCGCCCGATGCGATTTTATGAATAGGTGCAAAAATGGGCTCGGCGCGCCCGGCATTGGTAGCTGCTTCAAAAGCCACCGCGTCTGCCCCATGGGCCGACCACTGCGATTCCGCCACCGGCTCCACGCGCACACGAAAGCGGGCGTTTTCCATTTTGAGCGGCGCGAGTTCGGCCTGGACGCGCTTTTCCAGTGCAGTGGCGGATTTTAGGCGTTTAGCATTCAAGGCGTCTGCCGCGAGGGCGAATGCCTGCCTGCCTGCCGCTTCCGCTTTTTTTACGGCGCTCAGCTCATTTTCGCGTGAGATGAGTGTAGCCAGTTTTGATTCGGCTTCCCCGCGCAGTTTCGGCAATTCTTCCACCGGTAAATTATATTTACGGCCAGCGGCTTTCAGGGCGAATAAGCGTTCTTCGATGGCTTCTAGTTTTTGCGGATCATACGGCGCGCTGCGGCCCATTTCTTCCAGCGCATCCACCGCTTCATCGGCGGCGTTAGCGGCACGGTCCAGCGCGTCAATAATGGGAGTGAACCGCTCACCTGCGCCAAGGGGGGAGCGCATCAGTGTACGCTGCGCGCCGCGTAATGCAGTGACGACATTGGGCGCATTGGCGATTTCCTTAAGTGCGTCATTGAGCGTATCAAACAGTTTTTCGCTTTGCATCATGGTCAGGCGCTGATCGGCCAGCGCATCTTCCTCCCCGGCTTGCGGATTTAGCGTCGAGAGTTCTTTGGCGATATGCCGCAGCCAGTCCTCTTCCCGGGCGCCTGCGGCCAGCTCCGCTTCCAGTGCGGCGCGTGCGGCTGCCGCGTGCTGGTGCAGGAAGCCGGCCAGATGGCTTCTGCGGTGTGCCAGGCGGTATAAGCGGTTTCGATGGCGCTGAGATCATGCTGGCCAAAGGCATCGAGCAGGGCGCGGTGGATGGTGGCGTCCAGCAAGCCGCGGCTGTCGTGCTGTCCATGCACTTCCACCAGCGTTTCTCCGATGCGTTTGAGGGCGGCGACACTTATGGGAGCGTCATTGACCAGGCAGCGCGTTTTTCCATCCCGCGCCAGGGTGCGGCGGATGATGAGGGAGGGAGCGTCCTCCAGTTCCAGTTCGGCAAGTACCGCCCGCGCGCCCACATTATCGGCAATATCAAATTCTGCGGTCACGCTGCCCTGAGTTTCGCCGTGACGCAACAGCGACGCTTCCGCGCGCCCTCCCAGTGCTAACCCCAATGCATCCAGCAGGATGGATTTCCCGGCACCGGTTTCCCCGGTAAGCACGCACAGGCCTTTGGCGAAGGTGACGTCGCAGGACTCGATCAGCACGATATTGCGAATGGAAAGTTGGGTTAGCATGGCGCGCTATTCTTTCCCGGTGTAATCCTGGCCTATATTGGCATCATTGGTTTTGTTGGTAAGTAATGCGTAAGAGGCGTGATACCAGGTGCTTCCGGGGAAATTATGCCCCAGCACCGCGCCATATTTTTTCGCTTCTTCCACGACTCCAAGCTTTAAGTAGCATTCAACCAGGCGCTCCAAAGCTTCCGGTACGTGGCTGGTGGTTTGGTAGCTTTCCACCACATAACGGAAACGGTTAATGGCCGCTAAATACTGGTCATGGCGTAAATAATAGCGGCCGATGGTCATTTCCTTGCCGGCGAGGTGGTCATAGGTGAGGTCCAGCTTTAACTTGGCGTCTTTGGCGTATTCCGTGCCAGGAAAGCGACGCACGACTTCGGTCAGCGCTTGCAGGGCTTGCTCGGTGATTTTCTGGTCGCGCTGGACATCTGTGATTTGTTCGTAATAGCACAAGGCAATGAGATAATAGGCGTAGGGCGTTGAACTGTTGCCGGGGTGCATTTTGGTGAAGCGTTCCAGGATGGACGTGGCCTGGGTGTAATCCCCGCTACGGTAAGCGGCGTAAGCGGCCATGATCTGTGCACGCGTAGCCCAGTCAGATGCCGGGTGCTGGCGCTCTACTTCTTCAAACGCTTTAATGGAATCCTTGAATTCCATGCCGAGCATTTTGTCATAAGCTTCGTCGTAAAGCGTGTCTACCGAAGCAGATGCGGCAGGATTATCGGCGTCTTCCTTGTCGCCGCAGGCGGTGAGCAGGAGGATGATGGCGAACAATGGGAGGAGAGGAAAATAAACGCGCATGCCGCACATTAGAAGGCCGCGCCTTTCTAATCAAGCCTTAAGCAAAGGCGTAGGTGCTAATGCTTTCGGTGGGGGCAGTGGTAACGGCGGTAACGGCTTCCCATGCGTCCGGGGCATCAAAGAGGGCGCGTAATAGGGCGTTATTGATGCCATGGCCTGGGCGAACAAAGGAAAACGCGCCTTCAATGCGCATACCAGCCAGATACACATCCCCTAAGCAATCCAATGCTTTATGGCGGATAAACTCATCATTAAAGCGCAGCCCTTCTTCATTCAGAATACGGTCTTCGCCAATAACAATGGCGTTTTCCAGCGAACCGCCGCGGGCTAAGCCCTGGGCGCGCAGCATTTCCACTTCATGGGCAAAGCCGAAGGTGCGGGCGGAAGCCAGGGCATCTTCAAACGTAACACCGGTGAAGTCATAGGCAGCGCGGGCGTAAGGCGCTAAGCGGTGACCAAAATCAATTTCCAGCTCCAGGGAGCAGCTATATTCTTCGCCTTCATAGGGGCGGAGTATGGCAACGCTGTTGCCCTGGCGTATTTCTACTTCACGCAGAATGCGCAGTATTTTGCGTGGTGCGCTTAAGCGGCGCGCCCCGACTTTAGCGATCAGCGCCGAAAAAGGAGCGGCGCTGCCATCCATGATCGGCACTTCCGGGCCGTCCAGATCAACGATGGCGTTATCTATACCGGCGCCCCACAAGGCGGCCATGAGGTGTTCAATGGTAGCTACGCTTACGCCATGTGCATTAGTGAGCGTGGTGCCAAGGCGGGTGGCAGTGACCAGATCATAACGGGCGGGAATCCGTGCGATTTTAGCGTCTACGTCCTTACGGCGAAACACAATGCCGGTTCCACTCGGGGCAGGACGCAGAATTAAACGAACGTCTTTGCCGCTGTGCAAACCAATACCAGCGCAATACGCAGCTTTTTTAAGCGTCGTTTGAAGGATGGGGGTAGAGGCCAGTGGTGTACTCATGCGTACACTATACCGGCATACCCCCGCCAAACCAAATCACAGTTTGTTGCGCTGTGTTACAGGGGGTTAGTGGTTAAGATGCATTTACCTTCTTGAGGCTGTTAAAGCAATGAAGCATTTCCTCTTTCAAGCGCAAATTCAATTTTTTAAGGGCACTTATTCGGGTCAGGTCCGGGTGCGGGTGCGCCATTTCTTGTGCTATGTGGGCTTTGAGGGCGGCGCGTTTTTGCGAAATCGTCTCAATATGGGTCTCGATTGACATAAGACAGTGCTCCCTAATTGAATTTTTATAAAAAAATAAGGATACTGGAAATGGATAAATTTCCGCCTATAGTATAGGCAATCCGCCTTGTGATTTCAATCAAAACTCATAATTACTACAGAACTGATGCTTTCTCTCCCTCATAATTTTTAAGGAGCTAGCCCATGCATTCCACCCGGATTACCTTGCCGCTTACTACCCGTAAAAAAATTATAGCGCTTTTGTCACAAAATTTAGCCGATGCCATTGATTTGTATAGCCAGATCAAGCAGGCGCATTGGAACGTGCGCGGACAGGATTTCATTGCGCTGCATGAACTGTTCGACAAGGTGGCGACCCTGGCGGCGGAACATGTGGATTTGCTGGCCGAACGCATTGCGCAATTAGGCGGAGAAACGCGTGGCACAGTACGTGTTGCAGCTAAGCATTCGCGCTTGAGCGAGTATCCGCTCACCATCAGCGACGATAGGCAGCACGTCGCTGCGGTGGCCGATGTGATTGCGGCGGCGGGTGGAAATTACCGTAAAGCGATTACTCAGTCAGACGACGCAGGCGACGCCGTAACCGCCGATCTCTTCACCCAGATTGCTCGTGAATTAGACAAACAATTGTGGTTTGTGGAAGCGCATTTGCAGGCAAACGATTAATTGGTCGAAGTGGCGGTTTTCGGGGCTTCTTCCTGCGGCTTGGTTTTGTAGCTTGCCAGGAAGCTTCGTGTTTGCCCTGCTTGCTGCAACACCAGTTGGAACGTGGCCGGGGCAACCGGAATGTCGGGTTGCGTCATAAAGTCAAATACGGCTTGCTGCGGCGTATTTTTCATGAGCGGGGTGAAATAATCGCGCATGTATTGCAGTTGCACCGCGTCTTCGGTGGCACGGTAGGCGGTGGCTAGCATGAGTAATTTGTCGCGGTCTTTTTGCGGCAGCATCTCGGTGCTGCTGATCCGCGTTTTCATGGTTTGCTCAACGGAGGCAATAATTTTCAGCCATTCCTTTTGCTTCCACCAGGCGCGCAAGCGAATATCTTCAGCATCCACTCCTTTATCATTTTCTAAAATCGCCATGGCTTCGGTGTAATGATTTAATTCCACCAGCGCTTGCGCGGTAAGGCGATCGCGATCATCACGTAAATTTTGCGGGTTATCGCCATAGGTCGAATTTTCCAGCGCTTTTAACGCACGTTCCGGGTCACGGCTTGCTAAATAAATGCGCGCCAGCGCTGCGCCGGCACGGCTACGGCTTTCGCGCTCATAATAAAAGCGCATGCGTTGTTCGAGCACGGCAGAGGCTTCGCTAAGCAGATCCAGTGTCATCAGGCGATCGGTCAGCGTGTTTACAATCCGGTCGCCGGCTTCATTGGTTGGCATCAAATCCCGGTAATCGTAATAAAGCGTCAACTGATCCAGCGGCGGCAGTTTGGCCGCTTCTCCTTTATCGAAAAGCTGAACGAAAGCATCATGCATTTTACGGTCTGCTTCTTCGGCATTCACCGTGCCGGCAAATTGTGTGGTTATGTCACGCCAGGTGTTGAGCGCGTTGATATAATCTCCTTTATCGGCATAGAGTCCGGCCAACACATTCAATACTTGCAATTCAAGGCTATCGCCACGCCATGATAGGCGCAGCCGCTCAAGTGTATGGATGGCGGCATCCGGCTCGATATTTTTAGCTTTTAATTGTTCGGTAACTTGTAAAAATACCGTATTGGCGCGGATGAAAGGGTGCTTGTAATCCAGAGCGAGTCTTTCCCATATTTTTTGTGCGTCGTCTTGTTTGCCGGTGGCATATTCGATACGGGCAGTTAAGAAATCGGCATATTCGCGTATGTCATCTAATAATTTGTCCTTCTCCAGCGTATCCAGAATTTTAAACGCCATGTCGTAATTAGTGGCGGCGATAGCGCGGTCAGTAGCGACGACGGCGAGTTGCTGGCGGAATTTAGGCGGGTAGTGGCTGATGTATTTCTCATTATAGCCCATGTAATCAAATGCCTGATTCGCAGCGCCGAGCAATTCATTGGTGGCGGAGCGCCAATATTGGATTTCTTCATTGTTTTGCAGGCTTGGTGTCGAGAAATCCTGTGCTGCATCGGTGTAGCGCGCCATGGCGAAGTTGGCAGCACCCGATAAGGCGCTCAGGTGATTATTAACATAAAATTGCGGGTTGCTGCGCTCGATGTCTTTTAATACGCCCAACGCTTCCGGCGACATGCCGGTGCTTAGGTAAAGCTGCGCCAGCCGAAGCTTCGTTTTCAGTGACTTTTCCGGTAATTCGGCGGTGGCGTCTTCTGTGTGCAGTGCCTGGATTTGCTGATACAGGGGGATATCTTTTGCGGGTTTCCATTCATCATATGGAAACAATGTAGTCGCATTCGTTGCCGATGGTTTGCTGCCAGCGGCGGAAATATCGGGTTCAGGTAAATCTGACGAAAGATTGGCGCCGCTGCGGGTTCCTATGCGCACGCCATTTCTGACTTCATTAATCAACACATCGTCAGAAATACGAATAAGCGCGATACCGGCGGCGGTTTCGAGCAGCGAAAATTCGACGAAGCGCCGCGTAGGGTATAAGCCCTGGCCAGCTTTGAAGGACGGGATGACAATGAGCGTATCGCCTACATCGGGATCGGTTAAGGTAAGCGGTGGTGCGATTTCTAATGCCTGCACGAACAAATGCGGGGGT
>CAZGVV010000002.1:54563-58896 GCA_964529155.1 uncultured Rickettsiales bacterium
GCGGCACTGTATTGATGTCTACTTTCAACGGCATGGGCGGGCCGCTGGCCTGGGTGAGAAGCGCAATGCGCCATTCAAAGCTATTATCCTCTTTAGTCACGCTGGTACTGATGCCATCGGGCAGTTTCATACGCAGCACGGTGGCTTGGCGATTGGGTAATTGGATCAGCGTAGGAAATAAATTAGAAGCGGATTCCTTCAGGCTGTTCCAGTCAACGGCGATGGGTTTGTCAAAGATCATCCATAAATAGCCATTACGGGTAAATACCGCTGCGCCTACGCGCTCAGCCCACGGAAAGCGCATGACCATGCGGCCATCCTGTGCTCCGGCGAGGATTTTGAGTATGCCGGGTTCGCTGGGTACGGCTGCCGTATTTAACGGAGGAGCCGGTGGCGCCGCTTGGGCAGAAGGGATGGTTTGCGGCACTGAAGCAGCGGCAGCGGGTTGTGCAGGTGCCGGTTCTTTTGTTGCAGCTTCGGCGGCAGGCGCTTCTGCGGGTGCGGGTTCCGGCGATTTTGCGGCCATTGTTTCAGCCGGCTGCGATTCCGGTTTTACCGGCTCTGTTTTTACCGGCTCTGTTTTTGCGGTATCCGTCGGTGGTGCTTCGGCTTTCGCAGGTGCTGGTGCTTGCGCTGTAGATTCCGTTGCCGGAGCACCAGCCGCAGGGGTGAGTTTTGCCATATGGCTTGCAGGTTTTGCGCTTGCTGTGGTGCGTGGTTTCGGGGGAGGCAGATCAATAGGAGCATTCGCTTGTGCTACCGCATGGTAAGCGCGGGGATCTATGCCCAATAAATCAACGCCATTGACCGTATCACTCACAAAACTACGCACCCGGTATGGCTGGTTTAGCGTGAGGGTAAGTATTTTCCTGCTGCCATCCAATTTTGCTGAGATGACATAAGGGGATAGCTGGCTGAGCATTTTATGGAAATCAATATCTGCCGGGCGTTCAAAGGAAATAACCAGTGTACGGCCGTTAGTGTTGGCCGATAAATACGTGCTGCGCGGCCACTCAAAGCTCAGGCGCGCGAAATCCCGAATGACTTCGCCGCGCACCAGCGGCAAATGGTCATTGCCTGCGGCTGGCGCTGTGGCAGGCAGGGGCAGCATAAGGGCGGCCATGAGGAGCGGTAAGTGATAGGAACGCATGCCTAAATGGTAGCGTGAAATAATGCCAATGTCTTGCGATTTGATGTTGCGAAAATGCTATGCTATGTTCGTCCCATGCGCTGGCTTGATATCTATGAAATTGCAATCGCTCTGGAAGAACACTACCCGGAGGCGGATAATATTAATCTGCGTTTTACCGATCTGCGCGAATGGGTGGTCAGCTTGCCGGAATTTTCTGATAATCCGCAAGGCTGTAATGAAAAAATCCTTGAAGCGATTCAGCAGGCATGGATCGACGAGCGGAGTTAATCTCATTGCCGGATCCACAGGCGACCGATGCCTGGGCGAGGGCGCTGGCATTGCGCGCCCAGATCGGCGATTGCATCGCGCTGAAAGGGGATTTGGGTGCAGGAAAAACGGCGTTTGCCCGGTCATTTATCCAAACATTGGCGCCGGGAGTGGGCAATATTGCAAGCCCGACCTTTATGCTGGCACAAAGCTACCCCAGCCTTGCCGGGGTGATCTGGCATTATGATTTATACCGCTTGAAAGTTGTTGAGGAATTGATGGAAATTGGCCTGGAAGATTCCCTGCAAGGGGCTATCACCCTCATCGAATGGCCGGAAATCGCCCGGGGCTTTTTGCCGCCGGAGACGCTGTGGCTTACGCTGAGTGAAGGAAAAACCGCGCAGGCGCGCATACTGGAAGTTGCCGCTCCCCCTGCCTGGCGGGCGCGGCTGGACGGATTAATGGAAAAGAAATAATAATAACGCATGTTCATAGCATTCGGGAAGTAGAGCATTATCATGACACAGCCATCCACTGCACTATCCTCCGCGCCTGACCGCAACGCGCAGATGCATCATTTCCTTGCCCAGTATGGGTGGGGGGATGCAAGCCTTCATCCTTTGCCAGGCGATGCATCATTTCGTCGCTATATTCGGGTGCGTGGTAAAGGACGTGCCGCGATGCTGATGGATGCACCGCCCGATAAAGAAGACGTTGGGCCATATGTGCGCGTAGCGCGGTTTTTGCGCGGGGGGAATTACAGTGCGCCGCAGATTCTGGCTGCCGATGAAGCGCAAGGCTTTGTGCTGGCCGAGGATTTAGGTGACGATTTATTTTCGCGCGTCATGGCGGCAGGCGGTGAGGAAAGCAAACTTTACGACGCGGCGATCGATCTGCTGGCGGCGTGGTATAATGACGGCGCGCATGGCAAAGCGAATTCATCGGTGATGCTTGGCGATTATGACGCTGAAACCTATATGCGCGAAGTGGCGCTGTTTGCCGAGTGGTATTTACCGGCGGCGCTCGGCGACACAAAAGCGCAGGCATTGCACGACGAATATAGGGCGATCTGGCAGCGCATTATAACAGCGGCAGCACTGCCCAGTGCGCGTTTTGTGCACCGGGATTTCCATGCTGACAATTTATTATGGATTCCCCAGCGCGAAGGAATCAGCCGTGTGGGATTGCTTGATTTTCAGGACGCGTTGTGGGGCCATGCTGCCTATGACGTTGTGTCACTACTGGAAGACGCCAGGCGTGATGTGCCGCTTGCATTGGCTGAGCGTTTACTGACGCGTTATGTGCAGGCAACCGGGCAAAATGCCGATGCGTTTTCGGATGCCTATTGCATGCTCGGTGCGCAGCGCAACACCAAGATTATCGGCATTTTTGTGCGTTTATCGCGCCGCGATAATAAGCATGCGTACCTGGCGCATTTGCCGCGTGTGTGGCGGTATTTGGAACGGGATTTAAAACATCCGGCATTGGAGCCATTACGCACGTGGCTGGAGACGCATATTCCGCCCGCACTGCGCGGTACATTAACGGTACAGGGATAATATGCCATTCCCGCATAAAGCGATTGTACTTGCTGCAGGGCTGGGCCTGCGCATGCGGCCGTTGACGGAAACCATGCCAAAACCACTGGTGAAAGTGGCGGGGGTGCCGTTGATTGACCGGGCCTTGGATTTTTTGCACAGCGCCGGAGTGAATGAGGCCGTGGTGAATGCCAGCTATTTAGGTGATATGCTGGCGGCGCATTTAGCAGCGCGCAAACAGGGCATGAACATACAGCTCTCGCGTGAGGATGTGCCGCTGGAAACGGGTGGTGGCATTCGGGATGCATTGCCGTTGCTGAATACGCCGCGTTTTTTCGCGGTGAACAGTGATGTGATTTGCATTAACGGTGCGCGCCACGCCTTAGCCCGCTTGCACGAAGCATGGGACGATGCGCGCATGGATGCGCTGCTATTATTGCACCCCATGCAAACGGCGGTCGGGTTTGAAGGGCCGGGGGATTTTTTCCTGGATGAACAGCAAGGAGTAAGGCGGCGAGATGCGCACAGTTCCGCCCCATACGTGTTTACCGGTATTCAGCTGATTCATGCACGCTTGTTTGAACATTGCCCGCCGGAAGGCCCGTTCTCCTTAAACGTATTATATAACCGTGGCATGCACGAAAACGGTACATTGCCGCGCGTGCACGCGCTGGTGCATGACGGCGCATGGCTGCATGTCGGCGACATCGCCGGCCTCCACGCCGCCGAAGCCTGGTTCGCACAGTCCTCCCGCAAAACGTCTTAGTGTAGGTGATATTCCCTTGTTATGGGAGTCGTCATCAATGGTTGGTGAATTGAACTATTGAGTATTCTACCGGCTATGCGCCGCTGGACAGTCACCACCAAGTTCGTTAAAATAATTTATATACCTGTTGGCCTCTTCGCGTAATCTACTATTATAATGTTGGCCCATATGGTCGTTTTTATCGAGTTGAATCCCTCCAGCCTTACATTTTGATTGAAAGACGGACACTAGATTACTTAATTCGTTGCTAAAAGCTTTTGAATTCGTACGGGTTTTAGCTAGATCTGACGTGTAGACTGTTTCTTTAAAAAATACTTGAATCTCTGACAGCGCAGTCAAGATATCTTTCTTGGCCGTATCAATATCTAAGCCATCCGGTGGTTCTGCGGAATTTTGTTCGTAGCGGGTTTTAACAAAAACTTCAATAGAAGCTAATAGTCCATTAGCTACAGCAAGTGCGCGGTTTCTTGCTCGTATATGTTTATGTCCATCAAATGGAGTTTCATCGCGCTTACGACGGCTTCCACCTCCCGAGAGTCCAGAATTAAGCATAAAATTTCCAATTTATAGAGAGTTTTCTATATATAAAATTAGGCACTTTATTAGTTGTTTTTTATAAATTTGTCAATG
>CAZGVV010000003.1:0-21631 GCA_964529155.1 uncultured Rickettsiales bacterium
ATAAGCTCCCCAGGTACTGGCAGGATCAATACGAAACCCTGTATGTCGAATTTATTAAAAGCAGCAGAAGCAATCTCAAGAAGCCCGATAGAACTATTGGAGGGCTTTGCATATGACCGATTATAAACACGCGGCGCGCTCTGCCAATGCCATTCTCGGTCTGCCGGATTTACCGGGACTTTCGTCGCTGCCTGCGGATCAGAACAGCAAAGTCTCGTTCATCGAACAACGCATCGAGCTGACTAAACTGCTGCAAGGCACGCTTGAAGCCATGCAGCAGAAGCGCGAACTGAAAAAAATGATGGAAGATGGCGGAGAAGATAGGGGTGGCATCGCTATCGCGTCAGATCCTCCTGCACACAGTCTGCTTGCTTGGCCGGACGTTGAAAAATATCTGGATAAAGTCGCCGCTGATGTGCCTACAGCGGAAAAAGCGGAGTTTGATAAGCAACGCGATTTTGTGCGTTATGCATCTGAGCATGGAAAGTTGCCAGACGACGTAGGTAAACTCAACCTCGACCAGCCGGAGCGGCAATTATTGTGGTCAGCGATGCTCATTCATGCCTATGGAAACGAAAAAATCCCACATGAAGAATGGACGCGCCATCCGCTGGTGAAAGCTGTAACACATAGCGGCTTTGTCGACCATATGTATAACCAGCTAGCCTATCGCTTACCAAGCGAATGCAAAATGGTGCTCGGCGCGCCGGGAAGCTGGTTTTATTTCCAGCCAGATACGAAACAGCCGATGGTCAATCTCGATCTTTGTTATGCACTCATTTGTGGCGGTGGTTTATATGCGCAGCAAGGCAGCTATCTTGGCCATTTTGAGCCGATTGCGCATCATGAAATTGGTCACGCGAAATTCAGCCGCTTTTACCCTGAATCCATGCAGAAACTCTGGAAACGTATGGCGGAGCTTGCGACTAAAGGCGGCATGAAACTTCCAGAATCTTTCATGCCCGATGGCTGGAAAACGCCGCAGTATCCGCTCACCAGCGAACTTACCATAGACGAATACAAGGAATTTAATGCGCTGAGGACAGAATTCACCCTGCGCCAGAGATTTTGGAATGCCTGCGAAGATAACTGCGTCAACCGTTATTCAGTAAATCTCGGTGATCCAGAGCATATCAAGGATCCGGCGCAGCGCCATATGGGCAATTTAGCTGATTCGCAGAATGTATTTCGTACGATCATTGAAACACAGGAAGCCGTGCGCCATTATCATGATAAATGCATCACAAAACAAAGGACAGATTCTCCTGCCAGCCGCCTGGCGAATTTGGAGAACGCGGTGAATATGGCGTTTTATTTACGAAACCGCCTTGCACCCGATACGCCGGAAGGCCGTGCCTCTATCGGAATTCAAGATGATCTACTGCCAACCAATAGCTGGAACGATATTAAGGCTATTACCAAACGCATTGAAGAATTGCAGCCGCATGCGCTCGATGGGCCGGGGCGGCGCTATCACGTTAAAGACATTCATACCGATGAAATCCATAATCTGACCTTTGATGGCAAGGCCATATTGTTTAATCGCTGGCGCAATGAGGAAATCGAGAAACTGTTGGCGCTTGCCGATCCTTATATCCAGAAAATAATGGATGAAAATAAAAAAGAAATCGATCAAAAGGTCGAGAAACTCAAACAAAAAGACGACCAAGGTCGGGGACAGTCGGGCGGCGAAGGCAATGGCCAGGGGCTTCGCGTCCAAGGATTAAGCGGCGAGCAGGAAGCCGATATGCCCACAGGCACGCCGCAAGGGCAAAAAGGCAAAGCAGACGATGAACCAGATAAGGCTGAAGGCGAAACCGCAGGCAGCCGTCGCAAACGTGAAGAAAATGGTCTGTCGCCCGATAATGACCCCAAAAAACCCGTCGTCCAACCTAATTCTTATCAACATAAACCGCGCAATGCTATGCCCAGCGGCGGTAATCCAGGCCAAGGAGCAAGCAACCAGCCCTCGGCACTTGATAAGGTTGTCCTTGGCGATGGTCGCAGCTACCGTGAACTGAAGCAAGATCGCGCCTATAAGGAAGCAGTAAAAGAAGCTGCTAGTCAACTTAAAGAAATGTCTGAGAGGGTGCAGCTGCACATCACGGAGCAACGCCCACAAGTGTTTGATCTCCCCATTGGCGGCAATATATTGCAGCGGCTAAACCGTGAGCAGGTGCGCAAGCTTACTAATAAGCTGAATAAAGGAGAAGCAAGGATTGAAGATTTTCGCATTGTGGAGCAGGTAAAAATTACTACTACGCCAGTAACGCATGATATCGTGCTGGTTATTGACGGCTCAGGCAGCATGGGCGCAGGCATGGGCAGCCGTATGGAAATCGCTATGAAAACGGCTGCATTAATGTATGACGGCATCCGTGAATTGCAAAAACGAGAGCCGGAACACACACGCTACCGCCTATTCATAAGCCTGTGGGGCGATGGGGAAGATTGGTCGAAAGACAAAGAGGCCACGAAAAAATACCTGATCGCCGAACCGGGTATGAAAGACGGTGAAGTGGAAGCGCGTATCGAACGCATATTGCACGGTATAGATTCCGGCACGCAGCTCGCACCTGCTTTCCCGAACATGCTAAAGCGCATGCAAAGACACACCTTGGAGGGTGGCCAACACGGTATGATGCATTTCATCATCCCTTCCGATGGCATGGTATACGACACTGCCGCCACTAAAGACCGGATGGAGCGTTTGCTAGCCGGCATGCCAAACGCGACCATCGATGCGTTGATTACAGAAAACGCTAGTAATAACGCATTAAAAGAAGTCATCAACCAGTTGAAAACAAAAGTGAGTAATCGTGACCGCGTGAATGTGGTGGATACTGACTGGCAACATGCCCCATCGCAGGTGGTGGATATGCTGCGCACCCGCCAGCGCGCCGGTGCTGAAACTTTATATCCCATGACTGAGGAAGAGTTCCAATCCCAACTTTCCGCCAACGCAAGGCGTGTTGGAAGGGATATGCAATGAGTTTCGTTACAAAAGAACTAGTAAATGACATGTTTATGGATGCTGCGTCTAACTATGGCTACACCACGCGCATCGCGCCATATAGGGGGCATGGCAATACCTGCAAATGGTTGCTGCGCTGTGGAGCGGCGCATGATGGATCACATAAACGAATCACTCAATGGCATGCGCAGATGGCAGAAGCAGCCCGGGCAGCCTTCCTCGGCAATGGTGCTGAAATCCCCGCTACCACCTGTCTTACCGGCGGCAGGGTCAGTGAAGCCACTCTTGATGCCTGCGCCACTGGGCAAGTTGGAACGCTTGTGGCCGCACCGCTGATTCAATCGACCAATCCGGCAGATCGTCAGTTATTTAAGGAGGTGTGGAACTCCCTCCCCATGTACTGGCAGGATCAATACCCAGCCCTGTATGTCGAATCTACCAAAGCCGGCGGCTTGAAGCCGCCCATCGGCAAGTATACAGGCCAGCAACGTGGCTCGGATGCAGGGATGTGCATGCTATGACAGAGCTGACACAAGAGCAGAAGAATCAGATGTTGCTGGAGGCTGTGGAATCTGCCGATGTAGATGCCATGCAAGCAGCATTGCTAAAGGGCGCGAACATCAATGCGAAGGATATATTTGGCAAAACTGCGCTCTTGTCGGCGCTAGAAAGAGGTCATAGCGAAATCTGCCAGAAGCTGATCGACAAGGGTGCGGACATACATGCAGCGAGTAATTATGGCACCACCGCACTCATCCGGGCGGCAGAAAATGGTCATCACGAAATCTGTCAGGCGCTGATCGAAAAGGACGCGGACATACATGCGAAGGATAAGTATGGCTACACTGCGCTGATCTGGGCGGCAGCCCATGGCCATAGCGAAATCTGCCAGATGCTGATTGAAAAAGGGGCTAACATACATACGACGAATAACTATGGCGACACCGCGCTGATCGCTGCGGCAGAAAATGGCCATAGCGATGCCTGCTATACGCTGATCAATAAGGGCACTAACATAGATACGAAAAATAACCAGGGCAACACCGCGCTGATCTACGCGGCAGCGAATGGCCTCAGCGAGGTCTGCCAGATGCTGGTCAAAAAGGGAGCGAACATACATGCAATGAATAACGATGGCGCTACCGCGTTGATCCAGGCGGCAGAAAATGGCCATAGCGATGCCTGCTATACGCTGATGGAAGGGGGAGCAGACATAGACGCGAAGAATAGTGTTGGCAACACTGCGCTGATCTGCGCGGCAGCGAAGGGCCTTAGCGATGTCTGCCAAACGTTGATCAATAAGGGCGCGGACATAGATGCGAAGGATAATTGTGGCAATAGCGCGCTAATCTGGGCGGAAGCCCATGACCATAGCGATACGGGCAAATGCTTGCTGCGCTATGGGGCAGAGCATAATGGATCGAATGAACAGATCACTCAATGGCATGCGCAGATGTCAGAAGCAGCCCGGGCAGCCTTCACCGGTAATGGCTCTGAAATCCCCACCGCCACCGCCTGTCTTACCGGCGGCAGGGTCAGTGAAGCCATTCTTGATGCCTGCGCCACCGGGCAATTTGGAACGCTTGTGGCTGCGCCGCTGATTAAGTTGACCAACCCGGCAGATCGCCAGTTATTTGAGGAAGTGTGGGATAAACTCCCCAGGTACTGGCAGCAACAATACGAAACCCTGTATGTGCAATTTACCAAAACCGGCGGCCCGAGCACAACTTTAGGTTATTGTAATGCAAATATAACACAACCACATGGAAAACAAACAAAAATATCGTAAATATAATTTAACCAAATTACAATATAATACCCCAAGAGGAGCAGGTTATGACTATAGAATCAGGAAAAGAGGAAAAGTGGATAGCGCCAGCAATAGAGGATGACCGTTTTGTCCTGCCCACCACGGCCAATGGCGGCGATATCACCACATTTGACCGGGAATTTCCGCGCTTCCCTTCCATAGACCGCGAAAGCACGGCTGAGCAGTACGAAGGTGATGCCATACGACTCAGCGTCATTCCTTGCATGATGGGCCATATGGAAGAGGCGTTGCGCAAGATCGACACACCCAATCTATCCGATCGGATGAGTCGCGAGAAAAACCGTACGCTCGTGTTAATCAGCGAACCGGGTATGGGTAAAACCACCATGTCGCAAGTGCTAGCAAAAAAAATGAAGGGCAAGCTACATCTAATTAACTGCTTTGATCGCGATATTAGCGAACTTGTATCTGAAACTACAGTCGATGGACATCATAAATGGGCGAAGCTGGAAGAAACGATAAACGATAAAATTAAGGACGGAACACTGAAAACTGCCTCATTGAAGGTTGTGAAAGAAAATTTCGACGGGATGACGCGGGATGACGGCACAATTGATTTTGGCAAGGAACCTGAAGATAAAAAAAACACCGCCCGAGAACGTATGTTGGCGATCCAGGAGATTGCTGAGCATGAAGGTATCATCAGCCGTGGCGGTGTGCATCTTATCAGCAAAGTGCCCGGCCCATTATTTCGTGCGCTAAAAGAAGCAAAAGAAAGCAAAGTGCCAGTTATTATTGCGCTCGATGAATTCACACGCAGGCGCGATGCGGCAGGTGGCGATCCGCTATTGTATGAAGTATTAGCCGGAACACGACCGGATCCGGATGATATCACCATTGACGGCGGTAATGGTGAAAAATTTACTCTTTCAAATAAAGATTTACGCCGCAGCAATTCGATTGTGATCTTCACAGGTAATTATCAGGATGTACGAGACGACAGAATCAAACCAATGCCTGACGCGCTGAAATCCCGTCTGTCAACCGTCGGCATCGGCCAAATCGGCCATCGTGATTGGGCGCACCGTATACAGCAGCTTTTGACGGGGCAACCCGTCAGCACTGTCTATCATGCGCAGGAACATCGCTGGCAAGGCACCGGAGATTATAATGGTGAGCAGCATGATTTTGCGCAATATCTATTCGATCTGCGGGTTCGCGGCCTTGGCGAGGAGGCACAAAAGAACCTGCCGCAAACCCATTTCAGCTTCCTCAGTGATTGGGCGCGTTTCAAAGACGGCACAGAGCAACTCGCCGGTTTCATGCATGATCTGGCGCAGATGGAAAACCCAAAATCGTCACTGTATGATGACAGTGCAGGCGATATCTCGCAGTTATTGGCTGAGGTGCAGAGGGAAGTGCAGCGTCGTCCACAGAACCATCCGGCTGGGGAGACACATTTTGACCTTCGCTTAATACAACACTGGCTTGAGGAAGCGATGGACCAACCCGTGCCAAAAACTGAAAAAGGGAAAAAACCTAAACGCAGGCCGGACATACTTGTTGCACCAGAAGAAGAATTCGGCACGCGGCTGGTGGAACTGATTCAAAGCAAGGTGAATAAGCTTTACCCCGAAGGCAACCCCCATAACAATCACATCCGCGACCATGTGAATATGCTGATGATGAAGCATGGCATTTACTTGCCGGGTAAAAAACCCATTTTACCTACCGGTCAAACCCAGGAAGAAAAGAAAGAATTAGCTGCATACCATGAAATATTAGATGTGCGAACCACCGGTTCTATTACTTCTATCGCCGAGCTGCTCAATACTCCCCGCGAACAAGGCAAAGATGCCACTGTAAAAGCATGGCAGGAAATTCTTGCGCTTTATATTCAGCATGCATACCCCGAACATTTCGAGGAAGGTGTGACATTGAAGCCGGAGCAGGTCATTTCCTATACGGCAGTGAAAAATATGTTGGATCATCAGATGCCGGCAATAGCTGGTCAAGTTGCTGCATACAAAAACACCCCGCTCGATATTGTGCCTGCACTGGAAATCTTACCTCCTTCTGCAGATGCACAGGACACACAATTCTCAGTAAAAATTGCACTCCAGCAGGCGCTTGATCCCAAGAATTTAGCAGATGTTTTGAGTCGCCTGGATGGTGATATGAAAGCGCCGGTGGTGGCATCATGGAAACGAATGGCGAAAGGCGGGAAAGACGCAAAAGAACAATCCGATCCAAATGTACTCAGGCTGCTGATGACTCTGGCACTTCCAGGAACAGCCAAAGATATGATTCCAAAACTGTTTCCAAATATACAGGCGGGTAATATGCCTTCCCTGCAAATGGCTGCCGCTGCGGATAACGATGCCGGGCTTGCCATTACCAGTTTCCAATCCGGCCTAGATGCAAACGGCAAGCCGGAAATGGTGCAACTGTTGGTGCGGTTCAAAACCGAACCGGGCAGAGACGGCAAACCGGAGCGCTCCATCGAAAGGGCTGTGCTTATCGGTGACGGTGAACCGATTCCTAAAAAACTCTCCGAGATGTTGGAAAAAACAGCAAATGTTAGCTATATCAGCCGCAAAGATAAAAATGCAACTAGCATGATTAAAGGCGAAGTGGAGGATATGCTTCGTTACGGAGAGGAAAGCCGCACAAAGAACCTGCGTGCGGTGCTAGAAAACCAGGATGACATCAAGAAACTTCCTGATGATGCCAAACGCAAAACCCGAATTGATCAGGAAATTGTCCGTGCAAATCGTGGTCAAACGGTTGAGAGAAACCTACAAGCGGCGCTTATGTTTAATACGCAGATACGTGAGGGTTTCGTGAAGTCGAAATTGGACGAGATTCCGGAATTAAAAGCTATTCCTGAGAAAGGTATGCAATTATGCGAGTCGGACACTATCATCCGTTCAGGAAAAATATCTCTCGCTGATATGTTGACGCAGGGCAGCAACATGTTCGATCTCGATAACCCAATCATGCTAATACAAGGCGAAATACCACTTCAGCGGGGAGTAAGGTCATGACCAAGCAAAGCAAACTTACCCAACAGCAAATGAATGCAGCCAAAGCGCTTGCGCCGGAAGCTGCACGGCAACAGGTGCTAAACCGACCTCTTACACAAGTTGGGCTTAGTCGAATATATGCGGCGATGCAGGGATGGGAAATAGAAGAATTGATGCGTGCAGACGGCATCGTGGAAATTAACTCTGCAGACGCACTTAGCAGCGCCTTGCAACAAGACAATGAGAGCGCCTTACTGGTGCGTGCCCATACCTGCACATTAGAAAAACTCAAATCTCTTCTCAAAACCGCCAGCTATCCAAGAACGGTGTTTCTTGAGGTTAAGAATTGATTTTATTTTATAAGCAAGATCACGTCGAAAATCCTCAATTACCCAGCCTATCACCCGCTTAAAACACCAAGAACCCCTACAAAATTAGCGACAAACTATTACAATCTATTTTATACAGAAGGGGCTATAATACTGCCCCATGAACATGACTCTTTCAGTAAAAACACGAGCTTCACTGCCACTGGCCTCGCGCTGGCATATTGGGTTGCTGGCTGCAAGCCTCCTTTCGATTGCACTGTATTTTGGGCTAAGCTCGGCGAGCCTGCCTGCGGTTGCCAGCATTGCAGCGGCGGATATTCCTTTGCTTACGGTTATCATTATCGGCGGAATTCCGTTGCTAATTCAGATTGGTATCAAACTGTTCCAGGGCGGTATTGGCGCAGATTTCTTGGGTGCGATTGAATTGGCAGCCGCCGCACTGTTGGGGCAATACCTTGCCGCCATCCTTATTATCATCATGCTTTCTGGTGGCCAAGCATTGGAGGCGTACGCGATGCGCAAGGCGTCCTCAGTGCTGCGTGCATTGTCAGATAGGATGCCCTCCAAAGCTCACCGCAAGCATGGCGCAAAGGTGGAGGACATTGCACTCGCTGATATTGGCATTGGTGATGAAATAGTGGTATTCCCGCATGAAACCGCACCTGTTGATGGTGTAGTAATGGAAGGCCACGGCTCGATGGATGAGTCGTATTTAACGGGCGAACCCTACCGTGTGTCGAAAGCCCCAGGTGCAGCAGTGCTATCGGGCGCAATCAACGGTGAAGCGGTGCTCACCATCCGCGCTGAAAAACTCGCGCACGATTCCCGCTACGCGCAGATCATGGAAGTGATGCAGGAGGCCGAACAGCAACGCCCGCAGCTGCGACGCTTGGGTGATCAGTTGGGCGGAGCTTTCGCCATCTTCGCGCTGATCATTTCTGGTATTGTGTGGCTGGTGACGGGTGATGCGCTAAGGTTCCTTTCCGTGCTCGTAATTGCCACCCCATGCCCACTGATTATCGCCATCCCGATTACGATTATCGGCGCGATTTCAATGGCTGCGCGGTTGGGGATCATCATCAAAGACCCCACCGTGCTGGAGCGCTTGCCCACATGTCGCACAGCGATCTTTGATAAGACCGGCACGCTCACCTACGGCAAGCCGGAACTCACAGAGATTCTTCCCGCCGCTGGGCTAAGCGCCGATGATATTTTAGGACGTGCGGCAAGCCTTGAGCGTTATTCCAAACATCCGCTGGCCAGCGCAATTTTACAAGCCGCTGAAAATGCCAAGCTGGTGTTGGTCGAGGCGGCAAGCGTATCGGAAAAGCCAGGGCAAGGCTTAACCGGCATGGTGGCTGGACATGAAATTGCCGTCACCAGCCGCAAAAAACTTTTGCAATTACAACCGGAATTAACATTACCTCCCACTGCTGCGGGGTTAGAGAGCATCATTGTGATGGATGGCAAATACGCCGCCACGCTTCGCTACCGCGATGCACCGCGCTCGGACGGCAAATCCTTCATTGGGCATCTCGCGCCCTCGCACCAGTTCAACAAGATCATGCTGGTATCAGGCGACCGCGAATCAGAGGTAAGTTATCTGGCTGAATTGCTTGGTATCAAAGAAACACTGGCATCGCAAAGCCCCGAGCAGAAGGTGGCGATTGTGCGGGCGGAAACCGCCAAAGCGCCGACGTTGTTTATGGGGGATGGGATTAACGATGCGCCCGCACTGGCATCGGCCACGGTGGGCATCGCCTTTGGTCAGCATAGCAGCGTTACCGCTGAAGCCGCAGGCGTTGTGATCATGGAGAACTCACTGACCAAGGTGGATGAGCTGTTGCATATCAGCACACGTCTCCGTCTGATCGCCCTTCAAAGTGCCATGGGCGGAATGGCGCTGTCACTGATTGGGATGGGCTTTGGGGCGGCTGGCTATATTAGCCCCGTGCAAGCAGCATTGTTTCAGGAATGTATTGATGTGCTGGCCATTGCCAACGCGCTACGCCTGAGCCTTGGAAAACATATCGAAACGGATATGAACCGTTGATTTTTCACATGCATTAAATCTTATTCCCATAATTCTGATGCGATGGCATCATGCATAGTATGCAACGCATAAGCAGTTTAGGAAATTTAAATAGCTCATTGTATTCAGAGGATGAAGTTTCATAGATATACACTATATTTAATGGATGAGAAATCTGCTTCCTACCTATTTCATATCACACGGTGCACCGGATATTGTGTTGCGGAATACGCCTGCAGCGCAGTTTTTGCGTAAGCTCAAATTGCCGGAAGCAAAAGCGATACTGGTGATTTCAGCGCATTGGATGACGGATGAGCCGATGGTGACGGCACACTCACATCCGAATACCATTCATGATTTCGGCGGGTTTCCGAAGGCGCTTTATGAGATGCAATATCCCGCGCCTGGGGATGCGCTTCTGGCGACGAAGACGGTGAATCATCTTGCACCTGTTTTTCCTCTTTCAGCGTTGGATACAACGCGTGGGCTGGATCATGGCGCGTGGATACCATTGATTCTGGCAGAACCAAAAGCAACTATTCCCGTGCTGCAACTATCTATCCAGCCTCAGCGTAATGCGCGGCATCATTATGAGATAGGTAAAAGCTTGCGCGATTTGCGTGAGCAAGGTGTGATCATCATGGCATCAGGTAATGCCACGCACAATCTGCGGGCGGTGTTTGGACAACGCTATACCGAAACGCCAGTGCAGGTGACACGGTTTAATGAGTGGCTCCATGGCGCAATGACGGTGCGGGATGATGAGGAACTCATGCGGTGGGAGCAAGCGCCGTATGCTGCCTGGAACCACCCGACCAGCGATCATTTTTTGCCGCTATTCACGGTGCTAGGTGCGACATTTGGTAACAAAAGCAGCGAGAGAATCCATGAGAGCATAGATTACTCAGTGCTGGCGATGGATGCCTACCGCTTATAACGTGCATCTCTACCCCTATGAACATATATAGTTATTCCACTTTACCATTATACATGGCTGCAAAGAGTGTTTTCTGCGCTTCCGGTGCTCACGTACACCTGTACGCTGCGCTCCGGTTCTCGAAAACACTATGTTCGCCTACGTATAATGGTAAATTGAAATAACTATATGAAGCAAATTACCGCACAGATACTCTCGGTTGGATATGGTGGTATTGAATTGCTGCTTCACCAATATAACGATTTTAGATTTTCTAATGGGTTTGAAGCATTTTCTGCAAGAAGCGTTGGACTTCTTTATTTAGGCTATCGGATTCATCTGTTAATAATTTTGCGGCGCTTAATACCTCTTGTGACGAATCACTTGCTCTGTTGGCCGAATCCATCACATCTTTAATATAATTTGCTATATTATGGATGCCTACAGCTGCTGCTGAGATGTTGCCCACAATTCGGGTTACTGATTTAGTTTGATCATCTGCAGCTGTTTCCACAAAGGCAGAATACTGTTCGACCTCCATAATAGATTTTTTGATCTCTTTAAAAATCTCTACGACTTTAGTGGATACGCTTTGAATATGTTCAATTTGATGGGATATTTCCTCGGTTGCTTGGCTTGTTTGCTTGGCTAGCGATTTTACCTCACCGGCAACTACGGAAAATCCTTTTCCGGATTCTCCTGCATGTGCGGCTTCTACGGCTGCATTGATTGCGAGCAAATCAATCTGCGATGCGATTGAATGAATAATTTCCACCACTTTTGAGATTTTCTGATTGGCTTCCGTAAGATGTGAAGAAATTTCTTCTGCTTTGTGGATCTTTTCTACTGTCGTTTTTACAATATCTCCCGAATGTAAAATCTGATTGGAAATATTTTTGGCGGAATTTGCCATTTCATCGACGGAAGTAACAATGCTTTGTAGATACGTGGTTGCCTGATCCGATTCTGATGCGGCGCTATTTGCTTTCTCACTTGTATTATAACTGACATCTGACATCGTCTCTGATGTTTGCGCTAATTGTTGCGCCGATCCACTTACCGTTTCAATGCCAGATTTTATTTTGTATTCAAAACGTGTAAACTCATCATTCATATGACGTATTCGTTCAAAATTCTTATATATGAGCGTATAAATTCCAACGCATACAAAGCTGAGAAAAGTTACCAATACATAGCCTGCGATTGTAAAGTTCCTGACTGCTTGCCGGTCTCCGCTGTTTTCGAACATTTCGTTTGGATAGCCTGCCCATAGGGACCATTTCCCGAGCGGATCGCTTGTTGCCACGGGAATAATTGTAGAAAATAATAATGATGGATCGGGTTTGTTGTCTTTTATCCATTGAATTGAGGCAGTTGTCTGTGCCGAGTCTTTCGGCATGACTAAGTAATGATAGGTAGGATTTACTAGCGCATAATGTGCATGCGGGAGCATGTCGCGGATTACATTGTTACGTATCACAGCAGTGATGGTTCCTTTGAGGAGGCCGTTTGGTCCAAAGAAGGGAACGGATAACACTATCCCTGTCCGGTCCTCATCTTTCTTGGTAGTTTTAAAATCGTTATTGTCACATGTGAGCACTTCATGGCCGCCAATAAATGGCAAATTCAATTTATCAATATGGCCTTGATCGGGATATTTTTCCTTTAGATAGCTCATCTGGTCTTTTAACAATTGGTATTCATAAATTTCTACTTCGGATACTTGCTTGGCTTGCTCAACGCTTGTAACGGGAGCTTTTTCTTCTTCTGCCGCATCTGTTTTAGGCTCGCTTCCGTCAAACATGAGTATCGGTTCCTGAAGTCCTTTGGTGGCAGGGTCTATCTGGTCCGGCTCAAGGTCAACTGGTACGATATAGACTTCAGAGACAGCAACATTACTGGCCATATTTCTATAAATCTGAGTGATAGATTCATGTGCATTTGCATCAAGATTTTTTCCATAGCGATCAATCGTTTTTACGCTAGGAAGCAGGCTGATGGTACGGATGCCCTGATAAATTTGCGCAAGCGATCCTTCAATATTTTTTGACGCTATCTCGGCTTCTTTTTGTGAGTTTTGCTGATAGTGTTCCAACGCAGTTGCGTAATCTTTTTCGCTTTTTATATATACGCTGGCGTAGAGCAACGCGGCAAAGCCAGCAATTGCTGCATAACCCAATAATTTCTTTGCGGAGACTCCTGATAATTTCTTGTTACTTAAAATGGAAATTATTTTTTCACCGTCTGAATTGGTCATAAGCATACTTTGCTTTTCCGTTTAGTAATTGGCCTGTCTGGCTGGAGATTTAAATATGCCATTATTATAAAGAGAAATGGTTAATTTTTGCCTATCGGAAAGGAGCTGAGCACTGCCTGATCTTGGTGTCTTTCTTGCCTGGCGTGTAAGCCACGTATTTGGCTGTTTTTTGCTGTCGTTCCGCGTACTCGGATCATATTTTGGTTGAGCTACAGTGTCAGAAAGGTGAGATTGGTTCGCAACGGTCCGGTTCCAATGGCCCATGGCAGTGATTAAATATAATGTATGTCTGGCGGTAAAATAGGCTGTTGCATGATATTCATAGCTTTCGTTGGCGCGCATCACAATATTATGCTAGACATAATTATAATTGTTTTTTAGAACCAACTGAAAACCAATAAAATTTGGTGTTTTAGCTAAGGCTGCGATGCCAATACTTTCGAAATAACCAAGGGGTAATACTATGACGCTTGAAAACCACAGCCTGATCAATGATTTTCCTGAAATGCGTGAGCGTATCCACCAGATGAAAACATCGGATAGTCACTTTGCAAGATTATTTGAGCAATATGATAAGGCAGAGCATTTGGTGCACCGTATTGAGGCCGGCGTGGAAGCCGCTTCGGATGAACGTCTTGAGGAATATAAAAAAGAGCGACTGAAACTCAAGGATCAGCTATTTGCCATGTTAAAGAAAGTGGCCTAAATATTCTCTTATCATTTAAGCTTCCTGTTCGATAATACCGATGCAATGGCGCATAAATGATGTTCCTTTGCTCTTGGCACATTTGCCGCGTAGCCTGCATGAGCTGATACAGCATGAGGATGCTGCTGTTGTGCATCGAGGCATTGCCGCATTAAAACTGGATGATACGGCAGAAGCTCTCCGCCATGGGATCATATCTGAACCCCGTGATTCGGTTCCCGGGATATCTATCGAAAAATCGCTCGATCCACAGGTGCAGCGTTCGGCAGAGAATATTGGCTTGCTGCTGCATGACTATTTAGGGCAGCTGCCATCATTCACACCTTCTACAGCGGAAGGGGAAAGGCTACTTGAGCATTGGCGGCGTATTCTTCTTGAGCATCCTCAACGCTTGTCTGTTGCCAAACAAAGCAATTGGCATGACGAAAAAGCTAAAGCCTATTGGCAGCAACGACTCAGGAGCTATCACCTGAAGCTGGGCATTCATCCCGACGCACTACCCGATGCATGGGATGACTGGCAACGTGCGTCCGGTATCGGCCATGATACCGGCTATCTTTTACAACTTCCGGCGATGAAACAAAAGCAATGGCAGGACCTGGTAATCCGCTCTCGTCTGCATCACGAAACATCGACACTTGAAATGAAGGAATGGCTTGCTTGATTCTCAGCCTTCTGGGTTGGCTTTCCAGCTGGCGTAAAAACTTCCTGTTTCTATTTCATGTTCTGCGGGCATGTTGAGGAAGCAGCATGCATGAAGTCGCTTCAATTGATCTGAAATCTTTGCAAGCAGTTTTTAATAGCAGAGAATGTCCCTGCAGAAATCATTAGGAGGTAAGAGGGGATTAATCTCTATGGTAGTTAGCAGGAATGCTGGTTATAGTAACTTATATTCACCCCAATCGCCAACGGAGTCTCATGAAATTAACCATCCTCAATCTGCCGCGCAATTTTACTGAAGATCAGCTGGCCAAATTATTTAAGCATTATGGGCATATTAAAGCCTGCACCTTGGTGCTGGACGCGCAAAAAGGCACGTCAAAAGGGTTCGGTTTTGTGGAAATGGCGTTAGAGCATGAAGGCGTGCAGGCGGTTGCGGCATTAAATGGCAGTACGGTAGGAGATAGGAAAATCCGCGTTAAGCTGGTTAACTAACTATGGTTGGGGGCCAGGCTAATAACCCGTTGCATGGCGCTACACTCAAAACGATTGTTACGTCATTGCATGCGCAGCACGGCTGGGAAAAGCTTGCTGAGCTTATTCCTATTCGCTGCTTTATCCATGATCCCAGTATCAATTCCAGCCTTACTTTTCTTCGGCGCACACCATGGGCGCGCGAGAAGGTGGAGGCGCTTTATTTAGCAAATTTAGACAAAGGCCGTAGCTAGACTGAATTTTATATGATTAGATGCCGTCAGTCTTTTTGTTGAAATGCCCATGCGCTTATACCTTACCTACCTATTTTGGCCCGGATTACTGACCATATGTGTGCTGTTTACGCAGCTTGGTATTGCAGTGGGGCATGGTATTATCGGTTTTAACCTCATTTATATTGCATTGGCTGCTACGCTGTGGAAGCTGGAGCAATGGTTTCCGCATGAGCGTGCATGGTTGGTGCATGATAATCAGACCTTGCCGGACCTTTTTCATACCTTATTCAACAAAGGGATGGTGCAGGTTATCGTCGTCGTCACCACGGTAATTGGTGTTGCCGGGCAGGTGGGCAGTGCTGGGCTGCAATTATGGCCCACCCAATGGCCGATGGTCGCGCAAGTGGTGCTGGGATTGGTCGTGATGGAATTTGGCCTATATTGGAAACACCGTATTGCCCATGAGTGGCTTCCATTATGGCCGTATCATGCCGTGCATCATTCTTCACGGCGGCTGTGGTTTTTTAATACCGGGCGCTTTCATTTTGTGGATACGATCAGTGGATTATTATTCGGTCTGCCGCTTCTCTTTGTGCTTGGTGCGCCGGAAATAGTATTTTCCTGGGTAGCTGCAATTACAGCCTATATTGGCATGCTTACGCATTGTAATGTGGAAATGCGATTTGGATTCTTAAGTCTTTGCTTTAACACGCCAGAGCTGCATCGCTGGCATCATTCCCGGCGGTTACGCGAGAGTAATACGAATTATGGCGAGAACATTACATTGTGGGATCATGTATTTGGCAGCTATTTCCGCGAACATCGCCGTCCGCCCGCTAATATCGGTATTTCCCATGTTATTCCAGATCATTTTCTGGGCCAATTGAAAGTGCCGTTTACATTGCGGTCGCATCATTTTCATGTGGCCCGCCGAGGCACGGGTTTTATTTCACGCCATCTTGCTGATGCACGGAAGCAATCTTTATCCAAAGCGCCCTCATCAGCGCACCTTGTGCCAGAAGATATCCGCCTATACGAAAAGAATAGATTGAAACGTGTGCCGCTATTTATCATCGGAACCATTGGTATGATGCGTAGAAAAATCGGCTAGATAAGGCCTCGACACCGGCGTATAGGCCAGAGGTTAATAATTTATCAACTGTTTGATCTTAAATACTATAAATAAGGTTTTTTCTTGGGCATGGATTTTGCAGGGGATTGCTATAAATTTATGAGGTGTTTCTATGACGCATGATCGTATTCCTGTATTAAAGCCTAAATTGCCACAATCTTCTGCAATTATTCCTTACCTTGAACAAATCGACGCCAACAGATGGTATGGTAATTATGGCCCGCTTGTGCGCGCATTAGAAGCGCGTATAGCCGATATGCTGCATGCACAGCCCAATCAAGTGATTATGATTGCCAATGGCACGCTCGGACTTACTGTTGCGTTGCAGGCCTTAGAAGTAAAGCGTGGCTCGTTGTGCATTATGCCTTCATGGACTTTTACCGCTACGCCTGCTGCGGCATTGGCTGCCGGACTTGAGCCCATCTTTTTGGATGTAGATAAAGCTACCCAGGCGCTTACTCCAGAATATATAAAATCCCAGATCAAATCCATCAAGCAGCCTATTGGTGCAGTGATTCCCGTATCTTCTTTCGGTGCGCCACTTAATGTGGCGCAATGGGATCGATTTACTGAAGAAACCGGTATTCCCGTGGTAATCGATGCAGCAGCGGCGTTTGATACCATGACCAGCGGCCACATGCATATTGGCCGCACACCGGTAATGATAAGCCTGCATGCTACCAAAATATGCGGCATAGGTGAGGGTGGTTTATTGCTTAGCCAAAGCTCCGATACCGCTGATCGCATTCGCCATATCATCAATTTCGGATTTGAAAATGACCGGCTTTCACACCGTATCGCTATCAATGGTAAGGGCAGTGAGTACAATGCTGCCGTTGGGATGGCGGTGCTGGATAATTGGGCTGAAACACGTGCGCAATGGGGTAAGGTGCAGAAATACTATATTGATACGTTAGGTAAGGCCGGCATTGAATGCTGGATGCATCCTGACTGGATAACCAGTACATGCAATATCATCGTTCCCAATGAGGCAGCTGCTTTGGGGGTGGCACTGAAAGACTATAACATTGACACTCGTCGCTGGTGGGAAACCGGTTGCCATGTGCATCCTGCATATCGTTCATGCCGTATACATGATGAGTTGACAGCAACCAAATGGCTTGGCCAATCTATGCTTGGTTTGCCTGGAGCCATTGATATAAGTGAAGAAGATTTGCGATATATATGCAATGCCGTAATCGACAGCATGCATGGCATGCACGCAGCGCCTGCGCGGGCAAGCGCATAGGATTTAGTCAGCAAGCTGAAGAAAAAGCGCCTTTCCGGCAGTAAAGCTGTATTGGAGTGCTTCGCGCTGCATGACTTCATCGCCCAATTTTCTGGGCCCATCGCCATGTAGCCATACATAATCATCTAAAATTATCCATCCCCCGGGTGCTACATGCGGGCGCCAGGATTCAAAATCCGCTTTAACTGCGCTATAATCATGGTTGCCGTCAATATGTATCAGGGCAATTTTCCCTGTGTATTTCACTGTGCCAAATTGTTCGGAGTGAATAATAGGATTCCGCCGATATGTTGTTTCAGCCTGTATGGAAGGTGAGCGTATGTAATTAAATTGCCCTTTCGTAGCAACTGCTGCAGTATGGACAATGAAACCTGAAAAAACAGTTTCCCAGTCAATAACGCTAGGCATGCTTTGCATAAGTGCCGGAGAGTCTTTTTGGATGCCTTCTTGGCTGTCCCATGGGTCTACGCATAACACTGCTCCCGTATGGAAGTATTGCGCCATCATGGTGAGGGCTACGGCAGTTTTTCCCCAATAAGAACCAATTTCTACCACATCACCTTTCGGCGCGTGTGAAAATACCGCCATCATAGCGGCAAGCTTGCTGGGGTTTGACTCTCCAAATGTTAGTTCTGTTTGCCGTAAAATCGAGGCAATGCGAAATGCAGGTAATGGGCAATTCACCGCGATGTGCCGGATAAATTCCTGCGTATCAATTGCTTCCTCTATCAAGCGTTTCTGCGACTGCACTTGCGTAGCAATCGGTGGCATGCCAAGCAGTGGCAAGTTGAATTTTCCTCGGTCTCTTAATTGTAGTAGCGTGAGATATGCAATGTTATTTGGGCAGTACACCTGCGTAATGCCATGACGAGTGATCATGTCGTCTAATGCTGCTAAAAATCCATCCTCATAGACGCTTGGCAACCATTCCCAAATCTCGTAATCTTTAGCGCCTTCGTCATATTTTAAAGAAGAGGTTGCTATTACCCGCTCTCCCCGCCCAGCCGCTTCTCGTGCATAATGCAATGCGTCAGGCATGGATGAACACATAATTAATGTGATTTTTTCTAGCATGAGAGTACTTTCAGTAAGTCAGCAATAAAATATAGCTAATTGTTTTATCCTTCCTTAATAAGGATAGGTATGAATAGAGGAATAACAGCATACGGAATAGCCCTATGAAAAGCCAGCCACACCTGTCTGCCCATGTTGAAGATGCCATTACCCAGTATAAGCGGAATGGTTATTATATTGCTAGGCAACTCCTTCCTGAACCGTCGGTGAAGCGCGTATTTTCTGATATTCATCACTTGGCCGTGCAGCAATTACACCATTATGGTTTACCCTATCATGATGAGCATACGCGGGAGACCTTGCATAGCGATCTTCAGGCGCTTTTTACTAAGGATATAAAAACCTATTTAGCGACACTCACGCTCACGTCAAAATTGATTTCGCTTTATGGGCTTTTTATGGAACCTGCGTTGCTTGATTTTATAAAGTATTTGGGTCTAAGCATTCCTGTCTGGCAAACAGGTCCTATTGTGCACCTGATGTCTACGGCACTTAAAATTCCTGGCGGATATTATGGTTTCGGTCTGCATCAAGACTGGCCATCTCAGCAAGGCGGGCTGGATGGTGTAACCGTGTGGATTCCATTAGCAGATGTAGACCGGAAGATGTTCACCATGGAGGTTATTCCCGGCAGCCACCTGCAAGGCCTTTATCCTTCCACAAAGAATGATCAAATTTTAGAAATAAATCCGGCATTTTATGATGAAAATGCGTTGGTCCCTATTGAAGCAAAACGTGGAGATGTGGTGTTTATGTCTGCCTTTATGCTTCATCGCAGTAGCACGGTGGGGGATGAACGATTACGGTTATCCACTAGTATTCGTTTTGAAAATGCCGCTGAGCCGCATTTTATTGCTAGAAATTATCCATCTGCACAAAAACGTTCGGCAAATCAAGATTTAATAACTCCTGATTTCCCCACGGCTGAGCAGATGCGAGAAATATTCAAATAGCATGCCATGGATACAAAAATCATTTATTTTTAAGCCATCGGGGGATTTCCCATGGTCACGCACCCATGCCCAGGTTCCTACCGCATTGTTGCTGAAAGACCGTATCCGTATTTACTATGCCACACGTAATGCGCAGGGCCGCAGCCTTACCAGCTTCATTGACGTAGCGCGCGACAACCCATCCCACATACTGCATATTCATGATCAACCTATTTTGCCTTTAGGTAAAATAGGAACACATGATGAAGACGGCGTGATGGCAGGCTGCGTTGTCGCTTATGGGAGTGACGTGCTATTTTATTATACGGGCTGGAGTCGTGGGGTGACAGTGCCTTACCGTGTATCCATTGGTCTTGCAAAAAGCACTGATGGTGGCATCACCTTTGACCGTGTGCATGAAGGCCCCATTACAGATCGCACGGCTTTAGAGCCCTATATGACCATGTCCCCTTATGTTTTGCAAAATGGTGGTATCTGGCAAATGTGGTATGGCTCAGGCACGGGTTGGGTAGAGGTGGAAGGTCACCCTGAGCCTCTCTATATCATCAAATACGCCGAGTCGCAGGACGGCGTGAAGTGGTTGCAGGACAATACGGTGTGCATTCCACCGCTGCATCCGCTGGAAGCGAATACACGCCCCAGCATCATCAAAAGCGCAGCGGGATATGAGATGTGGTTTAGCTACCGCCATAGCATTGATTTTCGCGGTGGGGCAGGGGCGTATCATATAGGACATGCAATTTCGCAAGATGGGAAAAGCTGGCAACGTCAAGCTGATCCCGCTGGCCTCGCTCCCGCGCAAACAGACTGGAACAACCGTATGATGGCATATCCCAGCGTGCTGGAATATGACGGCAAGCGTATCATGTTCCACAACGGAAATGGTTTTGGTGCCAGTGGTTTCGGCTATGCCGTATGGGAAAACGCTTAAGCATGCGCATCGCGATCATGCAGCCTTATTTTATGCCCTATGCGGGCTATTTCCGCTTGATGGAAGCAGCGGATCTTTTTGTTATCTATGATTGCGTTCAATTCCCGCGGCGGGGGTGGGTGCATCGTAATAAATTAACTGATGGACGAGGCAATAAAGAATGGCTTACCTTGCCCTTAGAAAAAAGTGATCGTGATGCCACACGCATTATGGACTTGCAATTCGCTGAACATGCCCAGGACGCCTGGAGCATGCGAATGCATGCATTTCCTGTATTTCAACAATCCGATAATGTGCATTTGCTCAAAGCGGTAAGAGACCTGATTGGCACACCGTGTGATTACATTATACACGGCTTGCACACGGTATGCGACATGCTTGGCATAAGCTGTGAGTTTATAAAATCCAGTACATTGGCGTTGCCTGCTGAGCTCAAAAACCAAGACCGTATCTTAGCAATTGCTGAGCATTTTTCTGCAAAAACCTATATTAATGCACCGGGAGGGCGTGAATTATATGAGCCCAGCGCATTTTCCGCGCGCGGTATTGATCTGCATTTCCAGCCTGACTATCGGGGCGATGTAACCAGTATCGTAGAACGTCTCTTGCGTGAGCCTGCCAATAGCCTTGCCCAGGAAATTCGTGCCAATCTTTAACTGGAGCGCACCCGGTTAGCAGCGGCCTTGGCCAGAGAGCGGAATAATGCTTCTTCATCCAAGGGGACAATTTCGCTTTTAATGGATTTAATCATCGATCTTTCCGGTACGGTTCCGCCAAATATTGCGCCATGCATCACCCAGCTTCCTGCACCAAGCGTTGTATTATTCGCAAGTGTAGCATTTACGCCAATAAAACAATGCTCGCCAATATCGCACCAACCGGAAACCACGACATGGGAAGAAATAAAACAA
>CAZGVV010000003.1:21641-51014 GCA_964529155.1 uncultured Rickettsiales bacterium
GTATTGTCTCCAATGGCAACAAAAGGCTGAATGGTATTGTCTTCGAAAATAAAACAATGTTCGCCAATGGTCGCATTTTGCCATACGAACGTTTTCGAGCTGATATAACTTGCCAACGCATAGCCTTTTGCCTTTGCCCGGGAGCAAATTTCCTTTCGGATGCGGTTTAATTTTCCGTATACGACAGCCACATGCATGGCATGGGTCTGGGGCGGAAAATGCTTTTCCACTTCTTCAAATGCCACCACAGGCAGGCCAAATAATTCGGTTATCGTAATATAGGCGCGGTCTACCGTAAAACCCACTACTTCATAATCTGAGTCATAAGTAAAATATTGATGCACAATGTGTGCATAATCTTCCAGGCCGAAAATAACCAACTTTTTCTTCATGCGCTTAGCCCTGCCCAGACTTATACATACGCCGCTCCGGCGGCTGATACCATTCATTTAAATCTTTTGCTGTTCGGGCATTATAGCCAAGTAATTGCTTCATCCATTCCGAATCCGAATCCGTAATCAGGTCATGATATTGGCACTGTTGCTTCATAAATGGCCGAACAAGTGTATAACTTAGGCCCCGGCGCATTTTTTCGGTTATGTTTTTACCTCCTGCATGCACGAGGTCAGAATTAAATACGGCAATACTTCCCGCTTTCCCGAGCATAATTTCTGAATTGCTATCAAAATCTTGCTGAGTAGGCATCGCCTCCTTTAAATGAGAGCCGCGCAGAAAATGCGTGGCTCCATTTTCTTTCGTAAAATCGTCAAGAAAAACAAATAAGTTTATGGAAAGGCGGACAGGAAAATAGCTGCGTATGTCCCGATGTGGGCGGTTTTGGTATTCGGCAGTTGATTCCGGGAAATTTATAATGCCACTGATCGTATTTAAAATATAGGGACCGCCAAAATAAACATCAATATAGCTTTTAAGCGGGAATTCTTCCAAGAGATCGCATAATGTTCCATGGCGCCATACGGATTTTATCATATGATGAGCGACGCCTGGGAAATCCACGCCGTTTCTTTTCTGCATTGCTCGGTTAATGGCATAGGCCTTTTCTACATCATTTCGTAATTGCACTAGGCGCGGTTCTGGAATGATATCCGGGAAAATAACAACTCCATCCCGTTCAATACGTTGGTCGAACTCTTCTGGCGTTATCATCGGTTATTGCTCCGTCTTATGCGTGGTAAGTGGATTTATGCCGCCTGTATTAAATTATAAATAACTAATTCTTTCAATCGGGTGGCAAAATCAAGAATAGATTGTTTGTCTTCAAAGAATATATGGCTGCGTTCTTGTGTACGCGTATACATTTCCTGCCTAAACTGTTTATCTTGCGCAATACGTAGGGCTAAATCCACGTAAGCTTCTTTAGTGTCGGCAATCATTTCTGGCATCTTTATTCTTTCATACATATATACGCCCGTTCTCCCGCGCGCGAATTCATTTCGATATGTTACAAAAGGAACGCCAACACCCAGGGAAATAAAGGCTGTCGTACCAAAAGAAAAATGCATCAAATCCAACACGGCATCTGCGAGCTGTAAGACGTGCAGTAAATCCTCTAAGCGCAGGAAAGGCACGAATATTATACGAGCATATTGCGCTGCCGTGAATTTTTCCCGCATGAAATTATCTATTCGAGTGCGTAATATGCTTCCTTGAGCAGCAAAAAGCACAATGCGGGCTTTTTCATCTCGATCTAATATAGTGGCAAAAAGATCAAACATGTCAGGATGCAGTTTGTGCAGCATCACCGGGCATATGTAATTGCGGCTGTCACCGTCAGCCAGGCCATATTCTTTTTTGGTTTTTGCAGATCCTGTGATTTTTGGTTTTTCAAAATAGGCGACAACCCGTTCAAATAATAATAATTTTTCTGTGTAATGCGCTTGCGATTCTTCGGAATCCAAATAATGGGCGGATATGTAATAATCCATATTGGGAATACCAGTGGTGACAGGGAAGCCTCCCCATACGCATTGACTAGGCGCAAGCCGTGCAAATCCTAAGAAGTAAGAGAGGTGATAGTTAACCGATTCCAGATAAACCACGACATCCAATTCGCATGCGCTTATCGCCGCTCTGCTTTCTTCAAGGTCGCCACTAAGCATGACATAATGGTGCAAGGTTTTCGCAAGGCGGACGGTATCTTCGCCCATGGACAATTTAGAAAATAAAAATATTTCCAGCTCCCGATCTCGGGCCAGTACGGCCATCACATTGCCGATAAATTGATTGGTTGTGTTTACATCCGTGTTTTCAGACACAAAACCAATGCGCATGGCGCCGGGCCGTCGTTTGGCGCCTGGCATGCAATGCGGCGCAACGCTTGCCAGGGATGGGCACATCTTTAACATAAGCGCCGCAAAACGCTGACGTAACTCTTTGTCATTTACGCCGTGGTAGGCGGCAATAGAAGGAACGAATTGTAATTCCAGCTCTGGCTTGGTTATGCGTAAGTCAAGCTTGGTAAGCTCTTCAATCCCTCGCATGAATCGTTCGCGTTCCATGTTAATATTTTCCCAGGAGTGCTGGAAATAGGAAATATACAGCATATGCGCCAGGCGAATTACCGGATCCTGAGGAAGTTTTTCAGCGGCTTGGGTTAAAACATCATAAGCAGCCTTATCATTCGACATATCATAATGCGCTCTGGCTAACCAAATCCAGCTATCCCTTATATTGGGGTTTTGGCGAATTGCTTTTTCTAATACGCGAATTGCATTATCAAAATCCTGAAGGTGAATAAATGGTGCGCCCATTTTTAAATATATTTCTGGCAAGTACGGTGCCAATGCCTCTGCTTTCCTGAAATCCCGGTACATCGGCTCCAGTTTTTTCATGGAGTAATACACCATTCCCCGGTTAAAATGTGCTGGAGCGAATTTAGGCTCTAATGCGATTGCTTCATTGAGCATTTCAAGGGCGGCATCATATTGAGCAAGTAAACGAAGTCTGCCCCCTTCATTGACGAGGTATGCGACATAATGATTCGCCGTTATGGAACTTGGGGCCACTTCTGGAATAGAGGCGGGAGTTTCAGCGGTCTGGCAGCATTTTTTGTACTTTTTTCCGCTACCGCATGGGCAAGGATCATTGCGCCCAGTTGCCATAAACTGCCATCCCATATTAATGCTATACTATAGTCTAGCCTATAGCTTAGTAAGGTTGCATTACAACAGAAAAAATATAAATTAGTTCACTCCACCCATTACGAAAGCACGTGTTTTGTCACCTAAGCATTCCAGGCTTCTTATTATCTCGCTGCTCGGTGCATTAAGTGTTATCAGCCCGTTTGCTATTGATATGTATTTGCCGGTATTTTCCCAATTGGCGGCGGATCTGGGTGTGCAAAGCGCTGTCATTGCGCTCACGCTTTCCAGCTATTTTATTGGCATGGCGTTTGGTCAGGTGTTTTATGGCCCACTTCTTGATCGCTTTGGCCGAAAAAAACCGCTTTATGCGGGGCTAAGCTTATTTCTTGTTGCATCTATTGGCTGTGCTATGGCCTCCACCATCCATGCGCTTGTTGCACTGCGCTTTATTCAGGCGCTTGGCGGCTGTGCGGCCGGGGTTGCGTCGCTGGCCATGGTGCGTGACTTTTTCCCGTCCAAAGAAGGCGCGAAGATTTTATCGCTACTATTTCTGTTCATCGCCCTGTCACCACTGCTCGCGCCAAGTATAGGCGGTACGGTCATGTTGTGGATTGGGTGGCGGTATGTGTTCCTCATCATGGCGGCGATTGTTGCGGTCATTATTGCGCTGATGTATTTTTTCCTGCCGGAAGCACATACGCCCGATCCCACGATTTCCCTCAGGCCCTGGCCAATTATCATGGAATACATGGCTATTCTTAAGCACCCTAAATTTACTACCTATGCCTTGTCCGGTGCATTTTCTTTCGCTGGACTTTTTACATATGTTGCAGGCTCGCCCATTATTTTTATGGAAGGATTCCAGCTCAGCGCCAAATTATACAGCATAGTATTTGCTGGTCTGGCAGCAGGGTTTATTGGCGGCAGTCAGTTGAATGTCTTGCTGCTGCGAACTTATGATAGTGAGACATTGTTTCTGCGTGGGGTGATGCTGCAATCAATGGTGGTCAGTCTTTTTGTGCTATGCAGCTTACTGGGTAGGTGCGGCCTTGGTGAAACATTGCTGTTTTTCTTCCTTCTCCTTGCCTGCACCGGCATAACTTATCCTAACGCTGCTGCCATAGCATTGTCGCCATTTACTAAAAATACCGGCAGTGCGTCGGCATTACTGGGATTTTTGCAGCTTGGAGTAGGGGCATTGATTTCTACTGGGATCAGTATATCCAACTCGCATGACAGCTTTCCCATCATCGCTATTTTAGCGATCACCGCCTTAATGGGGCTGATTATTTTACTCATAGGAAAAAAGCGTGCACATGCTTGTTTGGTGATGGCATAAATGGAGTGGTACACCCCGGAAGAAAATATGTTTCTTTCTGCTATGCTATTGCATTTTAACCACATCACTCCACGTAATAACCACCGCAAATGTTTGGCTAAGTCTGCTATAAAGTGCTTCCTGTGATTCGGGCCTGGTACAAACAAGTAAAACACTGTCCTTAGGTAGCTCGCTAACATAATAAAGCGGTAATGTACGGTAGCAGTGCTGCGTGCCATTGGCATCGCCGTCAATGGCATAGGCTCTTACTTTAGCCCAGGTGCTGGGTGCAAAAAAAGAAACCAGGTCACTAATTTCTCCCGCGCCAAAGCATATAACGTCATCGTAATCCGCAAGCCGTTGTTGCAAGGCGTCATCTAAATTTCGCCATTGATCCAGGTAATCAACTCGTTTTTCAATCAATATCTGCGGGCAGGCATATGGCTCAGGCGCATGTGTAACTGCCGTGGGCGCACCGGTTAGGACCTGTAATTCACCCATGGTATGCTGACCAGATTCTCCATGCAGCGGCTCTATTCCAGCTTTTAAAAAAATGGCCTCTAAATTACTTCTCCGAACACTATATACATGATCGATAAACAGGAATTCTATACTAATTACATCACTGTTGGGGCAAATCGTTAAGACGCGCCCCTGTGGCGTTGCCAAATGCTTTTGTGCCGCAATAAAAGCCACGGGGTCTGGCGTATGTTCAATCACATTGACACTAAACACGACATCATAACTGCCCGGCATCAGCGTGTGTTGACTATCAAGCGTTCCTGCCGTGACCTTTACCCCGGATGCAGCTGCCGCTTCCGTGGCAGAAAGTGAGGGTTCAATGCCTTCAAACCGATGCTCTGGGTAACGCGATTGTAAAATCTCCAATATCCATCCGGCGCCGCAGCCAACTTCCAACACGTTTAATTGCCGAGGAGTATCAGGAAAAAACTGCGCAATCCAATCCGCATATGCATGTGCGCGCGCATGATCGAATTGTTTGATATTCGGCCGTTCATATAAATCGTAATTCTGCTGGTAATTCAAATGCGAAAAAATATTCGCATGCGACTGCAATTTCTGCATCAACCCACACGTAGTGCATTGCGCCGTATGCGCCGCCAAAGGAATAATGCGCCCATCACTGGTAATTGCCCGCTCTCCTAGCGATGCAAATTCTTGTAACGAAGCAGCCCCACACAAATAACAAGTTTTTTGCATGTGAAACGCTAGGATTGTTGAGGGCGGAAGTCAAGGTGGAGGAGAATGCCGCCTCGGTCCTCTCCCATTGCTAAGAACGAAGGATTGGGTTGGGATTTATTAAGTTTGTAGCCGTAAGGGATTTACTTAAAGTCAATAAAGGGGGGATTTTAATTTGTAGTTATTTTTGATGCCATAGATTATAAATTTACCAAATAACCAAAGCGCATTTGCTTTATGAAGCAGAATTATTCGATTAAAGAGCTAACGGCTGAGGAATTTAGGCCATTGCTTGCAGCGCATAAGCAATCCGTATTCAAAGATACACATAGTTACGAATTTCAGGGTATTCTCAGTAAAGCTGAACTTGAACATATGAAAGAATTGGCGAAGGCAACAGGCGCGCCATACAAGTTATTTCTCGGCGTCTTTGATAAGGAAGGTCAGTTTGTTGGGTGGAGCTGGGGTTTGCAGGAGAATGCGACAACATTTTATATGGTAAATTCTGCTATACTACCAGCCCATAGACGTAAAGGGCTATACAGCTTACTGCTTAATCGCTGTATTGAACTGCTTTCTGCAAAGGGTTTCCAGCTTATTTACTCACGGCACTGCGCTACCAACAACTCTATTATTATTCCTAAATTGAAAGTGGGCTTCATTATTTCCAAAATGGAAATCGATGATACTTTTGGCATTTTAATACACCTTCATTTCTATACGAATAAAGGTCGCCGGAAAATAATGGATTACCGTGCAGGCCAGTTGAAACCCGATGAAGAAATAAGAAAGGCGTTCAAAATATAAGTGGTACGGCATTATGAAAATGTCAGATCAAGTCTTGGCTAGTGCAATTGATGTACTTTCACTATGAGCAGGATAAACGCGAAAAAGAGAAATATCTTCTTGATTCTTTGAGATTTAATATTTGAGGCAGGATTATCTTACGATTTTTTCTTCGCCTTATTGGCTGCAATTTGCTTTTGCAAAGCGAATTGGAATTCTCGACGCTGCTTTGTGATTTCGTAGAGTACAATGCCTGATGAAGTTCCTAGGTTCAGACTCTCAATAATTCCATACATGGGAATGTTGATGCAAAGCTCGCTTCTTTCGACTGCGGTTTTGCTAATTCCGGTTGCTTCGCTGCCAAACCAGACCGCGAGTTTCTTATACGTGGTATAATGGTGCCGATGTTTCTTTCGTCATCAGGGTTTTCGATGACCGCGATCAGATTTTTGCAGCGAAAATCTTTGATTTTATCAGCGCGCGCACGAAGGCTTGTTTTTTTCTTTTCTTCCATAATTGATCTCCAGTTTCATGCAATATATCTAATTGCAAGATTTGAATAAGTAACTAATTGGATATAAAGATAAAAATTGTTAGAAAAAGTGGTGGTCGGCAGCGGACTAACCTCGAACTCTTTGCAAAGACTTGTAGAAGCGATGTACGCCTTGAACAAGGCTTTTGATGCCACATACTCTTGTTAAGAATCAGAATGGAATGTGGCGCGAGTTGGCGCGTTAGTTATGATTGTATTTTGACTTTAGTGTATCAATTTCCGCCTGAGATAAATTACCCCAGCCACACTCTAAGATAGTCCCACAATCAGCAATGTTGCCATTTTTCGAGCGGCTCATTGCCTTAAATTCTGTATAGCTGTGTGGGTGTAATTGAACCACAAACCAAGCATCTCTGTTGGATTCTTTTGCAGTTAGAACGCGCACTTCACCGCCATCAGAAACGATTTGTTTGGTGGCAAAAGACATTATTTCAATTCCTGCCTAAGTTTAGGAGCGGTGTGGTCAATAATACCCGCATTATCCTTGCCTGTTGGATGTCCTGCGCTTTGCAAGGCATGTTCAATATTACCATCTATTTTTGCGAAGTTGTCCAATAAATCTCGAACCGCCTTGTCCTTATCAGTTTTAGCGTTGTAGTGATTCACAACAAACTCAAAAACACTGTCAATGTCAGAGCCCTGTCCTAGCCTATAGAAAGTATAATTTTGAACGGCGTCTGCTAATGTTTCATCGCGCATGTGTAAAGAGGATACCAAGCCCATATCTGCCAGTTTTCCTGGGTCACCAACCTTGGCTAAAAGCGCAATATTACCTGTCTTTGAATACATACCATCCGCAATTGATGGCTTTATAGCTGCATCAAATTTTTCTGCTACATCAGCGGGTAAGTCATCACGAAAAGCCATAATTCTTCCTCCAAATTTTAATAAACACGATTATCATTATAAATCATAAGCATATATTATCATAGTAAAGATTTTATGACAATCCACATCCATCTGTAAATAAAAGAGAAAAAGCCATACCAAACACCACTAATAGAGTGAAGCTGCTCTATATTCTGCAATCGCTATCTCAGAGAGAAATAACCAGAGAGGACTCGAAATGACATAGAACTCCCCACAAGCATTGCATTTGCTGGTGTTCTGGAAAATTTAGTCCTCTTTGGTGTCGAGCGCGCAATAACGCCAATCACAAACGTAGAACTCCGCACAAATCTTGGTCAGAACCAAGCACAAAGGAGTCGAACACGGATTGGGAAGTTTTGGTGGTCCGTAGTGGAATAACATCGAACCGCTTGAATCAATTTGACCAAAGGTTGCAAGATATGGGCAAGTTACTTTTAAGTGTTGCTTAAGTGTAATCCTGTTAGTTAGGAATAGGCGGAGTTGGCGGTGGTGGAGGCGCACTAACACATACTTTCTCTATAGATGTAGCCTCGCCGGTAAATACATCGATTTTAGTAATATAGCTTTCACAACAATGCTCCGTCATGCACTGCATTCCGTACGCCGCTGGCCCTAAAGCAATGTTCCAAACATAAGTTTTATTTTCAGGATAGGATGCAATCCTTGCATCCTGTAGCACCATTGTTTGTTGGTTTAATGCCTGCAATTTCTTTTTAGCAATACTGATGGCCTGTTCTTGGTTCACAGTAATAGTTGTGACCTGCCCATCTTTTATAATTGCAATGATATCAGATGTTCTTACCTGTTTATCCTGGTCAATATCCAAGCTGATCGTTCTTTTCTCTTTTTGCATTTTATCCAATGGCGGAGCTTGGTATAATAATGTATATCTCGCAGAGCCTTCTTTAAAGCGATATCCAACAGAATGCTCACTTAACTTAAATTTGTTTTTAAAATAAGACTCTCCTACAATTGCCACAATGTAATCATTTCCGGCCTTAATGATTTCAGGTGGAATATCTTTAAAAGCAATATTCGGAGCTATTGAGGTGGCTTGTGCGCCATTTGGAATTATTCCACACCAGAGTACAGCTGTCCAAACAAGGATATGAAATATTTTGACTACAGGTATTTTTTTCATTTTTTAGCTCCCTCATTTAACCAAACAGGAGTCGAACCGGAAAAGCAATAATTTTCTGAGGCATAGAAAATAATAGGGTTAGATACGCAGAAATATTGAAATTTCTAGAACCACTGCACCAGTCCGTCTTCGCCAAGAGGCTTCGCCGGACACTCGCTTTTGCAAGTCCGCGCCGAAGGCGCGGGCAAAAGCGGTGGTGGAGCCAAGGGGAGTCGAACCCCTGGCCTCCGCATTGCGAACGCGGCGCTCTACCAGCTGAGCTATGGCCCCAAATCAGTGGGTTTGGGGTAGCCAGCTAGTCGGGGAATGTCAATGTTTTTCTGAGGAATCAGCAGGCGGAAGGTGAGTGAATAGACAGGTTTTACGCGGCCAATTTACGTTCGGTATCAGCAGCCAGATCCACCATGCGCGACCAATTAGTTGCCGAGAGCAGGGCAAAGTAAACGAATGGCAGCCAACCTTCTTTACGGAATTCCAGGAATTGTTCCTGCGGCAGTTCGTTCCATTTGTTTTCATCAATCAACTGGAAGCCGCCCAGCTGGATTTCACGGCCGTTATACAGCTTCACGTTGGATTGCATCGGCATCAGCAAATTGGCTTTGCGTAGCGCCTCGCAGAAGCGTGTAGAGAGCTGGTGGTGGCCATGGAACGCCGTGCAGAATTCCAGCGCGTTACGGGTAAGCTCAGAGGGTTGCTCGCCATCATAAAAAGGAACCGCACCTTCCTGGCGGCCATCTTCGCTGTATTGCGTGGCACCTTCGTCTACGCACAACAGAAATTGCTGGCGTTCGGGAAGGTCCATAAAAATAAACGGATATTTGCGGACATAAGCCGGAGTATACACGCCGTCTTTCCAGCGGCCATCACTGCCGACGAAATAATTTTTCTGCTCTAAGCCAACGATTGCCAGCGGTACAGAATTTTCACCTTCGGTAAAAATGATGGGATAGCTTTTGCATGCCTCCCCAAACTCTATGACGTTTAGAGGAATGGCGTTGGTATTTGCAGCAAACGAAAAATCTTGCACCGGTAAAATTGCGGCACGCTGGTGGCGTTTGGCGTCCAGCGGGACAGGCGAATGGAAAAAAAGCGGCATATTAGCCGGAGCAGTATCACCACTGTTTTTATCAGAAGCAGCGGCAGGAGCAGCAGGCTCAGCGCCTTTACGCTTAGCAATTTCCGGGGTCGTGCGCTTATTCGGCGTTTCATCCGGACTCATATTTTTGCTCTTCCACATAAATTTTCAACAGTTTGAGTGATAAAAATTAGCTCACCTGCTTACTTTTTCATATAGAAATTACTTTTTCGTTAATTACCGGTTGGATACGCTGCAATTTGCACTGTTATAACCCAGCTCAAAGCCGCTGCCGAGGAAATTGTTGCCGCAATTATTACTGCCAGCCGCCGAGGCCAGAGCATTATATTGTTGTCCATTGGCCGGATTATCTCCCCCTGCTGCAGGTGTAAGGGCGCTGAGTACGTTAGGGGTGATGGGAGTGGGGCGATTAACTCCTTGTCCAAGCAAGCTTAAGTCTACACCGGCAACGTCCAGTGCTGGGCGGTTATAGGTGATTGCATTGCCGGGAATGGTTTTTCCGGTTAAATGGTCTACGCTGGTAACCGTATTTAACGTCTGGCCTTCATAGGAAAAATTAGGAGCAGAAAGAACCGAGCGGCTTTGGCTGCTTTGCAGTGCGGCTTGTAAGCTGTCGAAATCAAAGCGCTTATAAAATACCGTGCCAACTGCGCCACCATCTTTGGAGTCAATGGTTTGCAATTCAGCCTGGGCTAATTGCGAGCGTGTAAAATCGCTGGCGAACGTGCCGTCAAAAATTTGCGCGCTGGCGTTTAATATTGCTCCGTTCATACCGCCATTTTGCAGAATAAAATAAAATGGCATGCCGGTAAACGTATTCTGGTTGCCCGCAAAGCCAAATGAGGTGCGTGGGCCTTCCAGGACCACGCCAGCATTGCCACGTATGAAGTCTGTGTCTGATACGGTTACAACGCTGCCATTGCGTGCAAAGATGCCGGTATTGTTATCCGAGAGCGTAACGCCATCGATAACAGTGCTTCCGCCGTTCGCCAGCTCAACGCCAGCCTGATTCAAGCGGATTGTGCCAGCAATCAGGTTTGTGCCGCTGCTGCTGTCAATCAACACGCCGGAGCCTGTGCCCGTGCCCGTAACGTCATTATTGCTTAACTGTGCATTGGCGGAGTTTAGCAAGACGATGCCGTTATTATTGCCGGTCAGCGTATTGGTTTGAATTACTCCATTATCGCTTTGGCTGAGGAAGATGCCACGGTCAAAGCTAGTGATCTGGTTGTTTTCAATAATCGCTTCTGGAGTCAGTGAAACTGAAATGCCCGAACCGGTCAAATTCTCATCTTCTGCATTGCCACTCAGTTGGTTGTCTAATAGTTGTAACGCGGAAATACTAGCTGCAGAAATACCGTTAACGGAATGCATTACTGCATTATTGCGGATGAGCACATCACTGCTATTGGCAACGTCAATGGCGGTTTGCGTGCCATCAATTGTGTTTGCATCGGCGATGGTTGCACCGCCAATTGTCATGCCAGATGCATTCACCGCCAAAATGCCTACACCACCACCCACAACCGTATTTCGCGCGAAAATACTGTCTATGCCTGTGTTTAATGCCAGGCCTGCCACTCCGTTATTATGGGCGGTATTATGGATGAATTGCACATCGTCTGAATTGGTTGCGTAAATACCGTAGCGACTATTGTTGGAGGCTGTATTATTCTGCAGCTCGCTTATATGCGAGCTTTGATCCAGCGTAATACCATCTTGGAAATGGTCTGCATCATTCCCCACTATAATTGTGCCATCGCTTAATTGTGCCCATAAGCCAGTGCCCGTATGGCCCGTGCCATGGATGTGATTTCCAGTAAAAGCCAATCCGGATTCATTCGAAGCGAAGATACCATCGGCCACACCGATTAAGGTGTTACTATCAACCGTGCTGTTGCTGCCACCGTTGAGTTGAATGCCCAGTGCGTTGTTGTTGAACAGGTTATTGCGGATCAGTGTAAACGTATTTGCGCCCGTTGCGTCAATGCCGATCGCACCGTTATTAAAGGTATTATTGATAATAGACGCCTGATTATTGGCCCCATATGCAAGCACGCCTTTGGCCGAATTATCCAAAAACAACGTGTTGCCATCTATCATGGTCTGGGTCGTATCTGCCAACCGAATGCCATAAAGTGAGCTGGTAATCTGATTATTGGAAATTGTTGTGTTATTGACGCTGGTATTGTGCACACCAAGCATTGCTTCAATGAAATTATCCCGTACTTGCGTATTGGTGGTGCTGGTCAAGACGACACCGAAAGAGCTTTTTATGCCGCTGGAAATAACAGATGTTCCATTTGCCTGCACATGATTGCTGGCACTGATTGCATTATTAAATACATCATTCTTATCGCCGCCAAATATCCGCACACCATATGACCCGCTGATAGCATTCGAATTCACCGAATTGCCGCTGCTATCGTTACTTATGTTTATGCCTGTTGATGCGGCGGCTCCATTCAACACAAGGCCTAAAGGAGAGGTATTGTTGGTTGCGTTAGCTCCCATAATGGCGTTGCTATTAACAGTATTGTTGGAGCTGCGGATTAAGTTGATCCCAACATTGCTGGCAACAAGATTGGTGTTGATAGAGTTGGCATTGCTATCTTTTAGAAAAATACCGTAAAACGTGTTATGGATGAAGTTTGCGTTGGCTAATGTCCCGTCGCCAATACTGCCGCCGGTTATGCCTTGCAAGAGCAATCCTGTGCCTGAATTGCCAGGGCCGCCAACCAGCTCGCTACTGGTTATATTGAATGTAAGCAAGTCTCCAGCCGCTTCGGCTGTCGTAATGCCATTAAATGTATAGTAACTGGTCAAATGGTTCGCGGTTACCGTATGGGATGTATGGCCGAAGGTGTTATCGGATATGGCAAATAGCGGAACACGTCCGCCATTAAGCAATGTCACATTGCTCAGCGTGCCACCGGCATTGTTGTAGATCACATCACTATGAGAAGTCACCCCTACTGGGGAGCCAATCAATGCGCCATCTACTGTAAGATTGGTGATATTTAAATGGTCTCCGTTTTCCAAAAAGACTACGCCATTATAAGATTCTGCAGCTAAGTCGGCAATGTTGTGAGCGACAGGCACAGCGCTGCCGGGCGAGGTTGGGCGAAGTATTGTGTTGCCGCTGCCTTGTAGGGTAAAGTTATTGCGCCCAATGATGCGCACAGTTTCATCATAGACGCCATTGGCGAGGGTCAATGTGGTAAGGCCTGATGCTGCATTCACTGCGCTAATCGCATTTTCAATGCTGCCGGCATTGGTTTGGCGAAGGGTGACCGCCGTAGTACCTTTTATGACTGAAGCCGTATCGCTAAAGAAAACACCCGAATTATTGATGTCTACCCGATTGCCTGTAAGTTTGCTGCCATTGGTTAAAGTAAAGCTGCCACTATCGGCGCTGATGGTGCCACCCGTGGTAACGGAAGTCGGGCCAGAGGCTCCGGTCAGTAGTGTAATGGAATTACCAGTAAGCTTGATGTCACCAGTGGCAGAAGATACGTTGGCTGAGCCTAAATTACGGCCTAAATTTAACGCGTTCCCAGCGCTTAGGGTAATAGGGGCGCTGGTGGAGGTAATACTGGCATTCCCCAGAATAGAATTGCCGACCGTCACATCACGGCCTGCGCTTACTGTAAGGCTGCCGGTATTGGTATGAATTTGTACGGGTACGGCTAAGGCGTTTTGTATGACATCACGGCCTGCAATGAAGTTGATGTTCCCAGAGCCGTTCGAGATCACATTAGCGGATGCAAAAAGGTCGCGTCCTGCAGTGGCCGTAAGTGAGCCTATGCCGTTCCACGTTACATTACTCAAGATCAGAAAATCCGTCGATGCTGCTAATGAAACATCTGTGCCGGTTAGTGATGCACTCAAAGATGCATTATTAATGCTTAGGCCAGATATGCTTGGCCCCCCCCATACAAGGAAGTCCGGATCAAGCAGCCATTGGCCTTTATTCCCCTTGCTGGCAGAAGCATCCACTGAGCCGTTTACGCCAAGCTCATGGCCGGATGTTTCCACAAACCCGCCATTTCCGCCCTGTACGCCGCCACGTGCCAAAATCGTGCCGTCCATTTTCGTGGTGCCATCTGACCATACAATCGCTTCGCCGCCATTGCCTTGGTCTGTTGCGTCAACCGTAATCTTGCTGCCTGCTGCCGTGGTGACCGTATTTGCATGGGCGAGGGTACCTTTACCCTGGCGTTCGCCACCAATATGCACGTGTCCGCCGCCTGCCGAGCCGCTTGCATCAAGTGTTGCGTTGGAGGTGAGGGTAATGTCTTTGCCGGTGACAGTGATGTCGCCGCCTTTTTGATTCGCGTCTTTACCTGAAGCATCCAATGTTCCGGCGATGTTAACTGCACCATTGCCGCCATCCAGTAGGATAGCGCCGGTCTTATCAATGCTTGCGCTGGTGGCCTCGATGACACCGGTGTTGTTGATGGCCTGGCTTACAACATCCGATGCAGCGCGCGCGGTTAAATACACTGCTCCGCCTTGTGCCGAAATGATGCCGTTATTTACTACTGCAGCTTCAAGCGCGTTGCCATTTTGGTCTTTCGCCGCTGCATGCGCAGGTGCTTCTACAGCAAAGCTATACAATCCGTCACCATACATATCCACCGTTACTGCATCACCGGAGGCAAGGTGTACCGTGCCTTTTTTCGCGCTGATAACACCGTCATTCTGTACGCCAGGCGCGACCAATGCAACCAGGCCACCTTGTGTGGCGGTGATGTTGCCTTGGTTGACAATGCTTGCGTCTTTACGGCCGGGGGTGGTGAATTGATAATGTCCGGCATTAAAATTCTGATCCGTAATATCGGCGGTGCTGGCAACCAGTCCCGCTACGTTTACTTGTGAATTTTTTCCGAAGAAAACGCCGTTAGGATTGACGATCATTACCTGACCGTTCGCTGTCAGGCTGCCTAAAATCTGGGAGGCATTACCGCTGTGAATCCGATTGAGTGCAATCGATTGTGCCCCTGGTTGATAAAAACGGGTGGCTTCTGTAGTGCCAATATCAAAGCTGTTCCAGTCAATGATGGCTTTGTTGGTGGATTGAATGATGTTCAGCTGCGAAGCGTTGGGTTGGTTAAAAGATACCTGTCCTGAGGCAACGCTGGCACCTTGCGGCAGGGCGCAGGCAGGAGTGCTGAGAAATCCAGTCGCCATAGCCGCCGTAACTCCAAGCATAAGACGCGTGGTAAGCGAAGAATGCTGGTATAAAACGGTGCTAGCGTGTCTCATAAAGTCCCCTATTTTTTATTGGCTTGTTTAAAAACGAGCGTATTTATTAACACATTATTAACTTTAATGCTATCTTTAACCACGGATCTATATAAAAAACCCATTAGTAATATGAGATTTAATAGCGATATGCCAAGGAGAAGAAGGCGCGTGGTGAGCGTCCGTCCTGGCCGTTGGCATTAACCAGCTTAGTAAGTGGAAGTCCAACTTCCACCCCGCCCGAGATGGGCTGCAAAATATTGAAGCGCATGCCAAGACCGGTTGATGCGATGGAAGGTGATTCTTTCTGGCCTGGGGATGCATTGCGAATCCAGACCTTGCCGAAATCCCAGAAGCTATACAGCTGATAAGACGGAATAATTGACCAGTCACCCTCACGATTATATTGTAATTCGGTGCGTATGGCTGCCCCGGCATCACCCGTAATCTCGGAAGGATCATATGCAGAACCAAAGCTTTGCCCGCCTACGCCGAACTGCTCTGCTGCCAGAAGCGTGGTTGCAGACATTTGCCCTGTTGCGGCAGCGTAAAAACTCACAGGCCCATACACCGGCTGCAAGCGACTGATCTGTGCTTCCGCTTTCAAGAACGATGGATCACCTTTTTCGCGGGAATGAGAAACACCTTGGTCGTTTTGATCAATATAAAAGCCTTTGGATACCGTGCCACCAAAGCGGTTCACGGCAGCGCTGCTATCCACAAAATCATACGTGCTTCCGACGCGTAATACACGTAAACGATCTTGATACAGCAATGCGCCCAGTGCATCGACTACCGTATTGCGTGCTTCCACCGTGGAGTTGACATAGAGGTTAGCTAAGCGCGAGCGTATAAAAGGATGCGACAAGGCCACGCTGAAATCATTGTCCTGACTTTCAATTCCAAACGCGGATAAGCGATAGGCCGGGTTTGAATTCGTATGCGCATAGGAGAGTGTGGCTTTCGTGCCTTCGCTATTCAATTGCTCTTCATGGCCAAGCTGAATGTAATGCAATTCATTATTCTGTGCAGTGACAACGCCATGAAGTTGTGTGCGTTCATAAAGTCCCAATATATTATTCGCATTTGCCGTTAATCCGGTCTGCACAGGGCCCACATAGCGGCTGCCTCGATTATCTGCTGTGACTGAACCGTCTACGTGGTCTACATCCATGCTAATCACTAAATCTGCTGCACCCGTTGCTTCCGCTGCAGGGCGAATAATCGCGCGTGCGGTGACACCTGGTAAATCCTGCATCAGCAATAAATAGCGTTCAAGTGTAGCAGAATTAAGCGGGCGGTCTTTTTCAATGCTTTTGGCATAGCCTTTAAGCAGCCATGAATCACCAGGAACGCCACTGAATTCAACGGTGTTAATATATCCTTCCACCACCTGAATGGTCACATTTCCACCGGCAATGCGTTGCGGCGGCACTACAGCACGCGACAAAATATACCCTGCATTACGATAGCGAACCGTGATGTGGTTGGCGATGTCACTCAATGTTTTGAGCGTAATATTTTTGCCGACATAGGGTGCGTATTCGCTTTTCAACGCCTCTCCACTAAAAGCAGTCGCACCTTGCACTGTTAGGGAGTTTAACGTGAATTGAATATCACCTTGCAAATTTTGCTCGCCATGGTCCCCGGACACGGTAACACCGGGTTGACCACCCACATCTGGTGTTGGATTTACCGGCACGCTTAAGCGTTGCCCTGCTTGTCCGGGTTGCCATGAGGGTGCTTGCGGAATAACAGGGGGGGTGGCAAGTGCCGAAGTAGAAAGTAATGCGCTGACAGAAAGTAGCGCTAAACTATAGCCGGCAAGCGTTTTGATGGTAAAAAATGCAGATTGTTTCATGCGCTGCTTTCCAGCTATTGAAAATAATGAATAATGTACACTATTTGCCTACTGGCAATGGCATGGGTAGTAAAGTAAATTCTCCATAAAGGAAATGAGTAAATTGCAAAGTGTGATGTATGCATCACATGCAATTTACGCGCATTAATTAGCGTATTAAAATGATTATAGTGCGGGCAATGCCAGAAGCATTTTTTTCAAATCCAGCAATTCGGCATGGATGGCGCGTAAGGCCTCTTTGCGTTCAGGCGAAAGAGTTGCCATAGGTTGTGCTGGGGGAAGGGTGGCAGGTTCAGGAGTGGCGGGAATAGTCAGTGAACTGAATAAAGGGGTATCAAGCAAAGACTCCATGCGGTTGCGTGATTTTTTTTCTTGTGCCATTTCCACGGCCTCTCGGCTTTTATTTTTTCGACTATCCGCCAGCGCTTTGCGGGCGCCTTTAATAGTGTAGCCCTGTTTATAGAGCAATTGTTTGATTGTGACCAGCGTGTCAATGTCCTGTGGGCGATAATAGCGTCGTCCGCCGCGTAATTTTAAGGGCTTAAGCTGGCCGAATTTACTTTCCCAGAAGCGCAGCACATGTGCAGGCAAATCCAGCATATCGGCGGTTTCGCTGATGGTCTTGAAGGCGTCATGCGCTTTGGATTCCTCCATTTGCGCATATTTATTCGGTGTTTTTTTTGCAGGTTTATTTAGGCTTGGCAGCACTTCTAAATCTGTGCCGTCAAAAAGGGACGATGCGATAGAAAATTCGGCACCAATGGTACTAAAAAGATCGATTTCCTGAACGTCACTCTGCGCCATAACGAACTCCTGATATATTGCCCCGCGCAGTTGGGCCCGTCACGGCGTCAGCTTGCGGGTTTCTTGGAGAGTTGTTGGTTTACCCTTGCCTTGAACAAATTCGATGCGTTGAACGAAAGCACGGTACGCGCCGTAATAGGCACTTCCACGCCTGTTTTAGGATTACGGCCCACGCGCTGTTTTTTGCGGCGAAGGGCGAACGTTCCGAAAGAAGACAATTTCACTGTCTCATTTTCTTCCAGAGCGAGGGCGATTTCATCAATTACTGCATCTACCAGCGTGTTGCATTCCTGCAAAGACAGGCCGATTTCCTTGTAAACGGAAGCGCTCAGATCAGCGCGTGTGAGTGTTTTTTCAGTCATAATACATTCCTTATAATATGAATCTAAGGCTTCGTCAATAGGTTGATTATAAAAGCACGGGAAAGCGCGCTCTGCAAGTGGATTTAATAGGAAAAATGAGGTTAAATGTTGGTAATGAGTGGGTTTATGGGGATTTAAGGGTTGGTTAGGTTTCGCTAATACCTCTTTCTCACGCCCGCACCACTTTTCTCTCTAACCTACAGAAATAATAGATGCGGGTGCGTAAGAGGGAGCTGTGAGGAAGAGGTGGAAGAAAATGCAATCAATTCAGCGCCAGCCCTAAGGAAGTCTAAAGCATATTGGTGAAGATTAAAAATTAGCGCGCAAGTGGAGTGAAGCTGAAATTGATTTCGAATTTATCACCAGCGAACTAAGCAGCTGCCCCAGGTCAGTCCTGCGCCCAGTGCGGTGAGCGCAATTAACTGTCCCGGTTTTAACTTGCCGGCATTATGCGCTTCGGCAAGCGCTAAGGGGATGGATGCGGCTGATGTGTTTGCATGATTGGCGACGGTAGAAATAATATGCTCTTCGGTAATCCCCAGCTTCTGGGCTACCGCCGCTAGGATGCGAGCGTTTGCCTGATGTGGCACCAACCAATCGACATCACTTGCCGTAAGGTTTAATGCAGCTAACGCAGTGGACACGCTGGCTGACATTTTGGCGCTGGCATGGCGGAAAATCTCCTTCCCTTCCATAAACAGCGTGCCTGCCTGTTTGGTTTTTGACACGCCGCCGGTGGTGGCGAGTAAATCACCGTATTGCCCGTCGGAATGAATTCGGCTATAGACCACGCCGCGTTCAGTATTTTCTTGTGCTTCCAGCACCAATGCGCCAGCGCCGTCACCAAACAGAATACAGGTTCCACGGTCTTGCCAGTTTAAAATGCGCGAATAGGTTTCCGCGCCAATCACCAGCGCGCGCGTTGCCGCCCCGGTTTTCAGTAAACTATCGGCTATGGTCAGGGCGTATATAAAACCGGAACATGCCGCGTTTACATCAAACGCTGCCCCCTGCATGATGCCAAGCTTGTGTTGGATACGTGTGGCGGTGGCGGGCATGGTTTCGTCAGGTGTCGTGGTGGCAACGATAACCAGGTCAATATCGCTTGGCGTCAATTTTGCATCCGCCAGTGCAGCGCGTGCGGCGTGTGCGCCGAGGTCGGATGTGGTTTCTCCGTCTGCTGCAATATGGCGCTGACGAATGCCGGTGCGTTCTACAATCCATGCGTCATTAGTATCGAGCGTGGCCTCGAATTCCTGATTTTTCATGATGCGCAACGGCAAATACGCGCCGACACCCCGCACGACCGACTGTTTCACGAGCGCGCTGCCTTTTTGGGCGTTACTTCGGCGATGCTTGGGATTTGGATTTCTCCGTAGCGGGCGATTTCTTGGGTGATTTTGTCATTAATGTTATGCGCCGCCAGTTCTACTGCCACGGTGATGGCATTGCAAAAAGCATATGCATCAGCGCGGCCATGGCTTTTTACCGCAATGCCGTTTAATCCCACAAACATCGCGCCGTTGCGCTTGCGGGTGTCAAGCTTGTCGCGCACAACAGAAAGTGCGCCGCTGGCAAGCAAGGCACCACATTTTGCTAACACTGAGCTACCAAACGCCGCTTTCATATAATTGCGTATCAGCCCCGCCGTGCCTTCGGCCATTTTAAGGGCAACATTGCCGGTGAAGCCGTCGGTTACCACTACGTCTACCGCGCCCTCCGGAATGTGGTTGCCTTCGATAAAGCCACGAAAATCCAGATCCACACCGCAATTTTTGAGCATAAACGATGCTTGCTGTAATGCTTCATGGCCTTTCATATCTTCTGAGCCGATATTCAAAATGCCGATTTTGGGTTTGGAGAGCCCAAGCACAGCGCGGGCGAATGCATCGCCCATGATGGCGAAATGGAATAGATCGCGCGCGTCGCATTCCACATTAGCGCCGAGGTCCAGCATCACGCATTCACCGTTACGGGTAGGGAATAAGGATACGATGGCCGGGCGGGAAATACCGGGTAGGGTTTTGAGGACGATTTTGCTCATTGCCATCAGTGCGCCGGTGTTGCCGGCGGATACAATGCCAAATGCCCCGCCCTTGTGAACAGCGTCAATATCCAGACGCATGCTGGATTGGCGGCCCTGTCGCACGGCAACGGCGGGTTTCTCGTCCATGGCGATGACTGAGTCAGTGTGCTGAATGTCGCAGGCGGCGCGCAGTGCAGGCATTTCTGCCAATAAAGGCGTTAGCCGCGCGCTATCACCTACCAGCAGAAAGCGCAGGCCAGGGTGACGCAGCAGCGCCATTTCAGCGCCTTTTAAAATACACAACGGCGCATTATCGCCGCCCATGGCATCAAGTGCCAACGGTAATTGTAATGCCTGGGTTGATTGAGGCACGGGAGCGCCCGATTATATATTAAGGACGCACTTTCGCGGTGGTAACGCGGCGGCCATTATAATGCCCGTCCGGTGACACGTGGTGAGGGCGCTTTAATTCGCCCGTGGTCTTATCTTCCACGGCCGTTACGTTTTTAAGCGCGTGGTGCGAACGGCGCATATTACGACGCGAAGGGGTGGTTTTTCTTTTAGGTACGGCCATGGGAATACATCCTTATAGTGTAGGGAAGGGAGGCATATACTATAAAAATACCGCCCTGTGAAGCGCTTTTATCACAGTAGGCGTATCAATTTGATCACCGGCGACACCACGCGGATATTGTCATTTTCCAGGCTGAGCGGGGCAAAGGAGGGGTCAGTGGAGTGGGGAAGTAAAAAAGGCGGAGCATATTTACGCAGCAGTGTTTCGGCGCTGCCATTGTCATCATAATGCTGCGCTACCACGATTTGCCCGGCGCGGCACGGGCTGTCCAGCTCAGCAATGATGATGTCTCCAGCAAGGATACCTGCCAGGTTTAAGCTGTCATCCCGCGCTTCCAGAGCATAAGCCTTGTTTGAGTAATAGCCTGTTTCTTCTAAATAAAATTTGCCTTCTTTTTGCACCACCTGTTTGGACGCCCGGGTGCGTGCGGGTTCACATTGAAAGGGAATCAGGCAGCTCTCCGACACGCCTGCCGCAGCACTTTCCATGCCGAGCAACTCGCCGATGGGTATATTCACCCGCTGAGCAATCAGGGTTGCTTCGTCAGCTTTAAGTTGGCGTTTGCCTTGTAACAGATTGGTTACAACCGATTTATCGCGATTGAGCAGGCGTGCCAACTCCGTTTGCGTAATGCCATGAGTATCAAGCAGACGTTTGAGGTTCATAATATCCATCCCGTCTGTGTAGCCTACACGGCTGCAACAGGCAGTTGTGTTTTTATATTATTTCTATTGACTAGAAGTTGAGATTATCGCAACATGAATTACATGTCTAATACATTTGATCATTCTGTAGGCTTACATGTACGGCGTTTGCGCCTGATGCGAGGCATGACACAGCAGGAATTAGCGCGTTTGATGCGGGTGTCGTTTCAACAGGTGCAGAAATATGAGCGGGGCATCAATAAGCTGAGTTTTGAGCGCGCACATTTTTTGAGTACATTATTTTGTGTATCGCTCAATAACCTTGCCGGAGGTAACGAAGCCAGAATGCTTGAGGACGGGCCGGACCGTCAGGCACTGCGGCTGTTGCAGGCATTTCAAACAGCAAGCGTCGAACATCGTGCGATAATTTGTATGCTGGCAGAGGCATTGGGGGAGAAGGCGTTAGGGTAAGGCTGGGAAGGGGTGGAAGTGCAAGAAAGAAATTCAGCATGACATTGTCTAACGTATGGCTTCCTGGCTCAATGTCACAAATTTTCGTAGCACACCAATGGCACGGCCTTCGTCGATGGACTGAGCAGCGAGGATGGCGGCGTGTTTGAGGTCGGTGGCTTTACCAGCAATAACCAGCGCCGCGGCCGCGTTCAGGAGAACCGCGTCGCGGTAGGCGGTGCGTTCGCTGAGCAATAGGTCTGTCAGCAAGCGTGCGTTGTGCGTGGCGTCGCCGCCTTTGATGGCATCGAGTGAATGGCGCGTAAGGCCAGCGTCTTCCGGGGTGATTTCAAAACGGCGAATTTCGCCCTGATGCAATTCTACAATTGCTGAGGCACCGCTGATAGAGAGTTCGTCCGTGCCGTCGCGGCCATACACTACCCATGCGCGCTGTGTGCCGAGGGTTTTTAGTACCTGTGCTATCGGCTCAAGCCACGATTCGTCGTAAACGCCTAGCAATTGATAGGCCGGCCGAGCTGGGTTAGACAAGGGGCCGAGTACGTTAAACACGGTGCGCATCGCCAGTTCACGGCGTACGGGTGCAACATGGCGCAAAGCGGCATGATAGCGCGGGGCGAGCAGAAAGGAGAATCCACATTCACGCAGGGCGTGTTGCATGACGGCAGGTTCCACATCAATACGTGCCCCGAGTGCTTCCAGCACATCGGCCGACCCGCTTTGCGAGGATACGGCGCGGTTGCCGTGCTTGGCTACTGGCACACCGCAACCGGCTGTAACGAAGGCGACGGCGGTGGAAATGTTCAGTGTGCCATGCCCGTCTCCGCCGGTACCGCAGGTGTCGAGTGTGGGCTCGGGGAAGGTGAATTTAGTGGCTTTAATGCGCAACACTTCCGCGCCACCGGCGATTTCTTCCGGTGTTTCTCCTTTGGCACGCAAGCCAAGCAAAAATGCACCCATTTGCGCCGGTGTGGCGCCGCCGTTCATAATAATCTGAAATGCTCTTGCTGATTGCTCATGCGTTAAGTGCTGCCGATTGGCAAGCAGTAACAGTAGGGGTTGGATGGCGTTATCGGTCATATCCCCTTCAGGAAGTTCTCAATAATGGCGTGGCCGTGTTCGCTGGCGATGGATTCGGGGTGGAATTGGACGCCGTGGAGGTTGTGCTTACTATGGGCAAGGCCCATGATGATGCCGTCTTCAGTTTCCGCGGTGATGGTGAGGTCTTTTGGTAAGGTGCTGCGTTCAACAATAAGGGAGTGATAGCGCGTGGCGCTGAAGGGGCTGGGTAGGCCTTGAAATACGCTTTTGCCCATGTGGGTGATAGGGCTGACTTTCCCGTGCATCGGGGCGGGGGCGCGGATGACGTGGCCGCCAAAGACCTGGCCAATAGCCTGATGCCCTAGACATACGCCAAGCAACGGCACGCGGCCTGCAGCGGATTTGATGAGGTCCAGGCAAATGCCGGATGCATCCGGTGTGCCGGGGCCGGGGGAAATGACGATACCGTCTGGTTTAGTGGCGAGTGCGGCCTCTACGGTGATTTGGTCATTGCGTTCTACCTGTACCTCCGCACCGGCCTCGGCCAGGTAATGCAGGAGGTTGTAGGTGAAGCTGTCGTAATTATCGAGAAGAAGGATGCGCATGCTGTGGAGTATAACATGCAGGATTAGTTATTAAACCGGAAATGCAATACGTCGCCATCGCGCACCACGTATTCTTTGCCCTCGAGCCGCATTTTTCCTGCGTCTTTGGCGCCTTGCTCGCCGTTGCCTTTGACGTAGTCGTCGTAGGCGATGGTTTCGGAGCGGATGAAGCCTTTTTCAAAATCGGTATGAATAACACCCGCTGCTTGCGGAGCAAGCGCACCGCGTTTAACGGTCCAGGCCCGGGTTTCTTTGGGGCCAACGGTAAAGAAGGTGATGAGGTCAAGTAAGCTGTAGCCAACGCGGACGATGCGGGCGAGACCGGTTTCTTTTAAGCCGAGTGCATCAAGGAATTCCTGTTTTTCTTCCTGTGTAGGAAGCATGGCGATTTCCGATTCGATTTTCGCAGAAATGACGACGCATGAGGCGCCTTGTTTTTTGGCTTCCTGCTCCACTTGCTTGGACAGCGCATTGCCGTCAGCGGCACTGGCTTCATCTACATTGCAGACGAAGAGGACGGGCTTGGCGGTTAAGAGTTGCAGCATTTTGAATTGGCGGGCATCGGCGGTGTCGGTGGGTTTATACGCGCGGGCGGGTTTGCCTTCGGCGAGGAGTTTGATCACCGGCTCAGCAACGCTTACAGCGGCTTGCATGTCTTTGTCGCCGCCTTTGGCTTTTTTCTGCATGTTGGTTAAGCGTTTTTCCATGCTCTCCAAATCTGCCAGGATCAATTCGATTTCCACCACCTCAGCATCGCGCAGGGGGTTTACCGAGCCTTCGACGTGGGTGATATTGTCGTCTTCGAAACAGCGTAGCACGTAGATGATGGCGTCTACTTCGCGGATGTGGGAGAGGAATTCATTGCCTTTGCCTTCGCCTTTGCTGGCGCCTCGCACAAGGCCGGCGATGTCTACGAATTCCAGCTGTGTGGGCAGGATGACGGCAGAGCCCGCTATTTTGGCGAGGATTTCCAGGCGCGGGTCGGGAACGGCCACGCGGCCGGTATTAGGTTCGATGGTGCAAAACGGATAATTAGCCGCCTCCGCCGCTGCCGTTTGTGACAGCGCGTTAAAAAGCGTGGATTTGCCTACGTTAGGTAGACCGACGATGCCGCAGTTGAAGCCCATGGCAAGGTGTGTAACGTAAATTAAGCGCGAGGTCTAGAGGCAGCAGGCCTCTTTTCACGGACTAAATCACTTATGGCACGGACAGCAGCGGGTAATAGATTTTCTAATGTGTCCATGGCTATTACATTATCCATGCTTCGTAGGCTCAAAATTTCTGATGGTCTTAATGAATGGAGATCATCATATACCATAACCTTTGTAACAGAGCCCTGAATCTGGCCAATTAAGGTGCGTAGGTCAGGTAAAGGAGAAGTGCCAGAATTAAGAGCTTGTTTTTCGCATTGTAATCCAAGTTCCGCATGGCCCGTAAGCACTACGGCATCATATTTTTTTGGATTGCCAGTAAGCTCATCTAGTGCTTTTTTCAATTCTTCTGGATTAGCAATTGTTTGCATATCGCTTTCGAATTTTTTTGTATTATTTAGTTCTACTTTAAGCCAATGCCCCACTCCGGTTGTGTCTTCAGGGCCAATAGAATGAAGGATAAGTAGTTTTTTATAGTTGCTCATAATATTTTCTTACAAATAAATAAAAATAAAAATAGTAAAATATTTATATTTTGTCAATGGATAGTCTGTTCATAAACTCTGCCGCATCCCCCGCCAGCAGCATGGGGATATGCTTTGCCACTCCGCCTAGCCAGTTGTTCAGCGCCAGGCGCTCAGGCGGTAGGAAATCAGATAAAACATAGTCGGTTACGAGGTCCTTATCGCCGGGGTGGCCAATGCCAAGACGGACGCGCCAGTAGTTCTGGCCGGCATGGGCGTCCAGGCTTTTGAGGCCGTTGTGGCCGCCGTTGCCGCCACCTTGTTTTACTCGGAGTTTGCCAAAGGGCAGGTCTAGCTCATCGTGGAGGACAATGAGTTTTTCCGGGGGGATTTTGTGATAGCGCATGAGTTCGCCCACCGGCTGGCCGGAGAGGTTCATGAAGGAGAGGGGTTTGATGAGTAAAACCGGGTTGCCTGCGATCTCGCCTTTGGAAAGTAACGCACCGGATTTTTGCGTGAAGCTGGGAAAGCCGTAAGCGGCTGCGATAGCGTCAATGGCCATGAAGCCAATATTGTGGCGATGGCGGGCATAAGAAGTGCCGGGATTGCCGAGGCCGGTGAGGAAAAACATGATGAAGCGTGAAGCGTGAAGGGTGAAGCGTGAAGAAACTATACTTCACGCTTCACGTATTGCGCATCACTATTTTTTATCGTCTTTCTTCGCGTCTTTAGCGGCGTCAGCAGCAGGAGCGGCAGCGGCGTCAGCAGCGGCGGCCACTGGTTTTTCTTCTTCAGCGGAGCGGCCGGCGATGGTGGCGATAGTGAAGTTACGTTTGATCACCGGGGTGACGCCATCCGGCAGTTTTACGCTTTCGATGTGGATCGACGCGCCGATTTCCAAGCCAGCGACGCTGATTTCGATAACCGAAGGAATGGATGATGCTTTGCATACGAATTCGATTTCGTGACGCACCACGTTGAGCACACCACCGCGCTTCAAGCCGGGGGATTTTTCGTGGTCTTTGAATTTCACAGGGACATCCACGCGGATGGTGGTTTTGTCGTCCACTTTCAGGAAATCCACGTGTTCGATCATGTCGGTGACTGGGTGGAACTGCACGTCGCGTGGCAGGGCTTGCACGGTTTTGCCGTCCAGGTTGAGCTGGAGCAATTTGCTGCGGAAGCGGCCTTTCTGGTATTGCAAGCGCACGTCATTGGCTGGCAACGCGAGCGAGGTGGCTTCGTCCCCTTTGCCATATAATACGGCAGGAATTTTGCCTTCCCGGCGCAACGCACGGGCGACACCTTTGCCCGCATTGGTGCGAGTTTCAGCTTTTAGGGTGGGAAGTGCAGACATAAACAATCTCCTACGATTCAGGCGAGTATAAGGTGAAAAAGGGTGGAATTTATAGCGGCATCCGGGGAACACGTCAATTGCTAATGTTGTTGAAGTGGGCGGCCTAAAAGTTGCGGGCTGCGGCTGGGGCCATTCTTGCTATATGGGCTTGAAAAACAGTAATAAAAGATCTGTTTGCGGGGGAATTATCTGCGGCTGAACGGCAAGTAAGGGTAAAAGAATCGCCGTCTTGCCCTAATTGTATAGTAAAGCCTGACTGTTTGCTGAAAGCGGAAAGACCTTCCGCGAGCATCGCTACGTACGCAGCCACATCCCTTTGCTTACGAAGGCATTCTGGTTTTAATGGAATGATTATTTGTGTCCTTCCATCGTCCGGGTCGTCAGATATAGTTCTTAGTTCTATTTGTCCGATAGCGCTCGCCAATTCTTTTTGGATGCGCTCGTTTACATATTGATGTAACTCGAGGGTATTTACTAAGTTTAGCTGCTTTTTGCCTGCGGTTGTTAAGCGAATTATGGGGGTTCCATCACTGCCTTCATAGCCTTCATATGATTCTACTATAGCTGGCATATGCTTACCCTGATGAATAGTTAAAGCTTATATACACATATATTGATTATTTAGTCAAATAAACTCGACACGGAATGTTCTTCGCTGATGCGCCGCACCGCTTCGGCCAGGAGGGGGGCGAGGCTGAGTACGCGGACTTTTTCACAAGCGCCTGCGGCTTCGGTGCTGAGGATGGTGTCGGTAGCGACGACGGAAGACAGGCTGGAGTTGGCGATGCGTTCAAAGGCGGGGCCGGAGAACACACCGTGGGTGACATAGGCGGCAACGCCGGATGCGCCTGCTTTGGTGAGTGCGTCGGCGGCGTTGCAGAGTGTGCCGGCGGAGTCGACGATGTCGTCGATCAAAATGCAGTAGCGGCCATCGACTTCACCGATGATGTTCATGACTTCAGAATGTCCGGCACGGTCGCGGCGTTTGTCTACGATGGCAAGGTCTGTGCCCAGGCGTTTGGCAAGCGCGCGCGCGCGTACCACGCCGCCCACGTCAGGCGAGACGACGACAAGGTTGTCGCCGGTATGGTGTTCTAAAATATCACGGGCAATGACGGGTTGGGCGTACAGATTGTCAAGCGGGATGTCGAAGAAGCCTTGTATTTGTCCAGCGTGTAAATCCACCGTAAGCACGCGATCCGCTCCGGCAGAGGTGATGATATTAGCGACGAGTTTTGCCGTGATGGGTGTGCGTGGGCCGACTTTGCGGTCTTGGCGGGCGTAACCGAAATAGGGAATCACCGCCGTGACGCGGCGTGCCGATGCGCGTTTCAATGCATCAAGCGTGACTAGCAATTCCATGATATGATCGTTCGCTGGGAAACTGGTGGATTGAATGACGAACACATCTTCACCACGCACATTCTCCTGCACTTCAACAAACACTTCCATATCTGCAAAGCGGCGCACGGTGGCTTGCGTTAATTTGACGCCCAGATATTCGGCCATGGATTTAGCAAGAGGTGGATTGCTGTTGCAGGTGAGGAGTTTCATATGCGTCCTGTTATATTAATGCGGCGGGGTGAGGCGGCGGACTATAACAAGCTGGCGTTGAATGTAAAACGTAAACTGTGCTATTTAAGCCGCAATCCTAATCAAATCAAACAAGGTTGTGCACAGCACCCCCGGTATGCAACCGAGATTGTGTTAAGTGCGGCAAAAATTGCCTAGTTATTCTGGTGGCAATAAAAAATAATATATATATAACAGAAAGTTGATCTATATGCCTAAATTTTAGGCAAACCGTCTTTATGCCAGCTTTATCCTATAAACTACCCCTGGGGGATAGTAGTTGTGCACATGGTTATCCACAGGCTCGGTGGATTAAAATGGGTGATCGTATTCATGCGATTGAAACTGCTTCATTAGTAAGGGGTGTTGGTGTTAGGAAGATGGGTGGGTATTAGTAAGAGGTAGGAAGTAATTTTTCTCTTCACCTCTTCCTAACACCAACACCCCTGTCTAACACCAACACCCCTTTTCTTCTATGACCCCCACACTCGAAGGCGTAAAAGCGATTCGTGATGCGTTGGCGAACATGCCAACATCGCCTGGGGTGTATCGCATGCTGAGTGCGGCTGGCGATATCCTCTATATCGGAAAAGCGAAAGTGTTGAAGGCGCGTGTGAGTAGTTACGCTAACATCACGCAGCTGCCAATCCGTCTGCAGCGCATGGTGAGCGCGACGCGTTCGATGGAATACACGCTTACCGGATCAGAGGCGGAAGCGCTGCTGTTGGAAGCGACGCTGGTGAAGGCGCACCAGCCGCGTTATAATATTTTGCTCAAGGACGATAAGTCTTATCCCTATTTGCGTTTTTCAGGAAAGCATACCTATCCACGGCTGGAAAAATACCGGGGCGCGCGCTCCGAGCCGGGGGAGTATTTCGGGCCATTTGTATCGGCAGGCGCTGTGGATGAAACAATTGCATTGTTGCAAAAGGCTTTTTTGCTGCGCGTGTGCTCGGACACGGTGTTTCGTCACCGCACTCGGCCGTGTTTGCAATACCAGATTAAGCGGTGCAGCGCGCCATGTGTGAATTATGTGACACCAGAGCAATATAGTGGGTTGCTCAGTGCAGCGCGAAAATTTTTGCGTGGTGCAGGCGACGAGGTGCAAAAGCAATTGGCATCCGAGATG
>CAZGVV010000004.1:0-23621 GCA_964529155.1 uncultured Rickettsiales bacterium
GCCGCTATATCGCTCTCAGTTATAAAAAACCCGTACTTGGGAAAAGCCAGTACGGCTTTTTTAGTCAAGACAATTTTACGGTTTCAACATAAATGGCGTTGGCGTCGGAAAAACCTTGCGGGTTGTGTACGCTAAGGCCGGTCATCGTTCCCTCGCCGGTGGTGGGGGAAATATGAACGCTTCCCAGGCGGACTTCCGATTGTATGGTTTCAGAGCCATATTTTTCAATAGACGCTTTGACAAGGGGATCGAGGTTCGCGCTGAGATAGCGAACGACGCAGAGCGCAATAATAAACAGCGCAGCAAGAAACAAGGCTATTTTTTTATCATCGAAATGCTCCTAATGTGGTGTATCAGGTCTAGTATAGTCTAATTTTTTTGCGGCGAACCCATCATTTTTTTGAGCCCCGCATCGAGCGAGACGGGTGGCGACCAGCCCAGAAGCTCCTTGGTTTTAGCGATATCCACTTGCAGCGAGCCGCAAATGCGCACCGCGATATCGGGCCTGCCTATCAGCGCCGCCGCCCAGCGGAACACAAACTCCGGCACAGGCAGCAGGCGCGGCTTTTTGCCCAGACCCTGCGCTAAGCGCCGCATCAGCCCGCCGGTGGACACATCTTCGCCGTCGGAGACCATGAAAATCTGGTTCGCCGCTGCTGGATGGTGGGTGCAACGCTGGATGACGTCGATCATATTTTCCAGCGACACCAGGCTGCGCTTGTTTTTAATGAGGCTGAACGGCAATGGAATTCCTATATAAAGCAGGCGTTGCAGTAAGTGCATGTTCCCGTCGGTGCCTAAACCGTAAATCAGCGGCGGGCGCAGAATCACCACCTCCATTTTCCCCGCGCGCGCGATCGCCAGCAATCCCTGTTCCGCCTCATATTTGGAGATGCCATAGGGCGAGGCGGGGTGGCATGGATCATCGGCGGCAAAGGGCCTCTCCAGCGTCTGCTCGCCGTTAGCTTTGACTGAGCTGATGAAAATAAAGCGCTTCACGCCTGCATTTGACGCTTGCTGTGCTAAAGCCAGGGTTCCTTGCGTATTGATGCGGCGGAACTCGGCCAGCGGATCAGCGGAGCGCTCACGCATCACATGCACTCGTGCGGCGGCGTGAATCACCACCTCCACGCCGGAAAGGGATTCCGCCCAATGCGTTGCTTCGTCGATATTGCCGACCTGCACGCAGGTGGCCAAAGGAGAAAGCTCGGGCGCAGGGCGGCGCACGGCGGCCACCAGCCTATACGACTTATCCGCCGCCAGCTTGCGAAGCAGCGCCCCGCCGACAAACCCCGTCGCGCCTGTGATTAAAATTTTCATGTTTTACTGTCATGCGATTACTGATAGAATCGCAGTATCTATGCTGTGAAGACCAAATGCAACGCGAAAGGGCGCTAAAGTGGCATCACAAAATAAGGCAAGCGCGGCGCGGCGGGATTTACGTGCTTATATCAACGATGTGCCGGATTTCCCCAAGCCCGGCATCTTGTTTCGCGATATTTCGCCGTTGTTGCGCCAGCATTTCGCCGAGACGATTGCCCAGATGACGGCCCTTTTTTCCGCTGCCGAATGGGAAAAAATCGATTTTATCGGCGGCATCGAATCGCGCGGGTTTATTTTGGCTGCCGGGCTTGCGGCCATAAAAGACAAAGGTTTCGTCAAAATCCGCAAATCCGGCAAATTGCCCGGCCCGCTCATCAAGCGCAGTTATGGCCTGGAATACGGCGAGGATGCACTTGAGATGCAGTTTGGCAGCGGGCGAATGCTCATCATCGACGACGTGCTGGCCACCGGCGGAACGCTCGCCGCGGCAGCTGAGCTCGCACGCGAAACGGGCCACGAAGTGTGCGGCTTTGCGTGCCTCATAAATCTGAAATACCTGAATCATTTTTCGTGGAACGGCCTGACCGTGCGCACGCTGATCGACTATGAGGTGTGAGTGAAACCGCTGGTCGTGATAGCGCTCGAATCCGAAGGGCAGGGCAGGCTTGAGGCGCTCGGCCTCGAGGTGGTGTATTGCGGTGTCGGCAAGGTCAATGCCGCCTATGCGTTGACCCGTCGCCTGTTTCGCGAGGCGGGCCATGTTTCGCATGTATTTAATTTTGGTTCGGCGGGCAGCCCGGTGTTTAAAACGGGATCGCTGATCGAGGCCGACCGCTTCGTCCAGCGCGACATGGACGTGACGGGACTTGGCTTTGAGCTCGGCCACACGCCCTTTGAAAACGACCCGCCAGTGATTTCTTTTCCGCGCCGTTTTGCGCATTTGGAAAATGGGGTGTGCGGCTCGGGCGATTCGTTCTTGCAGGTGCCTTCTCCCATTCCGATTGATGTGATTGACATGGAAGCCTACGCGCTAGCCAAAATCTGCATGCGCGAGGGGCTGCCGTTTACGGCTGTGAAATACATCACCGATGGCGCCGACCACAACGCTTCGAACGATTGGCAGGAGAATCTTAAGTTGGCTGCAGAAGCTTTTGTGGAGCTTTCAAAACACATTCGCTAAAAGATTATTTGTAGAAAAATCCGAGCAGCTTGGCTGGGTATTTAGAGAGTATTTTGAAGATATTTGTGGCGATGCCATTTTCGCGGCATGAGCGCAGCACTTCTTTATTGAGGAGCAGTTTACTGCGCCAGCCTGCCGTGCTGATGCCGCCCGCACGCATTCGCACCATGATTTCGGGAACATGCAGATAGCGCAGCGCGCCGCCCGCAAATGCGCGCGCGACAAAATCAAAATCCCCGGCAATGCGGTAGCTGATGTTGAACGGCCCGACGCGGTCATAGACCGATTTTTTCATGAACATCGCCGGATGCGCAGGCATCCATCCATAGGCCAGTTTTTGCGGCGAGAAAAAGCTCGAATCGTAGCGCCGTACGAATTTTTGCGGTGCCTCCGGGCGAAAAAAAACCACGTCGCCGAGCAATGCGTCGATATTTCCGCCTGCCATCTTTTCCGCTATCTGCGCTAGCACATTCTCATGCGCGTAAACATCGTCGGCGTTTAAAATGGCGATGATATCACCGCTTACACGCGCCACGCCCTTATTCATCGCGTCATAAATGCCCTTGTCGTGCTCGGAGATGAAAATGATTTGGTGCGGCCCGGTGTTGTTTTCGATGTAGTGTTTGACAATGTCTTGCGTACCATCTTTCGATGCGCCGTCGATGATAATGTGCTCGACATCTGCGAAGCTTTGCGCTGCTACCGAGGCCAGCGTATCGGTAATAGTGGCCGCGCTGTTGTAGCAAATGGTGACGACGGAGATTTTCATGAGTGGCCTTAATAGTGGATTTTATGGATATAGCGCAGTAAAGTTACTTTCATAAATGATTTTTTAGCCGCCAGGATACCTATCCGTGACCGAGTTTATCTGTAATATTTGCAGTGCGCCAATGATTTTCAAATACGAGAAAACCATCCTAAAAAAATACCCAGAAAAATTATTTGAATGCACCGGCTGCCATCATCTGCGATTTATGAAGGTGCATTGGCTGGAAGAGGCCTATTCGCGCGCGATTGCGGCGCTGGACACCGGTGCGGTTCGCCGTTGCCTCAATATCCGCAAAGTGCTTTATTCGCTTTTGTTTGTGATCTACGGCTTTTCGGTAGGCAAAATAAAAATGGTGGATTATGGCGGCGCCGCCGGGCTGCTCGCACGTCTGCTGCGCGATGTGGGTGTTGATTGTTACAGCTACGACAAATACGCCGATAACGTTTATTCCAGCGCCTTTGCGGCCAGGAGCGGGAAATACAATGCGCTTAGCATGATCGAGGTGGCTGAACATATCGAAAACCCGGTGGAGGAATTTCTTGCGATCGTAGAGCAATTTCAGCCGGATTATCTGTTCATCTCCACCCAGCTTTTTAGCGCTGCTACGCCGGAAGACTGGTGGTATTTCACGCCGGATAGCGGTCAGCATATCAGCTTTTTTACGGAAAAATCGATGGGACTTTTAGCTAAAAAAATGGGCTATACAGCTTATTTTACCGGCCCCATGATTATTTGGGCGAAAGAAGGGCTGCGCCTGTCGCCGCTCGTGCGACTGGCATCAAAGCTTCCCGTGCGTGAGTTGATTTTTATGGCGGCGACGCTTTTAAACCGCTATAGCCCGCAGAAAGATTTTGAGCTTATTGAAGGAAAAATATGGTGATTCCCGTTTCAAAACCATTTTTGACGGATGATGATTTCGGCGCGCTCTCCAAAGCGTTCAAAAGCGGTTGGATCAGCTCCATCGGTGCGGAACTGCGTGCATTTGAAGCAGCGTTCGCGGATTATATCGGCGTGTCTGATTGCATCTCGACCTCCAACGGAACGACAGCGCTGCAATTGGCGCTCTCGGCGTTGGACATTACGCAAGGCGATGAGGTCATCATTCCCGACCTGACGTTTGCAGCGGTAGCCAATGCGGTGATTGCGGTGGGGGCTACGCCCGTTTGCGCCGATGTTTGCGCGCGGACATGGAACATGGATGCGGCAGCGACGATGGCGGCGGCGACGCCCAGAACCAAAGCGGTGATCGTCGTGCATTCTTATGGCAATCCATTTGACGTGAGTAAAATCGCGGAATTTTATACCGACCTCAACATCCCGATTATCGAAGACTGTGCCGAAGCGCACGGTGCGGAAATCGATGGAAAAAAAGTCGGTTCGCTTGGTTTGATGTCGGCGTTTTCGTTTTACGGCAATAAAATCATCACCACCGGCGAGGGCGGCGCTGTGCTGACGAATGACAAGGCGATTGCCCAAAAACTGCGCATTCTGCGCGATCATGGTATGGATGCTAAAATCCGCTTTCATCACACAATGCCCGGATTTAATTACCGCATGACGAACCTGCAAGGCGCGATCGGACATTCGCAGCTTAACAGAATTAAACAGCTGATCGCCGAACGCGACAGCATTGCGGAGCGCTACCATGATGGGCTGAAGCCGCTTGGTTTCGCAGCGGCTGAGCCCGAAGGTTCGGTTAAAATGGTCAACTGGTTGCATACCGTACTTTGCCCGAAAAATGTCGATCGCAATGCCTTGGCGTTGCACCTAAAAGACCAAAAAATCGAGACGCGACCGATGTTCCGGCCGATCAGCTCTTTCCCTTACATCACGCATAAAAACCAGCAAAAAAATGCGGCAGAAATTTCTATGCGCGGCATTTCGTTGCCGACTTATAACGGCCTTTCGCATACGGATCAAAAGCATGTCATCGATGCCATCAAGGATTTTTGGCATTGAAAAAAATCTACGTTGATTTGTCGCGCTTAAGTGCTGATTATGCGGGAGGTGTTGCGCGGTTTTCTCTGGGGCTGACGGCGGCGCTGCTGGCAAACCCCGGCGATGCCAAGGTGGCGCTTATTGTTTCTCCTGCCAATTATTCCTATATAAGCGGCCTGTTTAAAGGGGCGGAGATACTTGTCTATCCCTATTGCAGGTTTTATCGCTATGCACTCGCCGCTGCGGCACTTATTGCCTATGTTGTGAAACGGCCTGACCTGCTGATTCCGGCGAGCTATCTTTTTTCGCCGCTGCCGAAAGAATTGCAAAGCCCGGATGTACTCGTCCTTTGTCCGACCAGCACGCTTAATTTTTATAGCCAAAAAATCACTTCGCTATTGTGCATCCATGACATTCAGCATGAAATTTATCCGGAGAATTTTTCGCCGCTCGTGCGCGCGGTGCGCTGGGCACAATACCGGCTTTCGGCCACGCTTTCTAAATGGGTGCAGGTAAGTTCGCATGCGATTCAGGCTGATCTGCTCCAGTACTATAGCGAGCCCATGGATAAGAAAACTTTTATTGCCCCCGAAGGGTTCGATGAGGCACTTTTCTCTCCTGACCTACCGGATGAAAAACCAGCAGCGCTTGCTGCTGAACCGTTTGTTTATTATCCGGCGCAGTTGTGGAAACACAAAAACCACGCAACGGTAATCGAGGGCTTGCGCATTTTTAATGACAGCACATCCTTGCCGCTTAGCCTTGTTTTGACGGGAAAAGATTATGGCGAATTGAAGAAGATTCTTGCGGTTGCAGCAGCAAACGAGGTGAAGATTCTGCATCTAGGAATTGTTCCTGAAAGTCAGATGCGCTGGCTGTACCGGAATGCTGTATGCGCCGTGGCTGCGGGATATCATGAGTCGAGCTCGCTTCCAGTGCGCGAGGCGATTGCAAGCGGCGGATGTATTTTAGCGGCGGATATTCCTCCTAATATGGAAATCAAAGCGCTTACTGGCCTCACTTTGTTTGAAACATTTTCGCCGGAATCTTTTGCCGCACAATTAAAGGCGCTGTTTACGGAAAAAGCGTCTCCCACTCCGCGCCAGCCGCCTGTGGGCGGCGAGTGTATGACGATCGAAGATTTCGCCTGGTCTAAAATCATCGAGATTTATAGAAAATATTTTTGAAATTTGGAAATCCAGGATGCAAAAATTATCTCTTATGAAGCTCTTTAAGCTTCCTATTCTCCTTGCTGTAAAGCCCCTTCCTTTATCGGTTTTACTGGCTTTTTAACAATTGCTAAATCAAATGGTTTTTAAAAAGTCCGGCATGATTGAACGAGAGATATTCGATTATTATGCAGTTTCCTCTGTATTTATATTGAAATGTTTAGCTGAAAGCGGCAGGGTTTGGTCTGCCGGTCATGCGCCAAGTCTTGGCTATCGGAGGTCACATTTAGCGGATTATATACCTCTTTTTTAAAAAATTAGTTATGTGAGTATGGTTAAGGCGCAAGATTTCGAAATGCTGAATGCGTCTATCCAAAGAGACAGCCACCAAATGACCAAGGATTTTTTCCTTGTTTCGCTTGAGGATGAAGGCATTTATGGAATAGATCTAGTGATTTCGCATGCAACCATCCATTGTTTAAAAGATGTGCGCTACGGAAATAAGATAGATGATTATGTTTGGGGCGGGAAAGAGCGACCGTATCAAGTGGCAAGAAAGCTTCGTGAACTGACAGGACAGAAGTAGATAGCCGTATTATGTTCAGTTTCTGTTTCGAATATAGAAAATCTTGACAGCGATATTTGCTGGCTGGAGGATCAAAAGCTCGTCACTTCTTTCCAAGATCGAGGCTTTGTACTAAAAGATAAGCTGTATGACATGGAATGTGGTGGATTGAGTCGTGGCTATTCTCAAGCAGTAGAGCGCCTGAAGTCCGAGCTTCCTGCAGACCATCTGAAAACGCATGCTTATGTGGTAGGAAATTATTATTTTGAAGGGTGAATGACATCTTCAAGCCGCACGCGCTCGAACTCGTCGAGCATGCTGCCCGGCGCCGCGTTATAAATTCTTGCACCTGCCAGTGCGGCCATCAGCTTAATCGCGTGATATTGCGACCATAGCTTGAGGGCAGTGGGGAAAATGCCTAAAAGCGGGGTTTCAATGGAACCGTCTGCAGCGACGCTGATATCTTTTCCCTTTAGCAGCTCCGGCTCATAAAAATATTTATATTCTTTTTTGACGAACCAGTCATGGTCGGTGCCCAAAAGATATATCTCTTTAAACCCCATATAAAGCGCGATCATCAGCACCATAATCGGTGCGCTCTGCACACGGGGAATAATGCCTGTGAGATCAGGGTTTTCTTTTGGATTTTTGGGAAAATAATCTTTCCACATACCCAGGTAATTGACGCTGAGGTCGGGGAATAAATTTTTATCCTGCATGAGCGGCCATTCCTGGCAATCCAGAAATACTTCAGCATTTCCTGTTTTTTTATGCATTTGACTGAACCATGCGGCGGCCAATTCGGGCGTTATTTTATCGGAATAAGTCAGCTGCGGAACGCAGTGATAGCGAGGTGATATATCGGCATAATCAGGATGCATATAACCGCTGGAGACGCTGAACACGATCTCGTTTTTCAATGATGTGATATCCTGCTGTTTTACCGATGGGCCATTGCACAAAATGAAGCAGCGCTGACCTGCATGGCGATTTTTTAAGGCTGCATTCTTTTGTAAAATGGCCGCGTGAGTCAGGGCAAAGCGCACTGCCAATGGGCGATACATTGCTAGAAGCTGGAAAATCCTGGGTGGCAGAATCCAGTCGGCAACCATGAGAAGTTTTTTCTTGTTCATTGCCACCACCCTAATGCCCAAATGCACACGATGGCCGCGCTAAAAACATAGACGCTAAAAAGATAAGATGCTTTCTGGCGCCAGAATTTTTTTGCGTTTTTAAAATCAGAGACTGCAATAAAAAGTAAGAACGTGTAGGCCATGATGCCGAGCAGTTGGCCCCAAGCGGCGCCATGCGCGGGGTATGTGCGATCAACCATCCATGCGCAAGCAGATCCGACCAAAAGCCCGGCGATGATGAGCGATAGATAGCGTTTAAAATGCTTGCGGGCGACCAAGAGATTTCCCCATACGATAAAGAAGGCATGAAACACAATAGCAAGGAGAGTGGCCACCAGCAAGCTGCTGTCAAAATGATAGCTGGTGAAGCACATTTGCAGTAGCGGTTTTGAAAAAACAATGGCGGTGAGTGTGCCTCCCATAGCCCATGGCAGGCTCCTGCGTGTGATGTCGTGGGCGAATGCGAGTGCGCTTTCTTCACCGTGGCCATAGCGGCTGAGAAGGCCTACAGACACAGGCAAAAAGAGCGAAATGACGAGCGTTGAAAGCGATTGGTAAGCGGCGGTTACGATGCCGTAGGTGGCGATATCTTCCGCGTTGTAATGCATACTGGCGTAGAGTCGGGCGAAGTTGAGCAACTGCAGCCAAAGCACGCTGATGCATGAAAGCATGAGTCCTTCGCGCAAATGCTTGCGGAGGAGCGTCCAGTGAAGTTTTTCCAGCGGTTGGCACAGGCGCGTGCTAAAACTAGTCAGCGCAAGAAATGCAGCAAAAAGCTGCGCGATAAACCAACCGGTCAGCCCATACATGAAGGCAAGTGGAAATACGGCGAGCGAGCCCAAAGAGCGCCAGCTGATGGCGCGGCGATACTGCGTAAAATCGCCGCTGGAGCTGACGCGATTTACATGAAATGAAAACCAGAACACCACGAACGGTACAGGAAAAAGCAACAGTGCATGGAGCGCGTTGCCGTAGTGCGTATAATAAATCAACGCGATGATGAGCGAATAAACCGCTGAGGCCAGCAGGCCAAAAGCCAGTGTGGTATTGTTCCACACGCGCACTTCTTCGTGGTTTTCCTGCGCAAGCAGACCAGGGACGATGCGCCCATAGGCCAGCGAAATGCCTGCGTCTGCAAACGCGGCGAACGAAAGCAGCACTGCGACATACACCACCTGTGCATAATCGGATTTTTCAAGAATATTTGGCAGGAAAAGAATGATAAGCGCGGCGCAAAACTGCTGGACGATGTTGGCGATCAGCGTTTGGCGCGAGGCTGGGATCACAAGGCTACTTCTCGATCCATTTGACCACTTCGAACACTTCGGCATAGCGCACCCCAATGCGCTGCCCCGCATTTTCCGCTTCGTTGCGGAAGAAGCTAATCCACTTGGCACCAGTGCGCTCGATCTCGGATTCATGTGCGCGCACGGCATTTTCTTTCTTGTCGAGATGATCGGTGATATCGACGTAAAAATTTCCGCGGAAATCCAGCGTCGAGTGATACCAGTTGCTGCGATACATCAGCAGGCGGGGCACATGGCGGCAGCTGTGCAGGGCCGCGCGTGCCACCGCTTGGTGATCGTGGTGAATGTCGCCCGTCCAGTGCGAATAGACCAGGTCGATCCCCAGCGTTTCGACAAGTTTTAAAATCTGCACATTCAGGCTGTCGACAAATTCAACTTCCAGCGTTTTGAAATCGCCGCAGAACATTTCTTTGACGCCGAGAATTTTCATCGCTGCTTCTGCTTCTTTGCGCGCGGTATCGCCGCTACGGATTGATTGCTTCAGGTGGTTGGAAAACCCCGAATCGGTGGCGACGAACACATAGACCTCGTCGCCTTGCGCCGCGTGGCGGGAAAGGGCACCGCCGCAGCCGAGCTCGACGTCGTCATAATGCGCGCCGATGGCAAGAATTTTCATAAGGCCCCTTTCAACAGTTTCTGCGTGCCGATAATGCCACAATTAAATAGCGCATCCAGCGTGCTAAGAAAAGGGATGAATTCGCCATGTTGTTGCAAGTAAACAGGGTGGGCGAACTCCTGCCAGATGACGCGGATGCCCGCTGTTTCAAAGGCTGCCACGTCCATATATGCGCGCGCACCAACGCCGGATAAATAGTCTGTTGCACCCACCTTATGCAGCAGGTCAATGAGCATGGCGTTTTTGCTACCTTGCGGCGTGAGGCTACTGGAAAAAACCTTGGGAATGCAAATGCCCAAAAGCTCAAGTAGCATGTCTATCGAGCGCATGTTGAAATCGACGAGTAGAGTGGGTAGGTTATCGTAGAGTTTTTCCACATGCGGCATGATTTCGCCGTAGTAGGGCGCATGGCGGTAATTCGCGCGAATGAGGTTCAAATTTGCTGTTTTATAATCGGTTTCAGTCGATAATTCGATCTGGTTGATCGGCGTACCGCGCGCTGCTTTTTTGACGCTAAGGGTTAGCCAGTCTTCGCCATGAGCGGTTTTGATTTTGTCTCTGTGCATCCAGCTTTTGCTGGAATTCGTGACGAATTGCACATGGTCAAGCACGATGTATAAATTGGCCGAGAGAAAGCGGTGAAAAAACCCTAGATAGGGCATGAAATCCGGCTGGTGGATGACCACTGTTTTGCACGTGCTCATAACAACTCCTCAAGCGCGGAAACTATGCGCGCGGCCCCGTCGAGGCCGATATTTTTTTGCCCGGAAAGGCTCATGTTTTGAATAGGGAGTTCTCGCTTAAAGACGCTTTCGTCCAGCTGTTCATGATGTCCGGCGAACACGGAGCTTCCCAGTTTTTCCAGCGCTTTGCTGACGGGGATTTCAAATGTTTCATTGGCGATAACAATGCAGGGAAGACCGCTAGCGCCTGCTTCAAATGGTGTCATGCCACCGCCGGTGATTGCCAGATCGTGCTGCCACATTTCTTCTATCATAGAAGGAACGCCGTGTTTGAAGTTGAAATCCGACGTGAGTGCGGCGCTCAATTCATCATGGTGCATGAAGGCGGGGCCGATCACGATGGTTGCCTTTTTTCTGAGTGTTTTAAGCAGCCGCAAGATTTTTATGGTGACTCCATATGTATCGCTTCCACCCAAAGTGACAAGCAGGGAGCGTTCTTCCGTGCGCGTACGTTGAAATTTTGCGATGAGTGGGTTTAGCAAAAGGTAGTCGGCGCCCTGCAGCAATTTCTTTCCTGCAAGAGGCGTGGCGTCAAAATGCAGCGCCGCAATATGCAGGTCGGCCAGCTCCGCGCCGCTGCCGCGATCATCAAAAGTCACCAGCTTTAGCCCGCCATCTTTTACGCGCTGTGTATGAGCTGCATGTGTGTCCAGCCGGTCATTGATCCAGACGCGCGCGCCTGTGCATTTGGCAATTTCGGCTTCCCAATTATTTTTTGTGTCCTGCAAATCGACGGTGATTGGCTCATAACCCCGTTCACACAGAATCGTTTGCGATGCTGCGTGCTCATTCATTACAAACACCACTTTATGACCCTTTTTCGTCAGCGCATCGGCCAGCGTCAGCGAGCGAAACAGATGCCCCATGCCGCGAATATGCGAGCTTTCTATGCAGAGGAGGAACATAATGCGATCGCTTCCTTTGTTTTTAGCCATGTATTGCCGGCGCTCTGGGCGAGCCAGATAGCGCGGTCTAAATCCTCCTGCGTATCCACGGTCAGACGCAAATCCACCGCGTGTTTTTCGGGCGCAACTTCCAGCATACCGATGTTGAATAGCTCGGGATGTTCCTGGATATATTCGTTCACATGTTCGCGGTGGTTGGGCGCGATGCCCTCAGCGTGGCTGCGCTCTAGCGCCGCGCTCGAAAAAATTTCTGCACCGACACCAAGAGGCATCTGGCCAAAAGAGTGCGTGTAGTCGTGGTTTTTTTCAAGGTGCAACGCGATCAGGCGGTCGAGCTCCTCCATATCGGTGAAGGGATTATCGGCCGTCAAACGCACGATATGCGCGAATTCAAACACCTTAGCGCATTTGAAATAGCGATCCAATACGTCTTGCTCATCGCCGCGAAAAGAGACGATGTTATTTTTTATGCACCATTTGGCGATAGCGTTGTCGCGCGGTAGGCGGGACGTGGCGACCACAGGGCTTACTGGTGTTTTTAGCAGCGCCAGCCGTCCCGTCACATGCGCTAGGAGCGGGTGCGAGCCCACGAGGCTGAGCACCTTTCCCGGCAGGCGGGACGAGCCCATGCGCGCCTGAATAATGATGCCGATACTTATATCAGGTCTTCCCATTTTATTACGTCATCCTCGCTCATATCGCGGCTTAATGTGCGGCCGATCAGCTTGTCAAAATCGCGTGGTTCGATGCCATATCCCGGGCGCTTGATCGCTAGCTGTTCTTTGGTAAGTGACTCCCCGGCTTTGGCGGCTTTAGCAAGCACGACGCTCTTGCGGTTATTGATGCGCGTGATTTTTTCACTTTCCGCCGGGCGCTTGATGCCGTCTCCGCGCATGACCTCGAAACTACGCACGGCATCCACCAGCCATTTCATCTCCGCCGGGTCGGACGAGAGGCGATGATCGGGCCCGTCGGCGTTTTTATCATGCGTAAAATGACGCTCGATCACGCGCGCACCCATTGCTACGGCGGCAAGGCAAGCCACAGGCGTCAGAGTATGGTCGGAATAGCCGATATCCAGATCGGGAAAAGCTTCCATCATCGTCTGCATGGCCTTTAAATTCACATTGTCCGGATGGGTGGGGTAGCTGGTAATAGCGTGCAGCAAGATAAGCTGTTTGTTGCCTTCCGCCAAAATGGCTTCGACCGATGCCCGCACTTCGTCGAGTGTGCACATACCGGTGGAGAGGATGATCGGTTTTTTCGTGCGTGCCACGTAGCGCAAAAAAGGAATATTCACCGCATCGTCGGAGCCAATTTTATGCACGCCGACGCTGCAGCGCTCTAGCATATCTACGTCGGTTTCATGCGAAGGGCTTGAGAACCAATCGAGGGTTTTGCTTTGCGCATAGTCGAACACCTGATGATGTAGTGCTTCGTCTATTTCATATTTCTGGAAAAGGTCGAATTGCGAGACCACGCCGGTATTTTCCATGTCGAACATGGCCTGTTTGCTCGACAGCGTTTTGGCGCGGTAGGTTTGTAGCTTTACCGCATCGACGCCGCACTCCGCTGCTGCATCCACCAGTTTTTTCGCCTGCTCGAACGTGATGAAATTTCCACCGATTTCAGCGATGATGTAGCAGCGATCCGGGTAATAATTTTTAAACATAATTATTCCCTGAATCTGACAACGCGGGCAGGCGCGCCCACGGCAATGGCGTATTCGGGGATGTTTTCGATGACTACGGCGTTTGCACCGATGACCGCGCCTTTGCCGATATGCACATTCATCAGGATTTTTGCGCCGGCGCCGATCCAGCAATCATCACCGATGATGACTTCGCCGATATTCGCTTTTTGCTCACGGATCGTTGTGTTCTTGGCGATGCCGTGGCTATGGTCTATGATTTGTACGTACGCGCCGATGAGCACGTCATTTCCAATGCGGATCAGGTTTTTGCAGGTGATCATATTGTGGCGGCCAATGACGGTGTTGCTGCCGATGTAAACTTTCGGCGTCGGCATAGTTAGCTGGAAAAAACTGTAATCCTGAATGGTGCTGCCATCCCCGATTTCCAGCACGGCATGCGGCACTTTTTTGAATTCGGCGCTGCGCTTGATGAGCAAGTTGTGCCCAAACTTGGTGAAATAACGCCGCGCGAAATACGCGGTTATAACCCGCTGGAGCCAGCCGCCGCGATACCTGTAGGATGCACGGTCGGCGTTCATTACTCTCCCACCACCTGCTTACGGAAGATATAATTTTTCACGGTGAATTTACGGCCGCTGACTTCGGCCGCTTCGTCTTCAGTTTCGCGCGGAAGATAGCATTTTCGGCAGACGGGACTTTCCATGAAGCCTTGCGGGCGTTTTTGCATTTCGCGCATCGCGTTCATTTTTTCGCCATGCCACACATGGTGGATGGTTTCTTTGTTCACATCGCCGATGACTTCGCGATTTTCTTCGTCATTGGAGCATTTCATCACCAGCCCATCGGCGCCAATCACGAGGCGCTGATATTGCTGCGGGCAGGTGAAATTCTCCAGATACGCAATCTGTGAATCCTTCCCAAGATAGTCGATCAGCGGGTTAAACGCGACCAGATCCGTCACCGGGAAAAAAGTGTCGTAGTAAAGCTGCGGGTTTTCGGAAATGGCCGGCCAGATGCCCTGCACCTTGATCACCGGCTTATTCAGCCCGCGCTCTTTTTTGTAATTATGGATGTAGGTGAGGTTGTCGAGCACCTCTTGAAACTTGATCGGTTTGCGGATTTTCTCATAGGTTTCACCGGTGCCATCAATGGAGACGGTGATCCAATCGATGCCCGCGTCAATGATCTGGTGAACGAAATCGGGTTTTAATTTGCCGCCATGCGTGAGCGTTGAAATTTCCTTGATGCCTGCCGTGCGCGCATAACGGATGGCCTCGACGAATTTTTTATGCAGTGTGGCTTCGCCGCGCAGGCTCAGGCGAATGGCGGGGACCTTGCCGCCGATCTCATCGATAATTTTGGTGAATAAATCCCAATCCATCAGCTTGGTGTTCACCTGCTCTTTGAACAATTGTGTGATGGTGTAGCACATCGGGCAGCGCAGGTTGCACACCGATGCCAGCTCGATATCCACCAGCAGCGGGAAATCGGCCACCGTCTGTGTTTTGGCCAGAGACACCCATTTTTCGCGATATTCCTTATACCCGTCTTGCCAGCCTTCGCCTTTATGCGCTTCGAACTGCGCCTCGCGCTCCTGCGTATCCATGGAGTAGTTGCCTTTATTGATGGGCACGTAGCGTTCGGTCATAGGTCTTTCTCAGCGATTAAATAGAGGTTTTTGCGGCTAAATCCGTCAGTCCTTGTTGTAAACTGTAGCGCGGACTCCAGTCAAGCAATTGGCGCGCCTGTGCGATATCGGCCTTAACGTCGGGAATCTCCTGTGGGCGCTCGGTTTGAGCGGAAAGGACGGGTAGCTGCGTTCCGGCGATGGTTTGCATGATATTGATCACTTCCTTAACCGAGTGCGATTCGCCGGATCCAATATTGATGGTTTTAAGGCCGCCGCTGCTTTTTTGCGCTTTGAGGAAGGCTTCGACCACATCTGCCAGATAGACGTAATCGCGCTTAGGGATGAGCGTTTGCACGCGGATGGGCTCGCGTTTTTGGATCGCGTCCAAAATAATAGGAAAAAGAAAATCCGCGCGCTGGCCTGGGCCGTAAATGTTGAAAATGCGCAAAATAGTGACGGGAATATTTTGAAATTCGGCGGCAAATTCGCACAGCTTCTCGGCTAGTCTCTTCGACAGCGCATACGGATTATTGGGGTGCGATGGATCAATTTCCGCGATGGGAATTCTGTCCGGGATGCCATAGACATACGCGCTGGCGAGCACGAGCGACGCCCTATGCGCGCGGCAATAATCCAGGGCGCACTGCGTGCCCATCACATGTGTGCGGATGAAAGTTTCCGGCATTTTCCAGCTATCGGGAACGTAAGTCGGGCCGGCGAGATGGAATACCGTGCGGGCAGGAGGAAGTTTCTCCCAGGTTTCGGGATTTTCGACATCGCCGTTTGTGCGCGAAAGTGCGAGGATATTCTGTCCGCTTTGCTTGAGACTGGCCGCCAGCGCGCTGCCGACAAAGCCTTTTGCACCGGTGACAATGGCATCGAGCGTCATATATTAATCATGCAAAAACTTGGATTTCATTTCACCGAATTCTTCGATGGCCTGCGTATAATCCGCCGGACGGCCGATATCCAGCCAATAGCCGCCGAAGCGTTTCACCCGCACTTTTTTGCCGTCTTTTACCATGCGGTGCATGAGCTGGTCGAAGCCGAACGCGCCGGAATTGGGGATGAAGCTAAGTGCTTCGCGCGACATCATGTAGACGCCCATGCTGACTTCATATTGCATGCGTGGTTTTTCGCGCAGGGTGGTAAGCTCGTCACCGCCGGTCTCCAGCACGCCATAATCCACCAGTTCTTCGCGCACATACGACGAGATGGTGAACAGTTCATTGGCCTTCACATGTGTATCATAAAAATCGCCGTAGTTGAGATCGGTCAAAATATCGCCATTCATCACCAGAAAATGCTCGGGTAAATCGCGGATAAGTTTGATCGGGCCCATCGTCCCCAGCGCCTCTTGCTCCAATGAATAATCGATACGAATGCCCCATCGCTCGCCGTCCTGGCAAAAGGCTTTGATGATCTCCGCCTGATGATTGACCGCGAGGGTAATGTGGTCGAATTTCGCGTGTGCGAGCTGGCGGATGATGACCTCTAAAATAGGGCATTCGCCAAGTGGCATCAGCGGTTTGGGCAGCACCACCGTGTAAGGCTTAAGGCGCGTGCCCTGGCCGCCCGCTAAAATCACCGCGCGCTTAGACATTGAAAATCTCCGTTTTGTAGCGTTTCAGATTTTCGGTATCGGAGAACCAGTCGATAGTTTCGCGCAGGCCTTTTTCGAGTGTATAACTCGGCGCAAAACCGGTTAGCTCTCGCATTAGGCCGTCATCACAGCATAGGCGTTCCACCTCGCTAGCCGGTGGGCGCAGGCGTTGGTCTTCCTGTTCGATTTTCACGGTTTTCCCCATGAGTTTGGCAATGAGCGCCACCGTATCGCCGATAGAAATTTCTGTGCCCGAGCCGATATTGACGGCTTGGCCGAGAGCGGCATCGCAGTGGGCGAGCGCCAAAAATCCCGCGCAGGTGTCGGCGACGAAATTAAAATCGCGCGTGGGCGTGAGCGTGCCCAGGCGAATGGTGGTTTTGCCGGCGAGAAGCTGGCTGATGATGGTCGGAATGACGGCGCGGGCGGATTGGCGCGGGCCGTAGGTGTTAAACGGGCGGGCAGTGACGACCGGCAGGTTGAAGCTATTATAGTAGCTAAAGGCCATCGCATCAGCGCCGATTTTGGTGGCGGAGTAGGGGGATTGCGCCTGCAGCGGGTGGGCTTCGTTGATGGGGACATATTGCGCTGTACCGTAGACTTCGCTGGTGGAGGTATGGATCACGCGGTTGACGCCCGCTTCGAGCGAGGCCTGCAAAATATTCAGCGTACCTTTGATGTTGGTGTCGACGTAGCTTGCGGGGGCCTGATAGGAGTAGGGGATGGCGATCAGTGCTGCTAAATGAAACACGCGCTCAGTACCCTTTACGACACTACGCATCTGGGCTTCGTCGCGGATGTCACCGAGGATCACCTCCACGTCGTTTTTATGAGCGGAAGAGTCTAGCCAGCCCCAACTGGAGAACGAATTATACTGGCAAAGCGCGCGTACATCATGCCCGGCGCTTACCAATTTTTCTACCAAATGTGAGCCGATAAAACCGTCGGCACCGGTGACCAGGACTTTACCTGCCATAATTTACGCATTCTCTTTTATTGATTGCAACTGGGTGGATACACTACTATAGCCGGATAGTCAATTATTTCACAGCATCTTAGCCGGATTATGACCAAGAAAAAAGCACTCATTACAGGCGTTACCGGGCAGGACGGCACCTAATCTCTCCGAGTTTTTGCTGAAAAAAGCTATGAGGTGCGTGGTGTCAAGCGCCGCGCATCGATGTTCAACACCGGCCACATCGACTGGATGCCAAGCGCGACTGGGGCCACGCGAAGGATTATGTCCAGGCGCAGTGGCTTATGCTGCAACAGGAAAAACCGGAAGATTTTGTGATTGTCTCCGGCGTGCAATATAGCGTGCGCGAATGCTCAGAGCTAATTGCTCGAATTTGTGGTTTATTTCTTTTGTAAAAATCATATTACCCCCCGTTCTAAAACGAAGTGCAACACTTGTGGTAAGCAGGTGTTGTCATGGAAAAACAATATGTTCACCTGAGTCGCGTCGAGAGGGATGAGATATTCCTCCTTTTAAAAGGAGGAATATCTCGGCGCAAAATTGCAACTATTATTGGACGGGATGTCTCGACGGTTTGTCGGGAGATTGCGCGCAATAGCGAGCCGATTGGTTATTTGCCGGACACGGCGATGCGCAAGGCTGGAGAGCGGCGCATTAAAGGCACGTTCAAAATCGACCGATATCCTGGGCTAAAATCTGCGCTGCTTGAAGGCCTGGCCAGGCGATGGTCTCCTGAAGCCATCGCAGCAACCTGTCATGGAAAAACCACGTTCTGTCACGAGACCATCTACCGCTACCTCTACCACGCACCGTGGGCGATTAAAATGGGATTGTATCAATGCTTGTGGCGACAAAAACCACGCAGACGAAAGCGAACCTACCGTAATCCCTCGTCAGAAGCTGGGGAAATGCTGCGCGAAGCGCTACAGCAACAAAATCAACTCGGGCGCTAAACTCCTGATCAACCCGCTCACCGGTCAGGGAGTAGTAGTCAAATTTGTGCGGCCAATGACTTAGCGTATCGTCAAATAAAGTGTAAAATGTAGCTTGAGTTGAATATTTCGTGCATTCAGCAATCAAATAAAAAACTTTACAATATAGTTTTTTGTTATTAATTTTTATTTTCATTCTAGCAGATATGGGAAGAGATGAAAAAAGCAGATAATAATATTGCCAAGTCTATATTTGATATAATTTTAAACTTACCGGCTACATGGAATATTGAGGAAGCCCAATCCACAATATCTTCTATGCTTAATAAGCTAAGCGAAGATAATAAGGAGGCGGTCTTAGATAGTCGTATGTCGGATAATTTGATTAACTATCCGGAAATTGTAGAAAACCTGGCTATTCCCGGGAGTGTGACCGCATATGAAGTCCTGGTGGAATACCTACTTCACGAAGCATCTCCAGAAAAAATTCCTGGTATAGAAAGCTTGGGTGATTTGATCATGTCGAAAGGTATAGAAAACCGACTCGCAAAACACCTTACTAGACAAATAGGAACACCTGCTCAAAATAATGAGCCTAAAAAAGCTGTTAGCCAAATGGGTCCGAAGCGTGGGCCAGAAGACTTTCCACGCTTTACCTGGGCGGACTATACGCGATTTAATCGTGGTGATGATACCCCTAGAAAAGGACTGCCATTTCGTAACAAGCGTCTATTATTAGAACAGTTTGAAAATGGAGAAGTGGGCGAAGAAGCACCAGTAGAAAAAGAAGGTTCTAATTTCATTAAGAGATCTTCAGATTCGAACACGGATTGGTTTATGGGCATAGATGAAAAAAAATACAAAAAATTGAATAAACGTAATAATGGGACGGGCAAATAGCCGTTAATAGACGTGCATACATTGCTAAAAAGTACTTCATATTAAAGTGTTCTAGAAGTCGACTTCTTAGCAAAACTATGGTGCATTAGCGCATGCTCGCATTAAAAAATATCCTCCGCCACCTGCGCCCGCCTTATCCGCGGGCGTTGCTTGTGCTTGGGGTATGCGTGGTCTTTATCGCGTTGTATGTGGTGTCGCCGTATGTGGCGGGGTTGCGGGTGTATTCGGTGGGGACGGAGGATTTTTATGCCAATCGGTTAAGCAACGGCGCGTTTATGCTGCTGTTGATTTATGCGGCGTTGTTTTTGAGTGTGAGTGTCGGGCGGTTTTCGTTGTTGGTGGCGTGGATGATATGGGGTTTTACCGGCGTGGCGGATTACATGGAGCGGGTGTTTCATTCTCGCATTAGTAAGGATTCCATCGCGGTTGCCATTGAAATGACCGGCGGTGAGTTAAAAACATTCGCGCAAAGCACTTTGCTGTTGCATGTGGGGCTGGCGCTGGGGGTGGCAACGCTGTGCACGCTGGCGGTTCGGCGGTTTGAGAAGCGCGATGCCAATAACCGTAAAGTTGCGGTGCTGGCGGCGATTATTGTGATTAGTAGCAGCGCGGGAGGATTATACCACGAAAATTATGCGCCGTATAATTTCCTGGTTCCGGCCTATGAATACAGTATGGAGCGGGTGCACCGGCTATATAACACGCGATTTGATATTGCGACGCTCGGAGCACAGTGGCCGAAAGCGGCGGGAGAGCGACCGATTGTGGTGGTGATTATTGGTGAGTCGGCGCGAGCGGATCATTTGTCATTAAATGGCTACGCGCGGGAGACAACGCCGCTACTTTCCGCTCGGACACATATGCTGAATTTTTCTCATGCGGAGTCCTGCGGCGTGTTCACGCGGGTGTCGGTGGGATGTATGCTCACGCGGGCGACGCGCAGTAGTTTAATGGTGATGGAGCGTGAGACGTCCATTATCGGCCTCTTTAAGCATGTGGGGTTTCATACGGCGTGGCTCGGGGCGCAGGGATATTTCTCAGCCAATGACCCCACCACGGCGATTATCAAGGAAAGTGACGAGCATTTGCTGATCGGCGATGTGGCGTTGCCAAGCCAGGTGATTCGTGACCAGGATTTATTGGCTCCACTCGATGCGGTGTTGAATAAAAATAAAGACAGCCTGTTTGTGGTATTGCATTTGATGGGCAGCCATTGGCAATACGATTGGCGCTACCCACCGGAATTTGAGCGGTTCAAACCGGTGTGCGGCCAATTGCTGACGAGTAACCCGTTTGCCGATGAACAAAGCAAACAAATCGCCGAGTGCGGGCGCAAAAACGGCGGTGTGGTGAATGCGTATGATAACAGCATTCTGTATACTGATTACGTGATTGATCAGGTGATGAAGCGTGTGGAGGATAAAAACGCTGTGGTGGTGTATGTGTCCGATCACGGTGAATCCTTAGGAGAAGAGGGGCGCTGGCTGCACGGCCATGAAGACGCGCCGGATAATTACCATGTGCCGTTTGTGTGGTGGGCATCGGATCGTTTTGTTTCGTCACATGAAGAGGCATGGAGTAATCTGGCGGCGGCGGCCAAAAAGGGGGAGGCGAGCCAGGATAATCTTTTCCATAGCCTGCTTGGCTGCGTGGGGGCCGAAAGCGGGGCATATGACCCAGCGCTGGATTTATGCCGGAAGCGCTGAACGGAATACATTTTCCTATAGGTCAAGCTGCCTCAATTGCTTTATACTGATGCTCTTTATTGGTACTTGCAGGAAACCTTATGCGCTTGCGTAAAAAATATACCCAGCCGACACCGCCCTGGATTACCTGGGGGGTGATTGCGTTGTTGGCATTAGCGTTTGGCAGCCAGGCACTGCACCCCAACACCGCCGGGCAGGCCAATTGGAATTTGTTTAGCATGGATACGTATAAATCCCGCTTGCTGCCAGTTTCCAGCAATAGCGTGCAGGATATTGCGCCGGGAGAAGGCGAGGCGGCCCTATGCGGGCAGGAAGTGGAGTTTGGCGTACGGCCTGTTTCTGATGTGCCAGCAGATACCACTGAGCAAACGGAGCAATTGCAGCATGGCATATTGGGAAGTGCCGATATGCCTGCGGCACTCCAGAAATATATGATTGGGATGAAGCCAGGCGGCATACGCGATGTGCGCTTGCCTCCCGAAAAAGGCGCTGTCGCGGGGGGGCATTATGCCGTGCGGCTGGTGAGTGCTGCACCTCCTGTGCCGGCACCTGATTCCGGTATGTTGCCGCTTAAAATGGTCGATACACGCGTCGGAACCTTGCAAACCGTGCATTGTGGGGATGCGGTGCGTGTGCGGGTAACCCTTTGGAATGCCGAGGGACATGCATTTTATAGTCCCCCGGAACCTTTGGCGATTACCGTGGGGGAAACCCCTCTGCCGCTGGGATTAACGCAGGGAATAAGCGGCATGCAGCGTGGCGGGGCGCGGATCGTTATTTTGCCGCCTGCCTATTTGTCCCCCTTGCGTAGCGCCGATACGCCGGTTATACCCATGCCAGAGACGACAACAACCCTCACCATTGCGGAGATAGAAGTACTGCCATGAGTTTTATTGCCTCGCGTTTGTCACGTGTTAAACCATCCCCCACGCTTGCGGTTACACAGCGTGCCACCGAAATGAAAGCCAAAGGGCTGGATGTGATCGGCCTTGGGGCCGGGGAGCCGGATTTTGATACGCCGGACCACATTAAACAAGCGGCAGTGGAGGCGATTGCTCGCGGGGAAACCAAATATACGCCCGTGGCAGGCACGCCGGTGCTGAAAAAAGCGATTTGCGAGAAATTCAAACGCGAAAATGGCCTGGACTATGCTCCTAATCAGGTGGTGGTTAGTTGCGGCGCTAAACAAGTCATATTCAATGCATTAGCGGCAACACTGGATGCGGGGGATGAGGTGGTGATTCCTGCACCGTACTGGGTTTCTTACCCGGATATGGTGTTGTTTGCGGAAGGGACTCCGGTGTTTGCCCAATGCCGTGAAGAAGACGGATTCAAGTTAAATGCGGCTGCATTAGAAGCGGCCATTACCCCCAAGACAAAGTGGCTTATCCTGAATTCGCCAAGCAACCCGACCGGTGCGGCTTATAGTGAAAAAGAGTTGCGTGCACTGGCCGATGTGCTGCTGAAGCATCCTCATGTCTATATTATTGCCGATGATATCTATGAGCATTTGGCGTATGACGGATTCCACTTTACCACGCTTGCGCAGGTTGAGCCTAAATTATATGAGCGCACCTTAACGGTGAATGGGGTGTCAAAGGCCTATTCCATGACCGGTTGGCGCATTGGCTACGCGGCGGGGCCAAAGGCCTTAATTGCGGCGATTGCCGATATCCAATCGCACAGCACGTCAAATCCTTGCTCTATCAGCCAGGCGGCGGCCGTGGCGGCGCTTAATGGCCCGCAGGAATTTTTAAACGATTGGCGGAAACATTTTGTGGCGCGGCGTAATCTGGTGGCAGAAAAGTTGAACGCCATTCCCGGCATCACCTGCCGCATCCCGGAAGGCGCGTTTTACGTATTTCCAAGTATGAAAGGCATGATTGGTAAAAAAACGCCGGATGGGCAGCAAATTACTGACAGTGCGTCATTCTGCACCTATTTGCTGGAAACAGCGTTGGTGGCAGCGGTAGCGGGAAGTGCGTTCGGCATGGAGGGCTATTTCCGCATATCCTACGCTACCTCAGAAAAAGTGCTGACAGAAGCTATGCGGCGTATTAAAGAGGCGTGTGCAAAGCTCACATAAAGTTCGCGGGTGTAGTTCAATGGTAGAACATCAGCCTTCCAAGCTGAATACGTGTGGCCGGTAGTGTCTCAGTTTGAAGGTTAACGGCTAGGACCGTGTCTTGGATTCCTGCTCTGGTACTGCTTCCGTAAGCTGCTGCACGAAGGATTTGTCGCCTTGGTGCTTCCGCCCGTCTTCTATCAGCTCGTTTACCTGCTGTTGCAGCTTGATATTCTTGACAGTGAGCTCGTGTTTGGTTTCAACAGCTTTGCCGATGAAATAGCCATTGAGCAACCCCGTAAAACCCATTGTCATAGCCCCGAATCGAAGGGTTGTCGTATTACTGTTAACAATCTTGCCACCTACTAGCTTTCCCCAAAGAGCACCGAGTGCGGTTCCAGTGGCACCATCCCATAGGGCATGGCCGATGGGAGCCATCGGCTTCGGCGGCAATTCAAGATTTTCTTTATTCTTATTCATAATCTACCCATATTACCTGAGCTATTA
>CAZGVV010000004.1:23631-24260 GCA_964529155.1 uncultured Rickettsiales bacterium
AAAATGATGACGAATTTGTTACCGCGATAATCGATTGATAGTAATAACTTATTTTATCAATGCCGCGACTTCCTCTAGTGTCCAGACATGATCGGATAACTATAGTTTCGTCCTGTAGCGCTTGTAGAAACAGTCTCATTTCCTGTGCACTTAAAAAGCGTTCTCTGCTGAATTCTCTGAAGCGTTTTACCGCATATGCAGGATTTGGCTTATTCCAGCCCCATTCGATAGCCTTATTAAACATTACCCGTCTGTAGACGAAGTAGGTTTTAACGCCTTTAGAAGTAATATATAGACCCAATCCCCTTGCATTTGTATCGTAGTAACAGACTCTTGTTCCTTGTCTGGCTGTGGGTATTGGTAAGGTGGAAATAATTTTGTTGTTGAAATGAAGGCGATTATTAGTCATATCCGGTGCTACGCTGGTGCTACAGTTGGACAAAAACCTGCCCTTATTGCAGGCCAAACGTAATATCACCGGAAGAGTAACCCACTGATTTTTAAGTGCGGGTGTAGTTCAATGGTAGAACATCAGCCTTCCAAGCTGAATACGTGGGTTCGATTCCCATCACCCGCTCCATTCTTTTCAAAAAACGGGCAATAAAAAACGCCAGAGGGAATCCCCTCCG
>CAZGVV010000004.1:24270-45817 GCA_964529155.1 uncultured Rickettsiales bacterium
TGGCGGCGTGCTTATCTAAGAAATTGTGCAGCGCTGCTTCGTCTTTTTTGCCGGTCGTGCCAGGTTTGGTGGTCAGCGGCGCTTTATTGTCTTCGATGCGGCCTTCATTGCGAAGGTTGCGGCCTTTTTGCGCCAAGTTATCTTTGTTCATTTTTTCGCCGGCTTCTTCTTCAGCATATCCGGCTGCTTCTTTGATTTTTCCTGTAACGCTCATGATTCGTCTCCTTTGGGGTTAAACTGCAATACGTAGCCATTTCACTATGTGCGGCTGTCCGTCAAAAAACGATGGTAAGCATGGGGAAGGGGTGTAAAAATTATATCAATGCCAGTATTAGGCGGGTTTTATATTGTTGCGGTCTTTACATACGGAATTTTTATGCATGACCTTGCATGGTTGCCGTAGCCTAGCCATCTACAATTCAACCCTCTACAAGGAGTTTTTATGAAGTTACGCAACGCATTATTTGCAGCTACTGCGCTTACCCTGGTTTCGTTTGTTGCTGCCCCTGCGCAGGCCAATTCAACCAATGATTTTATCAAGAAAGTAAGCGTAAGCAATGAATTCGAAATTGAATCGAGCAAATTGGCGCTGGAAAAATCTGAAAATAGCCAGGTTAAAGAATTTGCTCAAAAGATGATTGATGATCACACTGATGCAGGCGAAAAATTTGCTTCCACACTGGAAGAAAAAAAGATGGCAGCACCGGAAGATGCATTGGATACTAAGCACCAGAAAGTATTAAATCGCCTGCAGAATGCCTCGGGTAAGAATTTTGATCGTCAGTATATTGCTGCACAAACACAGGCACATAAAGAAGCGGTTTCTACCTTCAGTGGATATGCAAAGCATGGTAATGATAAGGCATTGCGTACATTTGCAAGCGAAACGCTGCCAACGCTTAAAGAGCATATGCACACTGTTGAACAGCTTAAAGCGTCTATGTAATAACGGCTTTCATTACAGATGCCGGGATCGCGCGCAACGTGTACAAAAGCCCGCCTTGCCTTGGGTAAGACGGGCTTTTGTTGTGTTATAACATCACAATTCCCTTTACCAGTTACGCGTATTGGGGCATAACAGATGTTATAATATAACATTTGCGTGAACTAATGTCTTGTCAAGCGATTGATAAAAAAGATAAAATAACGGAAAATTCGCAATCGGCACGTGCTGAAAGCATTGCCTATACACTTAACCATGCTTTGGCATGTACCTTCACCGACTTTATAGATCCCTATTTTGGCAATCTAACCCAGCGATTTATTGGGCGGCGGGTATCCATTGGGTGTGGGCATGATCATAGCAAAGATACGCACCACCATCATAATCACCACCACCATCATGATCACCATCATGGCCATGAGCATCGGCATCATCACCAGGCGGAAGCGAAGTGGTGGCAATGGGTGGCAGGCGAGTTTATTGGGGATTTTGGAGCAGTTCCGGTTACACTGGCATTTGAGAGGGGAATGCCTAAGCTTATGGATAATATCCGTAATGTAATGGAGCCGGTGCTGGGGGGGTATTTTCGGAACGGGGCAAATCGTGCAGCTAAAAAATGGGCACAAAGTCAAGGCATTGCAGGTGACTCATCCGAATGCCAGGCCCGTGCAGAAGAAATATACCAACACGAAGTAAAGCACTTACCGCAAGCGCTTATCTGGACGGCTTCTTCGATTAGTATAAACTTATTGGCGCAAAAAAAATTGCTGGGTAATCCCGGTCCCTTATGGCAATTGGCCGTTGGAAAAGCGGTTGGAGCCAGTGTCAGTGCCAGTTTGGTGGTTGGCGCACGGGGAATGGCGCCTGAGTCGGCTAGGAACTGGGATCGCTTCACCAGTAAGCATTTGTTTTTGCCAGCCACTAAAGCAATTGGCCCGCTTTTCGGTGTGGATAGTGATGCGGTGGATCGGATGGCCGCGCGGGAAATGCCCCCAGAAGAAACCGCATGGGCTGAGCGTGTGCAGGAAAAACCTGTGCGTTATGCTTGTAAATAAGGATGTTATAACGTAACATATGGCCCCATTTCTCAGGAATTCCGTATGCATGCCAGTGCTCCCACGCTAGCCGGCCGTCCGCTCTCGCCCCATAGTAAGCGCGTGCTGAAATTGCTGGGTAAAAGCAAGAAGCCGCTTACGGCATATGAAATTTTAGATCAATTGCGTGATTCTGGTATTAAAGCACCGCAAACCATCTACCGTGCATTAGAGACATTGGTTGAACGTGGGCTGGCGCATCGTATCCAATCCCTTGGTGCATTTGTGGCATGCAGTAATGAGGAACAGGACCATGGGACACAGTTTGCCGTGTGCCGTGATTGTGGAGAGGTGGTGGAATTGCATGACCACCGTATTTGTATGTTTATCAAGGAAATTGGGAAAAGCATCAAATTCCATGTAGAGCGTGAAGTGCTGGAATTGCTGGGTCGCTGCCAGCGTTGCGAAAATAAAGCACGGGCAGGAGCATAGTATGTATTACTGGAGCGCTGCCCAGCGCATAGGTGCGGTTAGCGTTGTTCTTTTGGGCTTATGGCTTATGGCCTGGTGGGCTATGGGAGCGCATGGGTGATGAAAAGTGGCGCCGTTACGTTAGAAAATGTCACGTTGAGTTATCATCGTCATCCGGCGGTGCACCACATCAGCGGCCATTTCTCGCCGGGTTCTTTAACCGCAATTGCCGGACCCAATGGCGCGGGTAAATCGACATTACTGAAAGCAATAGCCGGTGTAATGTCGCCAGACGAGGGGACTATTTCATTGCATGGCCTGGAACGTAAACGTGTAGCCTATCTGCCGCAAGCTGCCGAGTTGCAGCGCGATGCTCCCCTGTCTGTCTTGCAATTGGTGACCAGTGGATTGTGGCAGCAGACGGGTTATTTTGGTGCTATTCATGCGGCTTTGCGGATGAAAGCTGCGGATGCATTGGCATCTGTAGGCTTAAGTGGTTTTGAGAAGCGTGCGCTTTCAAGTCTTTCTGCTGGCCAATTTCAGCGTGCATTATTTGCACGCGTGCTATTGCAGGATGCCCCGCTTATTTTGCTGGATGAGCCATTCACTGCTGTTGATGCGGAAACTACCGCGCAATTACTTGGGCTTGTGCAGCGTTGGCATCAGGAAAAGCGTACGATCATTTGCGTTCTGCATGATTTTGAGCAGATCCGTGCGTATTTTCCAGAATGCCTGCTATTAGCGCGCGAGTGCATTGCGTGGGACGGCACTGAGAACGTATTAAAACCCGAGCATTTGCTAAATGCGCGCTTTTTCCGCGAGGCCTGGGCTGGTGAGGCGCAAGAATGTGCGCGGGCATTATGAGTCTCTATGAATATGTAATTCAGCCCTTCGCGGAGTATGGATTTATGAGCCGGGCGCTTGTGGCATGTGTGGCGTTGGCAGTGGGTGGTGCGCCACTGGGTGTTTTTTTAGTAATGCGGCGAATGACCTTGGTAGGCGATGCCATGTCACATGCTATTTTGCCTGGCGCGTCGCTGGCGTTTTTATTATTTGGCGTTTCCTTGTGGCCGATGACGCTTGGCGCATTAGCTGCCGGTGTGTTGGTTGCAGCAGCGGCTGGGGCAGCGGCGCGATTTACGCACTTGAAGGAGGATGCAAGTTTTACCGGCATGTATTTACTGTCACTGGCGGCAGGGATTATGATTATTTCCCTTAAAGGCAGTGCGGTAGATTTGATGCATATTTTATTTGGTAATGTGCTGGCGGTGGATAGCCAGTCGCTTATTCTGGTTACTGGCATTGCAACACTGTCAGCGCTTACCATGGCGGCAGTTTACCGGGGATTGGTCTTGGAATGTTTTGATCCTGGTTATCTACGGGCGATACGGGCGCGCGGGGAGTGGATGCATCAATTGTTTTTATTGCTATTGGTATTAAATCTGGTTGCAGCATTTCAGGCGCTTGGCACGTTAATGGCGCTGGGGCTAATTGTGTTACCTGCTATTTCATCGCGGTTTTGGATGCGTGGCATGGATGGTGCGATTATTTTTAGTGTTTGCTGTGCGATTTTTTCTGCGATGAGTGGCTTGCTCTTGTCCTATCATTACAGCCTGCCGTCTGGGCCTGCTATTGTGATGATGGCGGGAGGAATTTATGTTGTTTCGGTACTATTTGGTCTGCAAGGCAGTATTGCTGCCCGTTGCTTGCCGCATAAGCATTTGGCGGCATAATGTGTATCTCTCGGTTATGGATTGCATGTGTATTAAGCGTATTGCTGCCTTATGCAGCGCAGGCTGAGCCTTTGAAGGTAGTCGCTAGTTTTAGCATATTAGGTGATATGGTCCATGCCGTTGCCGGTGATATGGTTACGCTTACCACGTTGGTCGGACCTGATGGCGATGCGCACGTCTACCAGCCAACTCCGGCCGATGTGCAGGCGCTGCACGCAGCGGATGTGGTGATTGTCAACAGTCTTGGGTTTGAAGGGTGGATGCAGCGGTTGGCGGCGGCATCCGGCTATCATGGGCCAATTATTGTAGCCACAACGGGGATTGCGCCATTGCAGCTCGATGCGCGCGTGGTGGATTCGCACGCCTGGCAAAGTGTGGGGAATGCTAAAATCTATGTCCAAAATATCCGCGATGCATTGATGCAAGCTGATCCTGCGCATGCGCAACTTTATAAAGTGAATGCCGCACATTATCTTCAACAATTAACTGCGCTTGATAGCTGGGTAAAAGCGCAAATTGCTGAAGTGCCCCCTGGGCAGCGTAAAGTCATTACATCGCATAATGCATTTCATTATTTTGCTCAGGCATATGGCGTGGAATTTATTGCGCCGAGAGGATTGAGTACGGAGAGTGAGCCTTCTGCGGCTGATATTGCGCATGTGATTGACCAGATTCGTGCGCGGCATGTGCAGGCGCTTTTTATTGAGAATATCACTGATCCGCGGCTAATAAACCAATTGCAAAGTGAGGCCAATGCGCATGTTGGTGGCACGCTGTACTCGGATGCACTTTCTGCGCCTACCGGACCTGCGGCGGATTATATCCATTTATTTCAACATAACGTAACGCAGTTGGTTGCTGCAATGAAGCGGAATTGATACAAGCGTCTCATGAGCTCTGGTTTTTTTGCATCGTTTCGTTCCAGCTGGCAGTTGATCCGCCCCTATTGGGTGTCCGATGACCGCTGGAAGGGGCGCGGGTTACTGGCGGTTATCGTCGCGCTGGCGTTAGGCCAAGTGTATGTTAATGTATTGGTGAATCAATGGAACGCGACGTTTTATAACGCACTTCAAGATAAAAACCTGGATTTATTTTTCCATCAGGTATGGGTGTTTTCAGGCCTTGCGGCGGCATTTATCGCTACTGCCGTATACCGCCAATATTTCAACCAGATGCTGCATATACGCTGGCGTAGCTGGCTTACCGTGCATTATCGCAATGCCTGGCTAAGTGATCGTGCATATTACCGGCTGCAGGCGATTTATAAAAGCACCGATAACCCGGATCAACGTATCGCCGATGACATCGATATGTTCACCGGTAGCACATTAAGCCTTAGTATTGGCTTATTAAGCGCCTGTGTAACACTTGCTTCGTTTATTACCATTTTATGGGGGCTTTCCGGTGCGCTGGAATTCATGATCGGGAGCCACGCCATTGTCATTCGAGGATACATGGTATGGGTGGCGCTGATTTACGCGGTGCTTGGCACATGGCTTACGCATTTTATCGGGAAAAAATTGGTTCGGCTGAATTATGACCAGCAGCGTTTTGAAGCGGATTTCCGTTTTGCCATGGTGCGTCTCCGTGAAAATGCTGAGGCTATTGCATTTTACCGGGGCGAAGCAGTGGAAAATGCGACGCTTGGGGTGCGGTTTTCACAGATTATGGATAATTGGTGGCGCATAATGCGTAAGCAAAAGCAGCTTACCTGGTTCACGGCAGCATATGGCCAAATCGCGATTATCTTTCCTATTTTAGTTGCCGCGCCACGATATTTCTCCGGTGCAATACAGCTGGGGGGATTAATGCAGACTGCGTCCGCATTTAATGCGGTGCAGGGGGCTTTGAGCTGGTTTATTGATGTCTACTCCCAATTTGCCACCTGGCGTGCCACGTCAGACCGCTTAAACGGTTTTGCTCTGGCCATTGAGCGCTCACGTAATGATGTCGCGGCGCAGCGGATTATTATCCGCCAGGAAGGTGAGCGGCTTTTAGTCAATAATTTATCGCTGAATTTCCCCGACGGCACACCGCTGTTGGATGAAGCGAGTTTTGCATTGAGCCCGGGGGATCGTTTGTTGCTAACGGGCCCGTCTGGATGCGGTAAGACGACATTGCTGCGCGCGCTGGGCGGATTGTGGCCTTACGGAAAAGGGGAAATTATAATGCCCGTAGATAAAACGGTGTTGTTTGTGCCGCAAAAACCGTATTTGCCCTTGCTGAGCCTTAAAGAAATCGTGTGCTACCCACAGGGGAATGAGTATTTTTCCGAAATTGCGGTGTCTGAAGCGCTGGCAATGGTAGGGCTGGAGGCGTTAATTCCTCTGCTGGATATACAGGAATCGTGGTCGCAGCGGCTCTCTATCGGCGAACAACAAAAGCTTTCATTTGCCCGTTTGTTCCTACATAAGCCCGATATTGTGCTTCTGGATGAGGTAACGGCCTCGTTGGATGAGGTCTCAGAAACTAAGCTTTATGAGGCACTTAAGCACTATTTGCCGAAAGCTATTGTGCTTAGTACCGGCCATCGGCCCGGACTTCACGCATTGCATGCATTTTATATTGACTTGGGCGCAGGCGCGCACTAAATTGCCGCCTCCTTAATTATTCTCAGCGGAAGTTTCACGGTTATGAAAACGTACTCGGCAAAGCCTAAAGATGTAACAAAAGAGTGGTGGATCATTGATGCACAAGACGTCGTGCTCGGCCGTCTGGCCACTACCGTTGCTAAAATGTTGCGCGGTAAGCATAAAGTTATCTTCACTCCTCACATCGATACTGGCGATAACATCGTCATCGTCAATGCTGAAAAAGTGAAATTGACAGGCAAAAAACGTAGCAATAAAGTGTATTATCGCCACACCGGTCACCCCGGCGGCATTAAAGAAGCAACCCCTGAATTTATTCTCTCCAGCAAATATCCTGAACGCGTGATTCAAAAAGCCGTTGAGCGTATGTTGCCGAAAGAAAGCCCATTGGCCCGAGACCAGTTCAGCAAATTGCATGTCTATGCTGGGACCGAGCATCCGCACACGGCGCAGCAACCAACCCTAAGAATAAAAGGTAATATCTGTGGTAAAGCCAGAAAAGAAAACTGAGAAAAAGTCCGAAACCGTTGTGGTGAAGGCTAAGAAATCCGCTGAGCCAAAAGCCGCTAAGCAGCAAACTGCTTATGGTACAGGCCGTCGTAAGAACGCTATTGCCCGCGTATGGTTAACGCGTGGTACCGGCAAAATCACGGTGAATGGCCGCACACTTGAACAATATTTCGCACGCCCTGTGCTGCGCATGATCATCAACCAGCCTTTCGCGGCGGTGGATCGTGTTGGTCAGTTCGACATTAATTGCACCGTGCTTGGTGGCGGTCTTTCCGGTCAGGCGGGTGCAGTGCGCTTAGGCATCAGCCGCGCGTTGGATGAATATGATAACGGCAGCTTCCACAAAGTGCTCCGCACCAGTGGCTTCCTGACCCGTGACAGCCGCGTAGTAGAGCGCAAGAAATACGGTCGTGCAAAAGCCCGCCGTAGCTTCCAGTTCTCGAAACGTTAAGGACTTTGGCGCTTATTGCCTCACACAAAAAGGCGCCGCAAGGCGCCTTTTTTTATGATAAGGAACTTTTTTATGAGCACACCTATCACCATCGCCATCATCGGTGCATCCGGCTATACTGGCGTGGAGTTAATCCGTCTTTTGATTCGTCATCCGCATGTAAAGATCGCTGCGCTCACTGCTGACAGCCAGGCGGGAAAACCCCTAGGAAGCATTTATCCGCATTTGGCTAATCGCGGGCTCCCGGATCCGGTAACCTTACCTGAGGTGGATTTTTCAGGGATTGATCTGGTGTTCTGTTGTTTGCCGCATGGCACTACCCAAACGGTCATCGCCGGGTTGCCCAACCATTTAAAAGTAGTCGATCTCTCCGCGGATTTCCGGCTTGCAGATACCGCCACCTATGCCCAGTGGTATGGTCACGCGCACCAAGCGCCGGATTTGCAGCCGGAGGCGGTATATGGACTTACCGAACATGCGCGAGAGGCCATTAAACACGCGCGAATTGTCGCTAATCCGGGCTGCTATCCCACGGCGTCGCAACTCCCCCTTATACCACTGTTAGTTAGTCAACTCATTGTCGCTGATGATATTGTAATTGATGCAAAATCAGGTGTCACCGGCGCGGGAAGATCAGCGAAGCTCGGCAATCTTTTTACTGAAATTGACGGAGGTATGTCGGCTTATGGTATTGGCAATCACCGCCATATACCTGAGATTGAACAGGGGTTGAGCATCGCTGCTGGTCAGCCGATTCATATTAATTTTACGCCACATCTTATCCCCATGAACCGGGGCATACTCGCTACAATCTATGTTCGGTTGCGTGAAGGGGTTACGGTGGAACGTTTGCGGAGCTGTCTGCAGCATGCATATGACGCGGAACCTTTTGTGCATGTATTAGCAGAAGGCGTGATGCCAAGCACACATCAGGTGCGGGGCACGAATGACTGTGTCATGGGCGTATTCCCGGGGCGTGCGGGGCGAGCTATTATTGTTTCTGCCATCGACAATCTGGTAAAGGGCGCATCTGGCCAGGCCGTACAGAATATGAACGTAATGATGGGCTGGCCCGAATCCATGGGGCTGGACGCGCTGGCTGTTTTCCCGTAAAGTTAGGGTATGACGCCCTTAATTCTTCCTTATCAAGGTGAATACGCTCCTAAAGCGGTATGGCCCAACATTCATCCACGGGCTTACGTCGCGCCGGGTGTTGCCGTTATTGGTGACGTGGTGGTGGGCGAGGATTGCGGCATTTGGTTCGGTTGCGTGGTTCGCGGAGATGTAAATCATATCCGCATCGGTGCCCGTACCAATATTCAAGACGGCACCATGATCCACGTCACCCGAAAAACAGGGCCAACCATTATTGGGGCCGATGTGACCATTGGGCATTCGGCGCTTTTGCATGCCTGCAAGCTCGAAGATGCCTGTTTTATTGGCATGCGGGCCACGGTGATGGATGACGTGATTGTTGAAAGCGGCGGGTGGGTGGCTGCTGGCGCTCTGGTGACTCCGGGAAAGCGCGTTCCAAAAGGCCAAATCTGGGCTGGAAGCCCAGCCAAGTACTTCCGGGATTTAACTGAGGAAGAACAGGCGCATATCATGATTTCTTCGGAGAATTACGTCCGTTTGGCCAGGGAATACCTCTTGCGCCCGGGCGAGCAGCAAGTATAACGCGCTCGTCATAAAACCTTCACACGACACGAGGGGGGCTTTTTCCTATAATCAATAGGATGGTAGAGGCTTATGTTTGAATATATTCGGGAAAAGATCAGCGAATATGTCGATGACTTTGCGTATAAAGCAAAGCATTCGGTCAAACACGTCCTGGCGAAGGCGGGGATTAAGGGCGCGACCAAGCAGGTGATTGGAGTTGCTGTAGACGGAGCTTTTACGGGTGCCATAAAAAAAGGCGAAGAAGTTGCCATAAAAAGTGCATTAAAAAACGCCGCTAAGCATATTGCCACGGAAGATATTCCTGTAGTCGGGAATTTGATGGCTAAAGTCTTCGGTCCGCATCTTAGTAAAGTGGATGCAACGTTTCTTATCGCTGCGCCTATCACTTCTGCCTTCAGCTTGTGGATGGAGCAGGAAGAGTACCATCATAATCTGGATAAAATTCTTAATCACTACCGCCCGGAAATTGCCTCGTGGCTGAATAATGGTAAGCGTCCGGAGCAGTTGACGCATGATGACCTTTATGACGCTGCCTATGGCGACCCTACACGGAATATTCCGGGTAATCCTACCCTTCAGGACGCATTGAAACAAACGGTGCTGGAGCGTAATTGGAGCATGGGTATCTCCGTTGCTGCTACTGCCACCAGTACTTATGCCAGTGCGCTTGCTGAAGAAACGGTAGATGAGCATATTAGGCGCGGGTTGGCAGGAATGTTTGGTGAAGGCACTGCGCTTGCCACTTCTTCCTGGCTCAATAACGGTTTGGAAATGCTGGCGCTTGGTGTGCTCAGCTATGCGGTGTATGTGGCGGTGAAAACGCCGCTGCATTGGTTGGCGGAGCAATGTTTTGGCGTAGAAAAAGAAACCGTTGCTGAGAAAATTGATGGATTGCGTCGTGGGCGTGAAGAAGGCCGCGCGGTTACGGAAGCGCAGGTGATGGAGATTTACCTGGCGGCGCACCCGAATCTGGACAATGACATCCGCGAAAATTATGGCAAACATTTTTCTCGTATGCGCCCGAAAGCAAAAGAAGCGGTGCTGGCCGAGTTTGGACCGAAGCTGGATTTGGAGCGCATTGCTACGGAAATCAATGAAGGGCGCATGCGTCCTGAAGAATTGGCATTTGCTATCAGTGAGCAGAATTCTGGTGTATCCAAAGGCGAAGGTTCGCCCATGCCATCACCTGAGAAACTGCTTAAGCGTGCATGGTATAAATGTAAGGACTCCATCTGCACGGTCTTTAAGCGTAAAGCGTCAGAAGTTAAGTCTAAGCCTGCCTCGTTGGTAACTGAGCCACAAGTGGTAACGATTGCTGCCGCGACGCCAGATGGCAAGGAAGAAATGGCAATGCAGTTTTATGAAGATGCAAAGCCAGGTCAGCATATGTCTTATGTGCAAATGGTCGGCACACAGCGTGGCAAAGATGGCAATCTGAGTTATCGCGAATTTGTTGAGCAATCGCGCGCAGGTGCTGAGCTTGGTGCGGTGCTGAGCTAAGAGCCTGTAACGATTTCGCCACGCCACAGCGAAATCGTCACATGCTCTAAGGCTGAATCATAAAATTGTGACCCAGTGGGCCATGGCCTTTCCCAAAGCCGGGGGCTGCTTGAATAGCCGCTGCCACATAATTCTGACCGCGAGTGATGGCGTCACGCAATTTCATCTTTTCTCCAAGTCCTAATGCAATGGCCGATGCCAATGTGCAGCCAGTGCCATGTGTATGGTTGGAGAAAATACGCGGCAGAATAAATTCTTCTGCGTCAGGCCCTGATACCAGCACGTTATGAATTTCTGGTTCATCATTAAGATGCGCGCCTTTGATTAATACTGCTTTTGGACCAAGCTCCAAAATACGTTTGGCGGCAATGTATATTTCGCGTGCGGTGGTGATAGGCATTTGCGCTAAAAATTCTGCTTCGGGAATATTGGGGGTAATAATAGCTGCCATGGGCATTAAGCGCTCTATCAAGGCACTCATTGCTTCTTTGGAAAGTAGTGGTGCACCGCCTTTTGCAACCATTACGGGGTCAATTACCAGGGGTATATTTTTATACCTTGCCAGGGTATTAGCGGTTTCTTCGATAATCTCTGCAGAAAAAAGCATTCCCGTTTTGATGGCATCGGCCCCAATGTCGCTCAGGACTAAACGAATCTGTTGAGAGACAAATTCTGGTGGCACAGCATGAATACCAAAAACACCCATAGTGTTTTGGGCGGTAAGTGCCGTGATGGCAGTTGCCGCATAACCGCCTAAGCATGTGATGGTTTTTATATCGCCTTGAATGCCGGCGCCGCCGCCTGAATCAGAGCCAGCAATAATAAGTACACGTGTAAGGGGCTTTGCGGGCATACTAAATTACGCCTGCATTACTAAACACAATTTTTCAGCGAGTGCGTCAATGCGGTGCTTATCATCGCCTTCCAGCATAATGCGTATTAGCGGTTCTGTGCCTGAAGCGCGCACCAATAAGCGCCCCGTATCTCCCAACTCTGTGCGCGCTGCTTCAACGGCTTTTTCGACATCAGGCCGGGTGAGTGGGGATATACCCCTGTAGGGTATATTACGCAAGAGTTGTGGCATCGGCGTAAACATGCGGCCACATATGCTCAACGGTTTTCCGCTTTCACGCATCACGGCTAATGCCTGAAGTGCGGCAATTAAGCCGTCACCAGTGGCGGCATAGTCAGATAAAATAATATGACCGGAAGGTTCGCCGCCTAAATTGCAGCCTCGCGTGCGCATGGCTTCTGCAACATAGCGATCACCAATATTGGCTCGAATGAGGGTAATACCCATGGTTGCCAGGTAACGCTCTAATCCCATATTCGACATATGGGTCCCTACCACGCAGCCACCTTTTAATAAACCATATTCATGCCAATGGGTGGCGATCATGGCAAGCATCTGATCGCCGTCCAGCACATGGCCTGTTTCATCGCAGACCAATACGCGATCTGCGTCACCGTCCAGCGCTATTCCCATGTGAGCGCCGGTTGCAATTACGGTTTCACACATGGCGGCGGGTGCAGTGGAGCCACATTCGTTGTTGATGTTAAATCCATCGGGAGATACCCCTATGGGGTATAATTTAGCGCCAAGCTCGCTGAGGATAAGTGGCCCAACCTGGTATGCTGCGCCATGTGCGCAATCGAGAACAATATTCAAGTCATCTAAAGTAAGGTGACGGGGAAACGAGCGCTTGGCGTTTTCAATGTAGCGTCCATGCGCATCATCCAGGCGACGCGCACGACCCAAGGCGTTTGGTGCTGCCAGTGTTGCGCCGCCAATATCTGCGATTAATGCTTCAATAGCTTGTTCATCAGCATCGGATAATTTCTCACCCGCAGGGCCAAATAACTTTAATCCGTTATCCGTATAGGGATTATGAGAGGCGGAAATCATGATTCCTAAATCCGCGCGCATGGAGCGCACCAGCATCGACACGGCAGGCGTAGGCAACGGTCCAACTAATACTACGTCCATTCCCGCGGCAATAAGCCCGGAAGTAAGCGCGGGTTCTAGCATATAACCGGAAAGGCGGGTGTCTTTTGCAATGACGGCGCGGTGGCGATGGTTGCCCCGGTTAAAATAGCTTCCTGCAGCTAACCCCAATTTCAGCGCAACTTCGGCTGTCATTGGGTATTGATTAGCAGTGCCACGAATACCATCTGTGCCAAAAAGTTTAGCCGTCATTGGCGGCCTTTTTGTCGCGGCTGCTTGGCAATGAGGACTGGGCGCGGGGCTGGCGTGGTGCATCAAGATTTACCCGGTCAATGGTTTTTCCCTCCAGCAATGCTTTGATTTCATCTCCACTGAGCGTTTCGTATTCTAATAATGCTTTGGCGACAATATGCAGCTCATCAATAAAATCGGTAAGGATTTGACGGGTGCGTGTCATGGCATCTTCCACAATACGTTTTACTTCTGCATCAATAAGAGCCGCCGTTTCATCGGAAATATTACGTCCACCGCTTTGCATAAGGCTATTGCCGATAAACACTTCTTGTTGGTCCCCACTTAAATGCAGTGGCCCCACTTTCTCACTCATTCCCCATTCCATAACCATGGCGCGGGACATGCGTGTAGCATATTGGATGTCAGATGAAGCGCCGCTGGTGACTTTGTCATGGCCGAAAATCAATTCCTCTGCCACACGACCACCCATAGCTACGGCTAAATCGGCATGCATTTTTTCGCGCGTAACCGAAAGCTTATCGCGTTCCGGCAAGCGCATTACCATGCCAAGTGCGCGCCCGCGAGGAATGATGGTGGGCAATGCAGTGCAACGATAGCATGCCCGCCCTCATGATAAGCGGTAAGCTTTTTTTCTTCATCCGACATGGCCAGTGATTTGCGTTCTGCTCCCATCATTACCTTGTCTTTTGCTTCTTCCATTTCACGCATGGTGACAACTTTTTTACCACGGCGTGCTGCCAGGAGCGCGGCTTCATTCACAATATTTGCCAGATCTGCACCGGAAAAACCCGGTGTTCCACGGGCGATAACGCGGGCATCGACATCCGGGCCGCGTGGTACTTTTTTCAAATGCACTTCCAGAATTTTTTCGCGGCCATTGATATCGGGATTAGGCACGGTGATTTGCCGGTCAAAACGGCCAGGCCGCAAAAGTGCGGGGTCTAGTACATCCGGGCGATTGGTAGCGGCAATGATAATGACGGACTCATTAGCTTCAAACCCATCCATTTCGACAAGTAATTGATTGAGGGTTTGTTCGCGTTCATCATTGCCGCCGCCCAGGCCAGCGCCCCGATGACGGCCTACTGCGTCAATTTCGTCGATGAAAATGATGCAGGGAGAATGTTTTTTGCCTTGCTCAAACATATCGCGGACACGGCTGGCACCGACACCTACGAACATTTCCACGAAATCGGAACCGGAAATGGTAAAAAACGGTACTTTCGCTTCGCCAGCAATAGCGCGGGCAAGCAATGTTTTCCCTGTCCCCGGAGGGCCAACCAGCAAGCAACCGCGTGGAATTTTTGCGCCGAGTTTTTGAAATTTCTGTGGATCTTTCAGAAAATCCACTAATTCTTGCAGCTCATCTTTTGCTTCGTCAATACCCGCGACATTATCAAAGGTGACGCGCTCTTTATTTTCATTAAGCATACGGGCGCGTGAACGGCCAAAGCCCATCGCTCCGCCGCCTTTACCGGATTGCATCTGGCGCATGACGAAAATATACGCACCGGCGATTAAGAAAATGGGGAACCAGGAAATGATGGCGCTCCAGAATGAGTCAGAGCGTGCATCGTCCACACTTGCGGTGATTTTAACGCCTTTGGCCGCTAATTTATCAACCAGGCCAGGGTATTCGGGGGCTTGGGTAAAAAAGACATCGCCGCTGCTGATATGGCCGGAAATATTAGAGCCTCGGCTGTTGGATTCATGGATGACCACGTCCGATACGTCACCGCTGTCTACTTTAGTTAAAAACTCAGAGAACGACAGGCGAGTGCTGCCAGCTTGTTCCGCACTATTATGAAACATATTGAATAGAACTACCAACAGCAGCGTTACTACTGCCAGAATGATAAAGTTACGTGTGTTATTAGTGGGCATTAGCTGCGATCCTCTGTGGATGACGTGAGGTCTATTATATGGCGTGCGGCGCGCTTGGTTTCAACCTGATTCGCTTCTTTTTAGTGAATTTTCATGACAAATGTGCAATTCACCTTTGGCGCGAGTAATCAAACAGTTAAGTAAGGTGCGGCGTATACGTTGCCGCGTGCCATCAACAAGGGCTGCATAGAGTCGTTCCAGTTCCATAAATCGGGGAGGATGGGGTGCTCCGCTGATTTTAACGAGTGTGTGTGAGAGCACACGGAATGCTAAATCCTGTGGTAATAGCAGGAAAGTATCGCTGCTAAATCGCCAGCCATTAGGTAGCGGCAGCGCATGGGTATCAAGCCATTGTTTGGTTTCGGCTTCACGCTCAGTGCGGATATGGTCTAATTGGTGGGCTGTATGTGCCAATTGTAAGATAATGCTATTTTTATTAGGAAGCGTCGCTAATTGCATGCGCAGTCGATTACGATCAAAGCGGACTAGGTTATTGGTTGGATCTTCAATCCAGGTGTGGTGACGTGCATTCAGGGTAGCAATTAAACGGGATTTCGGGCATCCCAATAATGGCCGCATTAAAATGATGCCATAATGAGAATGAATGGGGCGTATGGCGGCTAACCCCTCAATGTGGCTGCCGCGTTTAATGCGCATTAATACGGTTTCTGCCTGGTCATCGGCGTGATGGGCTACGAGTAAGCGAGGGATGCCATGCGAGATGCAATATTCAGCCATTAGCCGGTAGCGTGCGTCGCGGGCGTTTGCTTGCAGATTTCCTGCGTCGTTGCCGCCATGCCAATGCAAGATGTGATGAGGAATACCAGACGCCTGCATCCACTCTGCGACTTGATGCGCTTCTGCTTCAGAGCTTTCGCGCAAATGGTGGTCTACGGTAAGTGCGGTTAGCGCGATATTGTGTGAAGTGGCCCAATGTGCGGCTAGTAACGCAAGTGCCATACTGTCGGCACCTCCGGAAACAGCAACCGCCAGCGATAGAGGCGGAGCAGAGGAAAGCGTATGCATCCAGCCTGAAAATTCTTCGGAAGTAATAGGCGCTGAACCCGGGGAAGTGCTCATCAACTGAGGATTACTTGCATCCAATGCGTGTACGTTCCGTTCCGGCTTTTTGTACGACGCCTTTGGACGTATCTTTAAATTTCACCAGAATTTGCCCCAATACTACGCAAGCTTCTTTGTTTTGCTCCATTGCGTTGAGTGAAAGCGCCAGCTTAAGCAAATTATCCGCTGCCTTAGGGCCGCTTGGTTTAGCTTCAAATCCTTGGCGGAAATTATCGGCAGCTTTTACGTAATCCCTGCGGATGTAATGGGTTTCACCGAGCCAGTAAAATGCATTACCGATAAGTGCGTCTTTAGGGTATTTTTCGGTGAATGCCTGAAAAGATTCGGCGGCTTCGCTGTAGTGCGTTTGATTTAACAAGCGGAAGGCATGATTATATAGGTCTCGGGGGTTATTATATTCTTCTTTAGGCGTATCTTTTGCGTCTGCAGGTTCCTTTGTATCTTTATCTTTTACTTCTTTGGCTGCTTTATCATCAGTCATTTTATCATCAGAAATGACATGTGCGCCGGTGGGCTCTTTCGCAGAATCTTTATGCGCGTCTTCTTTTGCAGGGGGCGTTGTAGCGGCTGACGATGCAGGAGCTGCGGCGGGTGTTGCTACCGCGGTGTGTTGGGCCTGATTTATTTCGTTCAGACGGAAATCTGTGTCCTTGCGGAATTTTTCAAAATCATCGGCTAGTTTTTTATTTTGAAAACGATTTTCTTCGATTTGACCGCGTAATTGACGCATTTGCTCTTCAATTGCACTCAGGCGCACTTCCTGATTTGCTGTAACCGGGCCGGAAGAGATGGGAGCAGCGTCTTCGCTGGAAATGGATGTTGTATTCGGTGTTTCGCCGCGAGAGAGTTGGCGTTGCAATACCATGACGTCGCGTTGCAGGCGGTCAATGCGGTCGGCTACATCGCTATTGGTTTGACCAAGGGCAGCCAATGGCAAAAAGATTGCCAGGCTAAAAAGGAAGGGGCGGTGTAAATGAAAAAATTGCAACGGCGCTACCTTTAAAAAGAATCGCCCCGTGATTCATGCGAGAAAGCAGGAATACACGGGGCGAGGGGATTCACGTCCAATTATGGGGTGGTGATAACCGTGACTGCACGGCGGTTTTGAGCCCATGCAGCGTCGTTCGAGCCAAGCACTGCAGGACGTTCTTTTCCGTAAGAGATTACCGAAATGCGATTAGCAGGAACGCCGAGGCTCACCAGATATTTTTTGGTGGAAGCCGCACGGCGTTGGCCAAGAGCCAAGTTGTATTCGCGTGTGCCACGTTCGTCGCAATGGCCTTCAACGCTTACATTCACGCTGGAATATTGTTTCAGCCATTGAGCCTGGCGTTGTAAAGTGCCTTGGGCTTCACTGTTGATGGCCGAGCTATCAAGGTCAAAGAATACGCGGTCACCCACATTGGCGGCCAATTCTTCCTGAGAGCCAGGACGCACAGGTGCGCCGCTGCCATTTGCATTGCCTGAACCACCGGCGCCGCTGCCGCTGCCATTGGGTGCTTCGCACGCGGCCAGCAGAAATACTGCTGAGAGGACCGCGAAAAATTTCGTATACATTTTCATAACTCGTTCTCCTTAAAAGTCTTATGGTTGAGCCTGTTACGCCAGCTTCTTCGATCGGCTGCAAGCCAAGCGTTTCGTGGCGAATCTGGTGTTACAACTAGTCCGAATGCTGGGAAAAGCAATCAGTTTTCCTACGTTCTCCTCTAAATAGGCCCTGCGTTGTGCTATAAAGGCAACAGTGGTGACCACGCGGGATCAGATGCATCGATGGGCGTTGAGACTTCGCGTAGATTATAACCCGTTACATCCACCGAATAAAGTCGGCTACGACCGGCCTTATCCTGGCGTGTAAACATGATTACCCGGCCATTGGGCGACCAGGTGGGGCCTTCTTCCAGATAGCTGGATGTCAGCACCCGTTCACCGCTTCCATCGGGGCGCATGACGCCAATATAGAATTGACCACCAGAGATTTTTGTAAAGGCGATCAAGTCGCTGCGGGGTGACCACACTGGTGTGCCATATTTGCCACTGCCAAAGCTGATGCGCTCTACACCAGAGCCGTCTGAACTCATCGTGTAAAGCTGTTGTGAGCCGCCACGGTCAGAGTTAAACACAATGCGCTTTGAATCGGGTGAATAAGACGGTGAAGTATTTATATCATCGCCGTTGGTTAAGCGTTTGAGTTGGTGACTATGAATACCCATGGTGTAGATATTGGTAGAGCCCGTATCACCGCCTGCGATTGACATAATAATAGAATTTCCATCTGGCGAGAAACGCGGGGCAAAAGACATGCCGTCAAATGTGCCGAGCGCTTCTTCGCGTCCCGTTTGCAAATCGCGCAAGAATACACGCGGCTGTTTACCTGCAAATGAGAGGTAAATTACTTCTTGTGAATTCGGGGAGAAGCGTGGCGTGAGAGCAAGGAAGCGCCCATCGGTTAGAAATTTATGGTTTTCACCGTCTTGATCCATAATAGCTAAGCGTTTGATGCGTTTTTGCAACGGGCCGCTTTCTGCGACATAAACGATTCGCGTATCAAAATAACCGGTTTCACCAGTCAAGCGAGTGTAAATTTCATCTGCAACGACGTGAGCTATACGTCGCCAGTTGCTACGAAAGCTGTTGTATTGCTTGCCTGCAGCTTGTTGCTCGCCAAATACGTCCCAAAGACGGAAATCAACACGCATGCGGTCACCATTTATGGTGATGGCGCCAGTTACTAATGCATTCGCATTAATTTGACGCCAGTCAGCAAAGCGTGGTGTGCCGGTCTGACCGGCTGCTTGTTCAATAAAAGCGGAAGAATCAATGGGCTTAAATAGCCCTGATCGTTCAAGATCCGCGGCAATTACGCGTGCCATATTTTGGCCGATCTGGCTATCACCCCCAAAATCAGGAATTGCTATGGGAAGAGGGGCCACATTGCCTTTAGTAATATCAATTTTTAGCTGTGCGTGTGCAGGCAGGCAAAGCGTCATTATGCCAAGCAACGTAAGCAAGCTAAATAAATTTCGGCAAAACAGGCGGTTCATAATAGCTCCTGATATATCGGGTGAGCAGATTGGAGACAGAGTTTAGTACAGCATCTGCGATGGATCAAATGTAAATTCCATAAAGCTCCAACCTTCGTATTTATCCGCGGGTAATTCTTTCAGTGGTGAGCAAATATGCACTGCACGATTTGCCGCTTCTGCGGCAGCGCGGTAAGTAGGGTCGGCCATTTTGCGTTTGGTTTCGTCAGTATATTGCGCGTCTATCAGCGAACCATCGCGATTGAGCCATAATTTAATGACTACGATCAGTGTGTGTGCATCTTTTGCGCCGGCATTCAAGCTCCAGCATTTATAAAGTTGGCCGCGAATGGAATCGCGCACGGTCTGGCCGATCGGAATATTCGGATTATAGGGTACTTCGCTGTGATTGCGGGAAGGCGACGTTGCTTCTTTAGCTTTTTCTGGCGTTTTTGCTTGTTCTTTCGCTGCCTCTTTCTGCACGGCTTTTAGCACGGCGAGCAAGTCGTCTTCCTTGGGCTTCTTCTCTTTTTTCTCTTCCGGCTTTTTTACTTCTTCTTTTTTTACTTCCGGCTTTGGCGGAGCTGGTGTTGGTTCCTTCGGCGGGGGAGGTGGAGGTGGTGCTGCGGCAGTGGTTACGTGCGGTGTTTCTTTCTTAGCCGCCGGTTGTTTCTTTTCTTCTTTTTGTTTGGGAGCAGGCGGCGCTTCAGCTGATTTTACGTTTGTAATCTCCGTGATGGGCAAAATATCTACGGTTAAAACCAAAGGTTCGGGCGGGTTGCGGCGTGGAAATAGTTCGGGCATGCCGACAAAAAGTATTAGAAAAAGCAACACATGCATCAGTGCCGATGCGATTAACGCTTTGCTACGTTCGCGGGGCATATGCATGGTAGAATTATTTACCTGGTGGTGTAGTTGGTGCTTCCGTCACCAGCGACACTTTGGGAAAACCTGCGCCGCTGATTTGCGCCACAACTTGCATGACGCGCCCATAATCCACTGTTTTATCGCCCCGCACAAAAATGCGCGTGTCATGCTTTTGGCCTGCGATGGCGTTAAGTTTCGTGGACAAGTCTTTTAACTGTACCTCCGTTTTTTGAATAAATATTTTCCCCCCTGAAGCTACAGAAACAGAAAGCGGCTCATCTTGTCCCGGAAGCGGGGCTGCATCTGCTTTTGGTAAATCAACATTGACACCTGCGGTGAGCATGGGAGCGGTAACCATGAAAATCACCAGCAGCACAAGCATTACGTCCACCATGGGTGTTACGTTGATTTCTGTGAAAGGATGACGGCTCAGGCGGTCGCGCCCACGGCCTCGGCCATTACCAAGTGAAGCGCCCATATTATCCCTCGATCTGGCGTGAGAGGATGGTATTAAATTCTGTGCCGAAATCTTCTAGTCGCCCTGAATACTGGGAGAGCGAATTAGAGAATTTATTATATGCAATGACGGCGGGAATAGCGGCAAACAAACCGCAGGCAGTGGCAAACAGCGCCTCGGCAATACCGGGAGCTACAGCTGCGAGCGATGTGTTTTTCGACAACGCGATGGCATGAAAGCTATTCATGATACCCCATACCGTTCCAAACAGTCCTATAAAGGGAGCTGAGGTGCCGACAGTGGCTAAAAATCCGAGTCCATTTTCCAGCCGGTCAAATTCGCGATTACGTGCAACGCCCATAATCTGTACGATACGCTCGCGTACTGCGGTACGTTGAGGGCTGCCGGGTGAGCCCATACCGCTGGTTTTTGAGCGTACCCATTCATCCATCGCGGCATTGAACATGCTTGCAATCGGATGGTTAGCCCGTTTTTTGGTGCGTTCATGCAGCTTATCTAACGCATCACTGCTCCAGAACTCGCTTTCGAAGGATTTTGTTTTAAGGCGTATGCTGGCCAGGATCATCCATTTTTCAATAATAATCACCCAGGACCAGAATGAAGCGAGCAGAAGTACTAAAATGACTGCCTTCACCATTAAATCTGCCTGCAAAAACAGGCCGATCATTGATAAATCCGTGGCAACTGGGGGCGCGCTGGCCGCAAGAGTGGCGGATTGAACGGGATCAACGGCAGTGGATACGGGCATGAGAAAGTCCTATGGTTGAACGTGAGTAAAACAACGTATTAACGCATCCTGTACCGCGGCTGGCATGCGGCACGGTCGAAAATCGCGGCCCACCACACCGATGCGCACGCGCAATTGGCATAAGGTAATACTATCGCGCATAATGGTTTGTTGCATGGTCAGGCTAGCCTTGCCTATATTTTCCAGAGACGTGTGAATTGTCAAGAGATCATCGAGTCGGGCAGGGTTTAAAAAGTCGGTTTCCACGCGGCGTACCACGAAGGCCACACCTGTTTGTTCCAGTAATATGGATTGCTCAATTCCTGCAGTCCTTAATGCTTCTGTTCGTGCACGCTCAGCAAATTTAAGGTAATT
>CAZGVV010000004.1:45827-49852 GCA_964529155.1 uncultured Rickettsiales bacterium
TAAACGCGGAGTAAAAACGGGGGCATAGTTTAATCTTATTGCTGCTCTATCAACGCCAGCTGTTCACATGATAGGCTTGGCGGGGTAAGTCCCAAATGCCCATAACAACCGCTAGTTAACATTCGGCCTCGTGGTGTACGCTGAATAAAGCCGATTTGTAGCAAATACGGCTCAATCGTTTCTTCAATGGCATCGCGTTGTTCTGAAAGTCCTGCTGCAATGGTTTCTACTCCTACCGGACCACCGGCATAAAAATCAGCGATATAGCGTAAATAACGGCGATCGGCACTGTCCAGGCCAAGTGCATCTACTTCCAGGCATTGCAGCCCATAATCCGCCAAGCTGCGGTCTACGCTGGTTTTGCCCTGGGCATGCGCATAGTCGCGGACGCGTTTTAGCAGGCGCATGGCAATACGGGGTGTGCCTCGCGCCCGGGCGGCAATTTCAGCGCAACCATCGGGCGTGATGCTCATGGAAAGTAACGTGGCACCGCGAGAGATCACCTGCTCCAGTTCTGCCTGACTATAGAAACGCAAACGCAAAGGGATTCCAAAACGATCACGCAAGGGATTGGATAATAGTCCCAGCCGAGTGGTTGCACCAACCAGCGTAAAAGGTGGCAGATCAATGCGCACCGTGCGTGCAGCAGGACCTTCGCCGATCATGATGTCGAGTTTATAATCCTCCATGGCGGAATAAAGCATTTCCTCCACGGCGATATTTAAGCGATGAATCTCATCAATAAATAATACATCGCGCGGCTCTAAGCTGGTTAAAATCGCCGCCAGATCACCGGCGCGGGATAAGATAGGGCCGGCGGTCGGCCTAAATCCCGTTCCCATTTCACGTGCTACGATTTGGGCGAGTGTCGTTTTCCCAAGCCCTGGTGGGCCGTGAAACAAGACGTGATCCAGTGCATCACCGCGAGAGCGCGCAGCACTGATAAAGACACTTAGGTTTTTTCGTGCTTCCTGTTGGCCAATAAAATCCTGCAATGTTTGCGGGCGCAGGCTATGGGCAGCATGGTCTTCTTCGCGTGGGGCAGAAGTGACGGGGCTATCTTCCGGTTTCGTGCGCATTAGGCCAGTTCCTTAAGGCTGCGGCGAATCAAAATATCAACCCCCGCATCCGCTTCGGCATCTTTCATGGCCGTGGCGGCGGCACTGTAGGCTTCTGAGCGGCCATAGCCCAGATTGGTGAGGGCGGAAATAACGTCGTCCAACGTTGTGGCGGGCTGTGAGGCTGGAATTGCGGGGGTTTTTTCTTTGATTTTAGCGCTGCTGATCTGCATTTTGGAGCCGGAAACTTTATCTTTCAATTCAGCAATAATGCGTTCTGCCAGTTTTGCGCCAATGCCGTGAATCCGGCTGAATGCCGTGGTATCGCGTGCTAAAATTGCCTGGAGAAGTGCGTCTGGGGGCAGTGCGTCTAATATAGTGAGCGCTGCTTTGGAGCCTACACGTTGGACCCCGGTAAGTTTGCGGAACCATTCGCGCTCAGCATGGCTGGCAAATCCATATAAATGGATGTGGTCTTCACGTACATGCGTTTCCACGATTAATTCTGCCGCTTCCCCGGGGGAAAGTGCCGCTTGCAGACGTGCGGCACAAAATAATTCATAGCCCACCCCGCCGACGTCCAGCACGATGCCGTCATCACCAATACTAGCGACAATGCCTTTGAGTCTGCCGATCATGTAGGTTTCAGGTTTTAGGTTTCAGGTTTTAGCTATAGCGGAAAATATAAAGGCTGTAACCTGAAACTTAACGTTTTGCAAAATGTGCATGAGTAATCGCTACCGCAAGCGCATCCATGGCGTCTGCGCCCGCCTCTAGTCCTCGGCAGGCGGGTAATAATACGCGGACCATGGCGGCGATTTGTGTTTTGTCGGCGTGTCCTGCGCCAACGACTGATTTCTTAACTAGATTAGCCGGGTAGGGGGCGACGGATAATCCATGTAATGCGCAGGTAAGCAAAATAGCGCCGCGCGCTTGGCCGAGTTTTAAACTGGAAGCGCTGTTTTTATTGACGAACGTTTCTTCTACAGCGGCGGATTGCGGTTGATGTTCGCTAATAACAGAGGCAAGCGCATCATGGAGGGTTTTGAGTCGGTCAGCTAACTCGCCGGTCGCCTGGGTGCTGATCGTTCCTGCCGCGATGAAGGTGAGGCGGGGGCCATCGCATGCAACAATACCCCAGCCTGTACGCTGCAATCCGGGATCAATGCCAATGATGCGAGTGCGTGAAGATGTGGATGATTGAATCATCCAAGCTTATCCATGACATCTTGGGGAATCTCGGCATTGCTGAATACTTCTTGCACATCGTCATGATCTTCCAGCGTATCGATCAATTTGAGTAAGGCGCGTGCTTGCTCTTCATCCAAGGGCGCAGATGTTTTGGGAATCCAGGTAAGCTTGGCGGAAGTGGGGTGTCCGAATATGGCTTCCAAACTATCGCGCACTGCGCCGAACGCGTCGGCGGCACAGATAACACTGTGTTCTTCCGGTCCGGTTTCGCAATTATCGGCACCGGCTTCTAGGGCGGCTTCAAACATGCGGTCTTCTGTCGCAATGCTGAAGGGATAAGTGATACGGCCTACGAAATCAAACATGAAGCTTACGCTGCCGGTTTCACCCAGCGCGCCGCCAAGTTTACTAAAGGCAGCGCGAACATCGGAGGCTGTACGGTTACGGTTATCTGTTAAGGCTTGAACAATAAGTGCAGTGCCGCCTGGTCCGTAGGCTTCATAGCGAACAGGTTCAAAATTATCGCTGGCGCGTTTAATGGCCTGTTCGATTTTATCCCGTGGCATGTTTTCTTCGCGCGCCCATTGAATTGCGCTGCGTAGCCGGGGATTGGTAGCAGGGTCTGGCGCGCCACCTTTGCATGCGGCGATAATTTCTCGGCCGATTTTGGTAAACATTTTCCCGCGCTTGGCGTCTTGCGCGCCCTTGCGGTGCATAATATTTTTAAACTGCGAATGGCCAGCCATAGGGGTGATGAACGATAAAGGATGAAAGATAAGGTAATCTTCTACCTCATCGCTTATCCTTCATCTCTCATCATTTATCCTTCCCACCCGAAAGTAAGAACATATCAACGCGATCAGGCTGATTACCGGCATTTTTACTGCCTTCAGCTTGTACGTTAATGCGCAAATTATCCACGCCCTGATCGATCAAATAGGCACGCAGTGCCAATGCACGGGCCAATGAGACGCGGCGGGCTGTACTCATCTGATCGCTGGTGCCACTTGCATGTGCCACAATGGATAAGCGCAAACTCATCTCTTTTTTCAGGCGTGCGGCAAGCTCATTCAGTTGCGATTTGGTTGCTTCTGGCACGGTTGTGTCATCAGCAGCAAATGCAATACGCACATCAGGTTTATTGCCTTCCGGCTCAGCTGCTCCTGCATTTGAGGCAGGTTGTGGCGGAATCGGTGGTGGTGGCATTTTATCTTTAGTCTTCGCCTCTTTGGCCTTCACGGGTTCTGCAGGAGGCGCTTTATCCGTTATGCGTGGTAAGGGCGCTTCTGAAAGGGGTTTGTCTACGGCTGGTGCTGGTGGCGGTGCCATCATATGCGCTGAAGGTGCAGGTAATGCAGGCTCAGTTGCACGTTCGGGCAATTCAGGAGGTAATGTCGGAGGAGGTGGTGGTGCCATATGCTCTTCCGCAGGTGGCGGAGCCATCACGGGCGCAGGCGCCGACGCAGCTGGTAGCGGCGGCTTTGGCTCATCACCGCCTATCCATCGGCGTGGACTCCACCATGGGGCCGTAGGCGGTGGTGCCGTTTCTGTGGGTGGTGTTGTGGCGGCGGGTTGAGGTGCCGGCGCTGGCGCAGGAACTGGTGCGGCGATGTCTATACCAGGCTCAGGTGCCGGAGGTGGCGGTAACATAGCAGAATTTGCTGCCGTAGGCGCAGCCTCATGCATTTGGCCTAATAATTCCGGCTTTTTACGGGGCATGGCTACAGGATTTACGCCAGGAGGCGGTGGAGGCGGAGCTTCTGCCGCATTCATGGG
>CAZGVV010000004.1:49862-50099 GCA_964529155.1 uncultured Rickettsiales bacterium
TACCTTTTTCTGGGCGTATGGGGTCCAGTTTCAAAGGTCTTGCTGCAACCGTTTCCGAATGTTTTGTTGCGTGTTTGTTGTTGTGTCGGCTTTTTTGGGTTTTATGGCGGCCATGTTTTTTAGTGTGCGCTTCTTTTTCGGCTCCCGGCAGTGGTTGCCCTGGCAATCCAGTTTGCCATACTAATTTAGGCACCGCATTGGTTGCTGGCATTGCTGGCATAGTTTCCGCCGCACGTG
>CAZGVV010000005.1:0-12323 GCA_964529155.1 uncultured Rickettsiales bacterium
AGATTGCTTTATGTCACCTACAGCAAACACGGTTCTGGTGGCATCGCTTTTACCAAAACCAGCAAAATATTCCTGGGTAAGCGCGCGAACGATGCGCCACTGCGCTTCACTGGTGTCTTGTGCTTCATCAATCAACACATGGTCAATGCCGCCATCCAACTTATACATAACCCAGGGTGAAATGCCGGGGGTTTCAAGCAGGCGGAGGGTGGCGAGAATCAGGTCTTCATAGTCCAGCAAGGCACGCGCGCGCTTCAGGGCGTCATATTCAGAAAATAAACGCATTGCAATACGCATAAGGCAAGCACTGGATTCGGCAATAGCGCGTGTTTCGCGCCATTGGGAAAAAGCAAGGGCCCGCTCTTGCTCGCCACCTAAGATACTGATTAAATGCGCATCGGTAAGGGCGTTTTTTGTGAAAATTGACTTCCTACATTCACCCTCCTTAGTGAGAAATCCGCTTAGATAGCGTTGGATATTCTCATTATTTTTATCTGCTACATGGAGCCATATATTCAATGCGTCCGCCGTTGCAGAATTGGTTTTTCCTCCTGCTTGGCGCAATTGTGCTTCCACAGCAAGCAATGCGCTTCGCTCATTCGGCGTATGAAGCATGTGTTCCGCTATATAATCCTTATCATCTTGGCCAGGGGTAATGCGCAGCAGCGCATATAATGCTTCGGGAGCAGCATCTGCCATTTGGCGTCGGCCATGAGTAAGCTCCATGAGAAGGCCGTATAACCCTCCCTCAGTCATGCGCCCCGCAAGCGACGCAAGTGCCGCAGCGAGTTCAGCATCGGCTTGAGCAGCCGCGTAAAGGCGCATAGTCGCCTCACGTAATAATTCAGCAGTTGTGCCCTCATCGAGTACGCTGAAAAAGGAGGCAACGCCTGCTTCCAGCGGGAAGCGTCGCAATATGGATTGGCAAAAGGCATGAATCGTTACTATTTGAAGACCGTTAGCGGTATCCATAAGCTCAGCAAATAGTGCACGGGCGCGGAATAATTCAGCAGCAGAAGGCGCTTCACCGGAAAGTTTGACTAACTTTTCATAGAGATCATCCTCATTAATAATTGCCCAGGAAGCAGCTTCTTTTTGCACACGCTCAAGCATCTCTGCGGCGGCAGCTTTGGTATAAGTTAGGCACAGAATACGTGATAGCGGCACACCACTGAGCAGCAATCGCAATACACGACCGGTAAGTAATTGCGTTTTTCCTGCCCCGGCATTTGCCGATACCCAGGCGGAAGTTTCCGGGTTTGTGGCAAGGTAACGGAGGTCTGTAGAGTGTAGAATTTTCTGAGAAATTAACATTTTATATGGAGTTTTTGTGGAATAATTGTTAATATACAAGGGTAAGCTTATGATGTTTAACACACCACCAGAAGCCATAACGGACGGCCAACCGTTTTTTGTATCCCGGTTGTATGGGGAAACGGTGGAGTTGCTGCATCTGGCAGAAGATTATTTTTCCGAGCATGGCGCAACTGATCAAGAACATGCTTCGCCAGTTGAACGCATGGTATATTCGGCGGAAATGTCGCGCGTGACATTGCGCTTGTCTGCAGTGATGACCTGGTTGCTGGCACGACGCGCCGAGCATGCTGGAAAAATTTCCCGCGAAGAAGCGGCACAGCGATTTCGCTTGGCATTTCATGATGCTTGCATGCGCGAATTGCCAGAGATGCACCACGTGCTTCCAGTTGGAATGTGTGATTTGCTCGAGCGCAGTCTGGAACTGTATCAACGCACGGCACGGCTGGATGAAATGATCGCAGAAACCGTACATTAACCCTCCCACTCCGCTTGACGTTCTAAATGGGCATAAGGATTAAAATGTGGAGCATACTGCGGATCCGGCAATGCAATATACGGCGTATTGGGATCGTCATATGCAGCAATTAAAGCAGTTACACGGGCAATAGCATCTTTGATTTGCGCTATGGCTTCAAGAGCATTTTTTGCAATTACTTTTTCCTCACTCTTTACGCCAGCTAATTTCCAATAATGCAAAGAATGCACCGTGCTATCGAGCGCCGCCAATGCAGCTTCGAGTGGCAATTGCAGCGCAATGCCTGCTTTGCGGTCACCATCATTCGGGATATGACCTGTCTTATAATCCAGCACTGATAAACCACCGTCTTTATGGCGCTCAAGTCGGTCAATACGAGTTTTCAGGGTAAACGGTCCGCATGGCCCTTCAAACATCATGGTAGACTTTGATTCAGGAAGGATTTCTGCCAGTAATGGACGGCGCTCTTGTTCTTTGGCGATAATCCATTGCGCAGCGGCAACAAAGCGTGGCCACCAACATGCATGAATAGCAGGACGATCCCGGTAAGGCGCAAACGCTTCTTCCCCGAAAACAAGTAGTTGCCCAAACGGATCTTCTGGCAATGTTTCAGGGTAAGCTTGGGTAAAACGCTCTAATGCGGCATGAACGATGTTGCCAAATTCCATGGCGCTGGGTTCGCGGTCTATGGGATCAAGCGGGGTGAGGTTAAGAATATATTTTGCATAAATGGCATAAGGATCACGCTGCCACACTTCAATTTGGGTGACAGAAAGTGACCGCGGCCGGGCAGACACCGGAGGTGTTGGCATAGGCTGTGTGGCAGGAGGCATTTGAAGGGGCATATTTAAGCTTCGTGCCCAATGAAGTATATCTGGCAGGGGCCATTCCCAGGGTTTACCTTCCATGGCCTGCATACATGTAGTTAACCGCAATAAGAACCTTGACGGCGCGGTTTGTGTTCCGCCGCTTTTTGCAGCGCGTGTGAGCAATACTTCACGGGCGCTGGCCAGCATCCAGAAATCGTGCGCGGCCATGCCGATTGCACGGTCTGGCGGTGGTAAGCCGAAACGTGCGCGCATGTTCCACCCCATCCATGGTGATGCCTCTGGTTCGGGAGGCCAGCTGCCTTCGTTTAAACCAGAGAGAATCAGCAGATCATGGTGTTGAAGCCGGGCTTCAATAGGGCTTAGAATGTGCAGGCGTGGATGCGCACTTCGCGTTGCCCGAGTGGAAAACGCACTAAGTAATGCAGACAGTAAACCCGGATAATGCTGTGGATCAATATCAGCCAAACTTTGGGCATGAAGGCGGATTTCCGACAGTGCGTTGGCGAGGGCTTCTCCTTCAGTTCCAGCAAATAGGCGGGTTTTGTCCGCCATGGATTCCATGGCGCGCAGATGAAGATCAAGCAACGTAGCAAAATGTATTCCCTGTTGGCGGGTTGCCCTGACCAAAGACCGCATTGAATGCATAAGATAGTTGATTAAACGGCCAATCATTGGATCGGCCTTATCGTGTTCCGCCGCACGTGCTAATGCGCCAAGCCCTGAAGATAAGCGCACACCGCGAAGTTCTGCAATTTCTAATAAGCGAACGGCTTTGCGACATTCAGCGGGAGTCATCCCGGCAGCGCAAAATGGATGTTTGAGCAAAGAAAGCAGTGGAATCGGTGCAGCATCAGCAAGGGCTGCCTCAATAACCAGCATAAGAAATATGGCCGGTGGGGTGTTTAGCAGAGGGCGCCCCGCTGAGTCGTCAATAGCAATACCAAAACGACGTAATTCCGTGGCAACCATACGGGCCAGGGTGCGGTCGGCAGTGACAAGACCAGCGGTTTTGCCAGGCGTTTCCAACGCTTCGCGCAAGGCTAGTGCAACGACGCGAGCTTCTTCTTGCAAATCAACACAATCAGCACGCTGAAAATGCGCAAGAGCCGCGGTGGATTCCACCTTTTGCTCTTGCCACTGGCTGATGGAAGATGCAGGAAGTAATGCCGTCCGTAGCAAGCAAATGCGCTCTGCTGAACAGGAAGGAGCAACCGTGATTTCGTCCAATATTTGCACATTATCTCGCTCACCACCCAATGCAGCAAGCAGGCGTTTCAATCCCGCTTGGGGATGAGTTTCAACAAGCGTTTCCCAGGCGGCGTTATCCAATGCCTTATCCAGCGCCGGTAAAATTACTTTTCCGTTCGGTAATGCAGCAACCACGCCGAGCAACCGACGTGTGGCAGTCTGGCTTCCAGTGGAACCTGCAGCAATGACAGGATATTCTGGAGGATGGGCTTTCCAATGCTCAGCCAACGCGGTCAGGGCCGCACCACGGCGGATAATCGGGTCGCACTCGCCCTCTTCTTCTAATATTTTTGGCCAGTGCCGCGCAACGATTTCTAAAAAAGCAACGGTTTGTTGCCAATGTTCAGCTAATTCCTCAGGAACCAGTGCTGCAAGACCTGAGAAATCGCGTTCTTCACGTGCCATATCATCGAGTAGGCGCGCCAAATCTTTTGCCAGCAATGCTGCCTGGGCTTTGTCAGCTTTTAAGTGTGGAAACGCACGACGCAGATCAGCTGCAACTAATTCTGTGAGTAGCATGTGGCGTTTCACCGGTGCGATAGCCGGCGGCAAATCTTCCATGGATTCGTCTGCTAATACTTCGCCAAATTCATCTTCTACGTCACCCAATCCTTGCATGCGCGGGAGTAATAATGGTTTTCCGCCACTGATACGCAGGCAGGCTTCACGGAATGCGATACATGCACGATGTGACGGAAGTAACACAAGCACACGGGCTAACGATTCCGCCTCGGCTCCATGCACACGCAGCACGTGAGCAGCCAGAACATCAATGAACGGCTTCTCCAGCGGAAAGGTAAAAAGATTCAATGCGTACTATCCGAAAAAATCATTAGCCGGACGGCGGTCACACGGGCTTTTTTCCGCGCCAACACAGGGGCTTTTTAAATCAACCTGCGGCGTATCACAGGCAGACAGCGTAAGCAAAACTAAACAAAGCAGGATGCGCATAGTTGTAACTATACCACTCCCCATCCCTAGGTCAAGCACGCGTAGCCCGGCAATATTCGCGCATGGTTACTATACTTGCGGCGGAAACAGAGAGTTTAGCCTTATGCGGAGCGGCTTGCTCTAAAATGCTGATGAGCATGGTTTGAAACGGCGTAAGAGCGATTTTATCCGCCACCTCAGATGCACGCGAGCGGTGTAGTTTTTTATCTACAAACGCGCGAATTTCGCGGTCTGAAGGCAGCCGCAATCCGCGCACGTCAAGTTGCTCTTCCAACGTTTCATACAATGCTTTTACAAAACGCACCGGAGATTGTAATGCCGGTGCGTGGCGCACGAATATGCGTGGAATATTGAGGGTAGCATTGAGCATATTTACTACATGATATTCCCATAATGCAATGGCAACTGCTGGTGGCATATTATCGCGCTGAACCAGGGAGTGAGCGATCTCCAGGGGATTACGGTAAACCATTACCGCAACTGGCACTTCAAGAAAGGGCATCCAATATGGCAGCGTAAGGCAAAGCCTGGGGTCTTTCATGACCCATGGACGATGAGCATCCATATTAAGCAATAGGTTGCGAATGGTTTTTTCCTGTTGCGGCACCAAGGCAGGCAATGCGTTTTCAGGCCAGGCATCAAGGCGGTTCCAGGTGCAGCCGTTATATTCAAGCAGGCTTTCGTTTAGCCTATTAACATCACGCCTTTCCCAGTAACCCTTTGGATTTGCAGATGTATAACCCTCAGACACCCCTTCTGGTCCAAAATAGGCACCCATCATATTAATAAGCCTTGTCACGAGCGAAGTGCCTGAGCGGTGCATACCAAGAACGATAATTTGCATAAGCGATAATGATTTAATAGTGGAAATTAGTGTTATAAAGCCTGATACTTACGATACCATGGTATATTCGATTTGGATAGTTTCTCCTGAAGGCATACCTTTCAGCCAATGCTTCGAAGAAGTGGCTGTCGCTCTTCAGCAAGCGTTTAAAACCTTGGGATATGATGCGCCGATTGTAACTGATCCGGCCAAGATTATGGGCATGCCGGTGGTGTTGGGTGCAAATTTGCTAAATCACCTAAAACCGGCTGAAATACCGAAAAAGATGATTGTCTATAATCTTGAACAAGTGCACCCAAAGGTCTGGTGGTTCACGAAAAATTGCGATTATCTTGATGTGTTGCATAAACATCCGGTTTGGGATTTTAGCCGACGCAATATTGAGCAGTTGAAGCAATTCGGCGTACATCATGCGGTGTATTGCGGCGTAGGTTACATGCCCATACTAAGCCGTATCACCCCTGCAACAGAAGATATCGACGTGCTGTTTATCGGCCGGCTGGATGAGCGCCGGGATGCGATTTTGAAACAATTAGAACGCGCAGGTGCCAAAGTGCATCGAGCAACTGCAGCGTGGGGTAAAGCACGGGATAACTTGATTGCGCGGGCTAAAATCATAATTAACATACACCGCGAACCTGCACATATTCTGGAAATGGTGCGCCTGTCATATGTGCTGGCCAACCGCAAGTGCATTGTGTCGGAATCAGGGCTTGATACCACTATGGAAGAGCCGCTCAAGGGTGGCATTGCGTTCGCATCGTATGATAAACTTGTTGAGCGCTGCCTGGAATATTTGAGAGATAACACCAAAAGAATCGCACTGGCGGAAAAAGGGTTTGCTTTATTTCATGCGCAGTCACAAGTGCCAATGCTGAAAGAAGCGCTTGAGCGATACGAAAACAGCAGGCCGCATTCGTGTATTTACGTGCAAATGGCATCTTACCGGGATCCAGAATATGCCCATACCCTGCGCGACATGTTTGAAAAAGCAGCGCAACCTTCCCGTATTTTTGCCGGTGTTTGCCTGCAGCATGACCCGGCAGAGGATGCTGAGTACAGTAAAATAGCCTACCCACGGCCAGACCAGGTGCGCGTGGTGGAGTATCATCCCAAAGAATCCTATGGTGCCGGCTGGGCACGAAATGAGGCGCAAAGATTATGGCAAGGCGAGGAATATGTGCTGCAAATCCATGCTCACATGCGCTTTGAAAAAGGGTGGGATACAGAATTGATTCATATGCTGGAGCGCGCAGCATCCGACAAGCCGATCATAACCGGGTGGCTACCGGGGTATATACCCAATAAAGGCACGCAACACCCACCAGGACGTACGACGCGTTACCAGGTAAGCAGCGTTCGCCTAGAAGATCCGCAACTTATACATCTGATGTATCGCGTGGTGGATGAACGCTCCATTCGCAAAACACCACCTACCCTGTGCCCTTCGTGGGTCGGAAATTTTTTATTTGCCCGAGCCGAGTTGTTTGAACAGGTACAGTTTGATCCGTATATTTATTTCTGGGGTGAAGAGATCAATTTTTCTGCCCGGGCCTGGACGCATGGTTGGGATTTTTTCCAATTCGATCGTACTGTGCTTTACCATTACTGGGACCGTGATGCACCGAAAGATGCACCTACCTATCGCCGTCTGGATAATCCGCGCAACAAGCAATCGCTTGAGCGCAACAGGCAATTATTTGGCTTAGGTAATGCAAAAGATGCAGATGCTGTTTTGGATTTAGAGAATTATCAATTAGGTGCTGAGCGCAGCCTGGAAGCATATTGGGCGTTTTATGGAGTGGATGTTGCCCGTGGCCATGTGTCTGAGATGGCCCGCAACGGCGCATGGACTGCACCTGCTAACCAGGGCATTTTTGTACGCATCGCCGCGTACCGCGACCCAGAATGCCAATATACTATTCAGGATATGTTCGAGAAAGCCACACATCCGGAGCGAATTTTCGCAGGTGTTGTCTGGCAATATGATGCAGTTGATGATGCGGCGTGCTTTACGGTGCCTTATCCACGCCCCGAACAGGTGCGGGAAATTAAAATAGACTGGCGAAAAAGCAAAGGAGCCGGATGGGCACGTAATAAGACTGGCACGCTCTGGCGTGGAGAGGAATATACACTGCAGATTGATTCTCACATGCGCTTTGAACCGGGGTGGGATGAAACGTTGATTGATATGTTACAGCGCGCGCCATCTAAAAAACCCGTAATTTGCTTGTGGCCGCCGGATTATAAACCAGGCAGACCTGTGAAGACTCCCAAACATGGGGTGGGACGTATTCGTGTGAATATCATGGGTGAAGGACAAGATCCGCAAATGGTGCACCTTACGGCGCATTACATTACACCCGATGATCCACGGCAGGGTTTGTATCCAACGCCATTTTGGATTGGGTGCTTTATGTTTGCACCTAGTAGCGTGTTTTATGACGTACCATCAGACCCGTATATCCGCTTTTGGGGAGATGAGATTTCGCAATCGGCTCGGCTATGGACACACGGTTACGACTTATTCCAAAATGACCGGCATGTGATGTATCATCAATGGGACCGAACACATTTGAAAAGCATTCACCCTTACCGCGCGCAGCACCATGCCGATAATCAGCTTTCGCGGAAGCGGGTGTTGCATTTGCTGGATATTGAAAAAAGCAATGATCCCAAGGTAACTGCCGAGATTGATTATTTCGGATTAGGCACGCTTCGGCCCTTACAAAACTTCTGGGCATTTTGTGGCATTAATCCACACACCAAAACCGCAACGGAAGAAGCAAAACGAGGGTTTTGGAAACGGCATACCTCTTCTACACTTCCTGTACTTGGTAATACTATCTATCCTGTGGAACAGATTATTATGAAGAAACCAAAAGAAAAACCTATTGCTAAAAGCTATGCGCTTTCTATTCCTGTATTGCCGAAGATATTTGTTTGCATAACCGGCCCAAAAACTCCTGAGCAAGTATTTGGTTTATTTACCGATGCGACGCACGCCGAGCGTATAAAAATTGCATTGGCAGAGCAGGTAGAGGGTGAATTGCTGGCTTCATATGCATCGCAAATTCGGAATAACGCAGCACCTGCAACATTATGGAACGGTGAAGACTATGTGTTGCTGCTGCATTCTTCCGCACAGCTGGTGGAAGGATGGGATGAACAATTAATTGTTCAATTGGCGAAATGCCCAGCGAAATCTGTACTCAGCTCAGTTTTGCCAGAATCGCGTTTATCACAAGGACTTTCGATTAAACTTTGCGTTCAGGGTATAGACACCAAGCGCCCGGAAATAGTGCAATTTGGCGTATTTGAGCAAAGCAACAAGGGAACAAAGGCCACGCCTATGCCTTTTATTAGCCCGCATATGATTTTTATGACGGCAGAGGCGTTTCGGCGTGTACCTGTTGATCCCCTACTCCCAATGTCATGTGTTCCCGTGATGTATGGCGCCCGGTTATGGACACATGGATTTACGGTCTATGAGCCGCATAGCTCAATGGGTCACCGCGTTGATTGCTCTGCGTCTGTCATTAAAGAATCAGCAAAGGCGTTACGGCGTATGCGACATTTGCTGGGACTTGAAATGGCGGAAGAAGGTGATTTGGCCATTAGCAACATCACCTGCTATGGTCATGGGGCAGAGCGCGATTTAGACAGTTTTTGGCGGTTTGCGGGTATTGATGTTGAATCCCAAAGTGTTTCTTCCGCAACGCAACAAGGCATATGGAATGAGAAAGCATTAACCACCACTAATATAAAACGGCCACGTATCTTTGTGCAAATAGCGGCATATCGTGACCCGGAGTGCCAGCATACAGTTAAAGATTTATTCGATAAAGCAAGTTACCCAGAACGTGTTTTTGTTGGTATTTGCTGGCAGTTTGTAAAATCTGAAGACCAAGCATATTTTCAAATTCCCTCGCCTTTTCCAAAGCAGGTACGCACGATTGAAAAAGATGCGACCAAAAGCCTGGGAGCTTGTTGGGCACGGTCACTGGTGCAAAGCTTATGGCGCGGCGAGGAATTTACGTTTCAAATTGACTCTCACATGCGGTTTGAGCCCGGCTGGGATGAAATGCTCATCGCCATGCTTGAGCAATGCGAGCAAGAAAGTCAGCACAAGGCTGTGCTTACCACCTATCCCGCAGATTACATTCCTCCGTATGAAATTTCACACCGAATCACACACCGTATGATTGCGAAGGAGTTTGACCGGGATGATATTTTTACGATGCGAAGTATACCTTTGCCGATTTCACCACCGCCGGACAAGCCGATTAAAGGAGCATTTAGCAGCGCATGCATGCTGTTTGGGCGCAGCAGTATTATTCACGATGTGCCTTATGATCCGTACCTTTATTTCTTTGGTGAAGAAATTACGCTTAGTGTGCGGCTATGGACGCATGGCTATGATATTTACCACCCGAACATGCCGGTAGCATATCATTTCTGGAGCCGCAAATCACGGCGCACACATTTTGATGACCACGAACATTGGGGGAAATTGCATCGCCGGTCTTATTTGCGCGTGCATCATTTGCTTGGGATGCAGGAATCAACGGATCGTGACGTTATCAAAGATATAGAGCATTATGGACTGGGTAAGGCGCGTTCATTGCAAGATTATCAAACTTTTTCCGGGGTAAATTTCAAAAACAAAATTATTCCGCAATCGGCGTATGATGGTATATTTCCTGCGCCTTCTGCGCAAAGCAAAACACCCGCAGCACTGCCTGCAGCACATCCTCACCAACCCACGGAAAATGTGATTTCACCTAATCCGCATAGGCGCAAAGTGCTGGAAACCCCGGATTTTATTGTTTACGATGATTTTCTTTCCGAACAAGACTATGAAAAACTTCATAATTTTGCTATTGAATCGGATTATGAATACATTAATACCCATGGCAAGGTAAAGCGCGTGTGGGATATTAGCAATGGGTTCCCCCTGCGCGGAGGTAAGAACGTATATTATTACGCCCACAATATGCCACAACCCAAACCGGATTGGACGTACCCCAGTAAAACGCTGTTTGATATGTTTATTGATAACATCAATAGCACCGTACCCTTCGTACAGCACATAGTGGGCAAGCCAAAAGAAGATTGGGAGCATTATTCCTCTAATTTCTGGCTTTATCCGCCGGGCACGGGACTTTCCATGCACGATGATGGATCGGGTGTGTATACCGGGGCGTATGTCTATTTTCTCAATCCTACATGGAAGCCGCATTGGGGCGGATTGCTGGTAGTAATGGATACTGCCGCTAATAAAGCGGTTCAGGACTATAAAAAGACAGGAAATACCCATCAAGTTTATCGCCGAAAATTTTTACATGCCGGGCAACACAATGACATTATGATGGAAAACGGATTGGCGCAGTGCGTTTTTCCTAAACGCAACCGCATGGTATTTATCCACCCCGATGCCTTCCATATGGTGACACAGGTTCAGCCTACGGCGGGAGACAATGTACGCATGTCAATAGCAGGATTTTTTACCAAACAGAAAAAAGAAGTGAAAAAGAAGTAAAAAATGGTTGCCAAGCACGCAATTATCATCTTCTTGTCATGCGGGTTGCAACTTACCTGTGTTTTACCCCATTCAGCCGCCAAGGATGCGCTATGACTGATACAAATCGTATGGATATGTACACACAAACCGGCGCGTGGCCGTTTGAAGAAGCGTTGAAACTGGTTGAGCGGTATAAAAAATCCCCACCTACTAAAGGTTACGTGCTATTCGAAACGGGATATGGCCCCTCAGGCCTACCGCATATCGGAACGTTTATGGAAGTATTTCGCACTACGCTGGTGCGTCATGCGTTTCAGCGTATGTCGGACATTCCTACCCGCTTGTTTGCGGTATCGGATGACATGGACGGGCTGCGGAAAATTCCGGATAATATTCCTAACCCTGCTATGGTACGTGAGCATTTAGGGAAACCCCTGACCAGCATTCCTGACCCCTTCGGCACACATGCCAGCTACGGCGCGCATATGAATGCTCGGCTGTGTGGGTTTTTAGATCAATATGGGTTTGAATATGAGTTCTTAAGCTCCACCGAACAATACCGGTCTGGGGTATATGATGTGAAATTGCTGGAAGTATTGAAGCAATACGACAAAATTATGGATGTGATGCTGCCAACGCTGGGTGAGGAGCGCCGGGCGACGTATAGTCCGTTCATGCCGCTGTGCCCAAAAACGGGGCATGTATTACAAGTACCGGTGATTGATCGTGACGTTGTGGCGGGCACTATTAGCTATATGGACCCCAATGATGGCGAACGTATGACGGTTCCGGTCACGGGTGGGGCGTGCAAATTGCAATGGAAACCTGATTTCGGCATGCGCTGGGCAGCGTTGGACGTAGATTTTGAAATGTATGGCAAAGACCACCAGCCAAGCGCACCGCTGTATAATTCTATTTGTCAGATCGTCGGTGGGCGTGGGCCGGAACAATATGTATACGAATTATTTCTGGACGCAGAAGGCAAGAAAATTTCCAAGTCCAAGGGAAATGGCGTAAGCATTGAAGAGTGGCTGCGTTATGGACCGCCGGAGAGCCTTAGCTATTACATGTATCTAAGCCCACGCAAAGCCAAACGGCTTTATTTTGATGTGATTCCACGAGCGGTGGATGAGT
>CAZGVV010000005.1:12333-19084 GCA_964529155.1 uncultured Rickettsiales bacterium
CCTTCTTAGAAAAATACCAGAAAGAAGATGAAGCGGCACGCCTGAAAAATCCGGTATGGCATGTTCACGGTGGTAATCCGCCAGCACCGGAATCCAGCCTTGGCTTCAATTTGCTGCTGAACTTGGCCAGTGTCGCCGGTGCGGAAACGCCTGAAGTACTGTGGAAATTTATCACCCGCTACCAAAGCGGTGCGAGTGCGGAGACACACCCATTCCTGGCAAAACTGGTGCAAGGAGCGGTGCATTATTACCATGATTTCGTTAAGCCCACGCGCAAATTCCGCGCACCGACTGATGTGGAGCGTTTAGGACTGGAGGATCTGGTCTCCTGGCTTTCCGCCACACCGAACGCCACGCCAGAAGCAATTCAAACAGAAATCTATGAAATCGGCAAACGCCACCCCTTCCCTGAGCTTAAAGCATGGTTTTCTGCGCTTTATGAAACATTGCTCGGGCAAAGCCAGGGGCCACGTATGGGTAGTTTCGTTGCATTATTCGGGCAGGACAATACCATTGCCTTAATTAAGCAGGCATTGACAGGGGAGTTGCTTAAGGCGGCGTAACTCATGCAATTCGTTTCTCATCTTTCTAGCATTGCGCCTGATTTTGACGCACTTCTCCTGGATTTATGGGGGTGCGTGCATGATGGCACGAATTTATATCCCGATGCGTTATATTGCATAGAACAGGCGTATAAGGCAGGGAAGCGTATTATTTTTCTCTCCAACGCCCCTCGCCGTGCCACTAAAGCACAGGCTGTTTTAGATCAGCTCGGAGTTTCCTCATCACTCTATACCACCATTGTCACCAGTGGTGAAGTTGGCTTTCAGGCACTCAAAACCGGAGCACTTAACTTTGGCACTGCCTATTATTTTGTCGGCGCACCGCATGACGCCAGTGTCTTACATGGGTTGGACTGTGTCCGGGTGGATAATATCGCACAAGCGGAGTTTATTCTTAATTGCGGGTTTGGCACAGAAGGTCAAAGCAGTGAGGATATTAGCGGATTATTAGCCGATGCCGCCGCACGCAGCTTACCCATGCTGTGTTTAAATCCTGATTTGGAAGTGGTGAAAATTACCGGCGAGCGCTTTTTATGTGCAGGTGTTATTGCCCGAGATTATATTATGCTTGGTGGCAAAGTGCAGTATTTCGGCAAACCCTACCCGCAAGTATATGATTATTCTATGCACTTACTGGCCCCCACGCCTCGCACACGCATTTTAGCGATAGGCGATAGCCTGCATACCGATGTTCTTGGCGCTAATAATGCCCATATCGCAAGCACATTAGTAACGGGCGGTATTTTGAAACAAACGTTTCATGGCAAGTCAGAAGCAGAAATTGAAGCATTTTTGCTAAGCCAGGATACACACCCTACATATGTCATTCCTGCTTTACGCTGGTAATTTACGGTGCAAGATATTTTTCTATAAAGGCTTTTGTTTCTGCTGCTTGCCAATTAATCGGCCCATTGGCGCGACCGATAATTTGACCTTTGCTATTAATAAATAACGTAGCTGGCAGCTCTTTTATTTCCACCGCCTGGGCTGAACGCATATGCATATCCAGCGCCACAGGTAAGGTTGTGATGGCATATTGCCTATAAAATTGCTGAATCTGCTCCATGGACCCTGCCTGCTCAGTTAAGGGCAATACCGCCAATCCTCTTGATTTATATTGCTTATAAACCGAATCAAGCATAGGCAACTCTTCAATACATGGCCCACACCATGTAGCCCAAAAATGCACAATGGTCAGTCCAGCAGGTGTTTTTAGGGTTTGGTTTGCATTTTCCGGGTCATGGTAAAGAATAATGGGCGCAGTAACCGGGTTTTGCAGGATAATATCCTTAAAGGCCAATCGTGCAAAAACCGGCTGAAAATACAGCAGAACTATTGCCATTACCGTTAAAACACGCTTAATGTAAGCCGCATGAAACATCCTGAATCCTCTTCTGGTGCAAGCAAGGCCAACCCTATGTGGGGTGGGCAATACAGTCAGGCGCCTGCTAATATTATGAATGAAATTAACGCATCACTCGCATTTGATAAAGCGCTTTACGCGCAAGACATCGCCGGTTCTATCGCCCATGCAACAATGCTGGCCGAACAAGGCATTATCAGCGCGCAAGACGCGGAAGCCATTGTAGCGGGGCTTACAGACGTACGCGATGAAATTGAAAACGGGACATTCCCTTTCCGTGCAGAACTCGAAGATATTCACATGAATATTGAAGCACGCCTCGCAGAATTAATTGGTGAACCCGCAGGACGACTGCACACCGCCCGTTCACGTAATGATCAGGTGGCGCTGGATTTGCGGCTTTATGTGCGCGATGCAATCGACACGGTGGAAGCAGCGCTTTTGGCACTGCAGCGTGCATTGCTGGCACGCGCGGAAGAACATGCCGATACGCTTATGCCTGGTTTTACGCACATGCAAACCGCGCAGCCGGTAACACTCGGGCATCATTTATTGGCGTATGTGGAAATGGCCGGGCGTGATCGTGGGCGATTTGCAGATGCAAGGGTGCGGCTTAATGAATCGCCGCTTGGTGCGGCAGCATTAGCGGGCACATCTTTCCCAACTAATCGCGCCCGTACGGCGGAGTTATTGGGCTTTGATAAACCTATGGCCAATTCGTTAGACGCCGTGGGAAGCCGGGATTTTGCGTTAGAATTTTTGAGTGCTGCTGCCATCTGTGGCACGCATCTGTCACGGTTAGCTGAGGAATTCGTGCTGTGGTCCGGGCCACTGGGATTTGTACGGTTTACAGACGCATTTTCCACTGGCAGCTCCATCATGCCACAAAAGCGTAACCCGGACGCCGCGGAATTGGTGCGCGGTAAAACCGGACGCTTGAATGGAAATTTGGTGCAATTGCTGACGGTGCTTAAGGGATTGCCCCTAGCGTATAATAAAGATTTGCAAGAAGACAAAGAGCCGGTGTTTGACACAGTGGCGGCGATTATGTTGTGCATCCGCGCGACCACAGGCATGGTGGCTGATTTTGAAGCATATCCCGCTGCGATGAAAGCGGCGGCAGGCAGTGCTTATGCTACTGCCACGGATCTAGCGGATTGGTTAGTGCGTGCGCTTAACATGCCTTTCCGCCAAGCGCATCATGCTACGGCGCGCATCGTTAAATTGGCGACGGATAAAGGTGTGGAATTGGAAGCCTTGCCGCTTGTGGATATGCAAACGGTTGAGCCACGTATTAACAAGGATGTATTCTCTGTGCTAAGCCCAGCACAATCCGCCGCCAGCCGCACGAGTTTTGGCGGCACGGCACCAGCCAATGTGCGGGCGCAAATAAAACTTTGGACGGAGCGTTTGGCATGAGATTTTTACTTCTGACCATCGCACTTATGCTGTCACTTAATGCGTGCGGATATAAAGGCCGCTTAAAAAGCCCGATGCAAATTGAATTGGAAAAAGCAAAAGAAGCACGTCGCAAAGCCAAAGAAGAAGCAGAAGAAAAGAAAAAATTGGAAAAGCAACAGCAGCAGGAAGACGGTGATATGATTCCTGATGCGTATGACGCTGAGCAGAGCGGGCAATAATGGATTATTTTACCTATAAAAACGGCGAATATTATGCAGAAGACATCCCGCTTTCACAGATAGCAGCGCAGGTTGGCACGCCGTTTTATTGCTATTCCACTGCTACGCTTTCCCGGCATTACCAGGTATTTACACAAAGTTTTTCGGGAGTAAGCCCTGCGCCGCGCGTTTGTTTTGCAGTGAAGGCCAATCCCAATCTTGCCGTGCTTGCGACCCTTGCAAAATTGGGGGCTGGTGCAGATGTGGTATCGGAAGGGGAAATTCGCCTGGCACTTGCAGCAGGCATTCCCGCTGAGCGCATTATTTTCTCAGGTGTTGGGAAAACGGCGAGCGAAATGGCCTATGCGCTGGAGCAAGGAATTTTTCAATTCAATGTGGAATCTGAACCGGAACTGCGTTTGCTGAATGATGTGGCGGCGAGTAAAGGCGTGCGCGCACCGATTGCTATTCGGGTTAATCCTGACGTTGCGCCAGGTACGCATGCCAAGATTTCCACCGGCCAAAAAGAAACGAAATTTGGCGTGCCGATGGCCGAAGCACGGGCGCTTTACAAGGTTGCAGCTGGACTTCCGGCCATTGAAGTACGCGGCACTTCTATGCATATTGGCTCACAATTGACTAGCCTTGCTCCTTTTGAACAGGCCTTTGCCCGTATGCGGGCATTTGTTGCGGAATTGCGAGCGGACGGCCACGTGATTCATACCGTTGATCTGGGCGGCGGGCTTGGGATTCCTTATGGCAATGAAGCTCCACCTCTTCCTGCTGCTTATGCGGAAATTGTGAAACGTGAAATGAGCGATATCGACGCGCAGTTGATTTTCGAGCCAGGCCGTATGATGGCGGGCAATGCAGGTGTGCTGGTGACGCAAGTAATTTATGTGAAACGCGGTGGTGGCCGCATTTTTGTAATTGTAGATGCCGGAATGAATGACCTCATTCGCCCCACCCTTTACGAAGCCTATCATGACATTGTGCCAGTGCAGGAAAATACCGGAAGCCTTACCGAAGCAGTGGATGTGGTAGGCCCGGTGTGCGAAACCGGGGATATTTTTGCGCAAAGCCGGATGCTTTCTGTGCCAACAGCCGGTGATCTTATGGCTTTTCGTGGTGCAGGAGCCTATGGCGCATCCATGGCCGGCACGTATAATGCCCGCCCGCTCGTGGCAGAAGTCATGGTAAATGGCGCCAAATGGAGCATTACACGGCCACGCCAGAGCTATGAGGCAATGATTGGAGCTTATCAGGTGCCGGGGTGGTTGACTTCTTAACCTAAAATAATTGCCTAGCTAAGCGGCTTCATCCTCCACCACGCCAATAAACGGCAACTCCCGGTAATATCCCGCATGATCCAGCCCATAGCCCACCACGAATTTATCGGGGATGGTGAAGCCTACGAAATCGGCTTTTACTTCAGTGCCGGCAACGCGTTTGCCGGGTTTTTCTAACAGGACGGCGATAGAAATATGGGCGGCGCCGCGTTTTCGCAACTCTTCGCGGGCGAAGGACAGGGTGCGGCCGGATTCCAAGATGTCATCGAGTAACAGGATACTGCGACCACGCACTTCTTCTTGAATGTCGCGGTGGATGGTGACTGTGCCGCTGCTTTCGGTGCCCGTACCGTAACTACTGGCAGTCATGAAATCCACTTGCGGGGTGATGCCTGCAACATGTAATGCCCGCAGCAAATCAGCAGCAAATACAAAGCTACCGCGTAATAATGCTACAATCAGCAAATCCCGCGGCATTGCATCGGCTATTTCATAGGCAAGAGAGGATACACGGTTACGAATATCCTGCTCACCGATATAATGGGTGATATTAACGCTCATGGCCGACGGATTGCCAACTCCATACGATTACCGATTTCGACGCGGATGTGAGGGTCTTTGATGTCAAGCTTTGCCGGGGCGTCCAAATCATCAATGGTAAAGCTTAAGCGCCCGCCACCTTCCAGCGCCGCCCCTTGCGGTAGGGTGCGATGCCATTCCCTGGAAATGCTTCCGTCATCATTAAGCAGGCGAATCCGCATTTGCGGAGCATTCATCATGATTTTATTCTTATTCACAATCGCACCGGTCAGGGTAAAATGGTTTTTATCAGGCTCCGGTTTTTTAAGGGTAAGCCCTTGCAGCACCAATCCCTGCGTAGAGCGCAGGCCGACAAGCTGGGGGGAAAAATTAAGCACGCCAAGCCCACATGCCAACAACACCATGGCAGCCGACCATATAGTGATTAATACCGGTGGACCAGTACGGCGGCGGGTTACGGCGGGACGCATGGCAGCGTGACGGCGTGGGGATAGCATTTCCACCACGTCTTCTGCGTCTTCTTCCTTTTTTTCTTCGATAGCTTCTTCTAACGCTTCTTCGGCAAGCGCGTCTTCCACCGCCTCTTCTTCTGTCGGATGAGGAATATTAGCGGCAGCGCCCTGTTCCGCCTCCTCTGCAGGGACAAAAAACCAGCTATGCTGGCATCTGCCGCACCGAACTTGCTTACCTTCCGGCCCTATGGAACCCGGCGGCACTTTAAATCGTGCTCCGCAGGCGTCACATTGTAGGATCATGATTGCATCCTCCGCGTCATGTTTCTATGGTAGAGGTCTTATACAACAAAATTTTGCCAATGATAAGCCTCGATCACATCGCCGCCGGATATTATCCAGGCCACCCCATTCTTAAGGATGTCAGCTTCTCGCTGCCACCTGGGGCGTTCTATTTTCTCTCAGGGCCAAGTGGCGCAGGGAAAACTACGTTGCTTTCTGTCATGGGCCTAACGCTTAAACCGTCGCAAGGGCAACTGTCGATGTTTGGCAAACAGATTAATACATTACCACGCGATCAATTGCCGATGCTTCGCCGAAAAATTGGCATGGTATCGCAGGAATATAAGCTGCTGCCGCATTTAACCGTAGCACAAAATGTAGGGCTGCCGCTTAAAATAGCGGGGGAAAGTGAAACGCAGATTCAGGAAAAAGTGATGGAGATGCTGGCGTGGGTGGGGCTTAAAGAATGCCATAAAGCCCGCCCTGAAGCCCTCTCTGGCGGCCAGAAACAACGTGCCGCCATTGCCCGGGCAGTGATTACAAAACCAGACGTATTACTGGCCGATGAACCCAGCGGCAACTTAGACCAAGCGCTGAGTGTACGATTTATGCGATTGTTTGAGGCCTTGCACGAAATGGGAAC
>CAZGVV010000005.1:19094-26452 GCA_964529155.1 uncultured Rickettsiales bacterium
GACACATGATGACCATTTAATCGAGCGATTCAAGCATCCAGTTCTACGGTTGGAAAATGGGACTATTAGTACGTGAATCTCTTATGCTGAAATGAATTCAGCATGACAACCTATACCGCCTGAACCGCAGGCATTTGAACCTGTGTAGATTGCTGTATGCTGTGCGGCTGCAGGAATGCACCTGGGGTGTGGGCCATTACTTTTTTTTCTGGCAGCACTTCCGACACGGGTGTTTCAATTCTGCCCGTGCATAGCCAAGGGTTTTTTTGCACTTTCGCTACTTCCTGGCGCAACGTTTTTTCAACTTCATCGTAGCTTTCGGCCAAAATATTGGGCTGTTGAAGGAACCCGGCCATATGCTGCAAATGCCATTCGCGCAGTTCGGGTTTTTGTTTGGCGATCATCTCTGCTGCGATAGCGTAAACGCTCTTACCCACGCTTTCATCACTGGTAACGCCTTCACCGTGACCTTTGGAGGAAATGGCGAGTAGAAATTCGGATAAAAATGCTGCCCCAACAAAGAGTGCGCGGCCAGGAACGGACGACATACGCACCGGATCATTAACACGCTTCGCCTCCTTGTAAGCAACAAAAGTGCTGGCCGCATGGCACATAGTAGACATGGTATACCCTATACCGGCAATAGCCAGTGGATGTGCCTGAACTTTTTGCCATAACCAATCCCCCCCCTTAGCTGGAGGTTCATCCGGATCCGGTTTTTTCTCTTTAACCACAGTAGCGAGCACACCAGAAGCAGCCGTAAGTGTGCCAAGCCCAACATCCATCCAGCCTTCTAATTTCAATTTTTTAAATGCTTGAAGATCAGCCCCAGGAACATATTTGGTAAGCACCTTTTTAGAGGCTGATGCAGCAACAAATACACCGGCCAGCGCAGTTACCGTGTTAAAAATTTCAGACGGATAGCGCCGCGCAAACTCATCCAAGGCTTGTAAGGTCGTTTGTTTACGTTCCTTGGCAATACTGCTGAACGCACAATTTTCGGGGATTACTATTTTTTCCTTAGTTAAGAAATGCTCCAGAGATTTCGTCATGTCCCGCACTTGCAGATCAGACTGGTCGTTACGCCCATAACCTACGAGCGACAATGTTCCAAGAAAATAACAGACAGCTCCCATTACACCAAGCCTGTCAGCTTCTTTTAGGTTATATTTAAAAAATCCATAATCCCCGATCAGGTACGATACACCGCTGGCCTGCAGTGTGCGTTTTTTGAATCGTTCCCAATATGAAAGCGGCTTATCTTTAGTGATGACAGGTGCGCCTTGGACTGCACCTTTTTCTTCTAATACGTGAATCAACTTCTTATCTTTGTCGTATCCCCGTACTTCCAGCACCGGTTTGCCAGCCAGATCGAAGGGAACGGTTTGCCATCCTTTATTATGGATGTGGTCAATAATGGCCTGAAACTGAGCAGGATCGCCTTTTTCACGGGCGTGCAAATAGGCACGTGAGCCACCTTTTTCGGTAGCTACAAACGTGATTTCATCAACCGGCGATGTACCTTTATAATGGTAAATGCCCAAGGAAACTCCTAACCTATTGCGTCATCTATTAAACTATCATGGGCCTTGCCAGGTGTTAAGTTACACAATTATGACAAATTTTAGTCATGCACAACAGAACTTAGGCATGGTTTTTGCCAGTAAGCCCTTGGTTGGCGTCTACGGAATATTAACTTGTTGATTATATAATCAAATTAGTTAGGATGGTTTCATGAATTACTTAACAACACGCATACAGTGCCGCGTACTATCCCTTATATGGGCACTGGTATGCATGGTACCTGCCCCGTTGCTGGCCTCTACAGACGCCCTTATTGAAGGGGCCAAGCAATGCACGCGCTTTTTGCCATCTTATGAGCGTTCTTATGGAATTCCAGTTCATTTACTGGCTGCCATCGCCTCTACGGAATCCGGCCGCTGGCACAAAGGCCTGAATATCGCCCTTCCCTGGCCCTGGACCATTAACGTAGACGGCAAAGGGTATTATTACGACTCCAAAGAACAGGCCATTGCCGCAGCCAAGCAGTTTAAAATGGCCGGGGCACATAACATAGACGTAGGTTGCATGCAGGTGAGCATGTTACATCATGGGACGGCTTTTCGCTCTTTGGATGAAGCATTTGAGCCACAAACCAACATTGCCTATGCTGCAGAATTCCTGCATGGCTTATACGAAGAACAAAAGGACTGGCGCAGTGCAGCGGCAGCCTATCATTCCAAAACGCCTTCATTGGGCGCAGAATATATGACGCGCGTGTTTAGCCAATGGACCACCATTTTAGACCGTGTTAGAAGCGCACGCAAACAACCAGATACTGCTCTTGCTTCCGCTTCCGCGACAGCTACAAGCGCGCCAAAGCAATATGCAACGCTTCGTCCGGCTTCTTTTGGCACGTCAAATACCCGCTACAAATCGCCCAGCACCAAAATTATTACCGTGCGTGATGCGCGGGTTCCAAGCGCCAGCAATGATGTTTTGATAATCCGGCCACAACTGTCTCAGGCAATGCCCGCACCGCAAACAAGTGTGGCCTCCATACCCGCTGGCCCACGCTTTATCTTCAACGATTAAATTCCTGCTTTACGAAGCAATGCTTGGCTGGCATGATGCACGCATGCAAGCAACATCACCTCAAATTATTGACACTATCCGCGTAAATAAGCAGAAAATTTCCTGCGACGGCGGTGCTGAAGGCCATCCGCGTGTATATCTGCATTTGGAACATGAAACTGGCGAAGTAATATGCCCTTATTGCAGCCGCCGCTTCGTACGTGAAGGAGTTGTCGATGTCGGCCATTGATTATATTATTCTGGCACTGATGGCGGCAGTTCTGGTGGTGCTCGTAATGGGCGTTATTCAGATGATGCGGGGAAATGATCCCGCCCGCAGCAATCGCCTCATGATGTGGCGCGTTGTCCTGCAGGGAGCGATTATCCTTCTGCTCGCGGTGTTTTTGGCGAAGCACTAATGGTCAAGCTGAATAAGATTTACACCAAAACCGGCGACTCGGGTGATAGTGGCCTGGTGGGAGGTGGTCGCACTTCAAAGGCCAGTGCACGCATGAATGCCATTGGTTCCGTGGATGAAGCAAATAGTTTAATCGGCGTAGTGAGACTACATACGCATGTGCAGTTGAATTATGATGCTATGCTCAACCGCATCCAACATGATTTGTTCGATTTGGGCGCGGATTTAGCTACTCCGATTACCCCAGAAGAAACGGCTGGCCAGGCTCTGCGTGTGGTAGAAGTCCAGGTAACTCGGCTGGAACAGGAAATCGATGAGATGAATGCTTCACTTGCACCGCTCACCTCTTTTGTATTGCCCGGGGGCACAATTGCAGCAGCGAATCTTTATTTGGCGCGTGCGGTGGTGCGGAGGGCGGAACGTAATATTTGTGCTTTAGCGCAAAGTGAACTGGTAGGACGTTTTGCAGTACCCTATGTCAACCGTCTGTCTGACCACCTTTTCGTAATGGCTCGCGCAATTAATGGCACGGACAAAGAAATCATGTGGCAACCGGGTGTAAATCGCTAAGCATATGAAAATACTCGTCTGCATTAAACGGGTTATCGATTATAATATTCGGGTTCGGGTAAACGCTGATGGTTCAGGGGTTGAAACGGCGGGCGTGAAAATGTCCATCAATCCATTTGATGAAATTGCCCTGGAAGAAGCGCTAAGGCTAAAGGAAAAAGGGATTGCGACAGAAATAGTGGCTGTATCTATTGGCACTGATGCTGTGCAGGAACAATTACGCACCTGCCTGGCGCTGGGTGCAGATCGGGTGATACATATTGCCAGTGATATGATTATTCAACCCTTGTCTGCTGCGCATTTAATTTCGGCACTGGCCGCACGCGAGCAACCGAACATTATCATGCTGGGGAAGCAAGCAATTGATGACGATGCAGCACAAACCGGCCCTATGCTTGCGGCGTTGATGGGATGGGGTCAAGGTACATTTGCTTCGGCGGTGGAAGTGCAAGGAAACCACGTCAACATTACCCGTGAAGTAGATGGCGGTTTGATGACACTACGCCTGCTGTTACCTGCTATCATCACCACGGATCTGCGCTTAAATAAACCACGCTTTGCAACAATGCCTAACATTATGAAAGCTAAATCCAAACCGATTGAACGCATGGAGGCGGATAGTTTGGGCGTGGACCTTACGCCACGGCTTCAGGTGATAAAAGTTGTAGAGCCGCCCAAACGCAAAGGCGGTGTGCGTGTGGCCAATGTCGAAGAGCTGGTGCAGAAATTACGTGAGGCAAAAGTAGTATGACCGCTTTAGTCATCGCCGAACATAATATAACTACCCTCCTTCCTGCTACGTCAAAGGCAGTAACCGCTGCAAAAGCATGCGGTAGTATAGTGGACGTACTAGTGGTAGGTCATGAAACAAAGGCTATTGCAGCACAAGCAGCGGCGCTGGAGGGCATAAACCGGGTATTACATGCCGATGCACCGCATTATGCTGAATTTCTGGCTGAACAAATCGCGCCATTAATTGCCAAACTTGCTCCGAACTATTCGCATATCGTGATGAGCGCTACCACCACAGGACGTGATATATTGCCGCGCGTGGCAGGTTTGCTTGGTGTAGCTATGGTATCAGACGTTGTGCGCGTAGAAACGCCGGGTAGTTTTACCCATCCTATCTATGCGGGCAATGCATTGGAAACCGTGCAGGTAACATCAACGCCTATTGTGTTCACATCACGGGCAACGGCGTTTGATTTTACCGCTAACGGCGGAAATGCTCCTATAGAATCCATCCCCGAAACACCTGCGGTAGCGCTTTCAACATTTGTTTCACGCGAGACCACTTCTACTGGATCCCGGCCTGAATTGACTAATGCACGAGTAGTTATTTCCGGCGGCCTTGGGTTGGGGTCAGCAGAAAACTTCAAGCGGCTGGAAAAATTAGCAGACACGCTTGGCGCAGCAATTGGTGCCTCACGGGCGGCGGTGGATGCAGGTTACGCGCCTAATTCCTTGCAAGTCGGACAAACCGGAAAAGTCGTGGCGCCAGAGCTTTATATTGCAATTGGTATTTCCGGGGCTATTCAGCATATCGCCGGCATGAAAGACAGCCGGGTGATTGTGGCGATCAACAAAAATGACAACGCTACTATCATGGAATTGGCTGATTATGCCCTGGTCGGTGATTGGGCGGAAATATTGCCTGAGCTGGAGAAAGCGCTGGCCTAATGTTACACTCCATTGCGATTGCGCAAATTAATGTTACGGTCGGTGCTATTGAGCAAAACGTCGCCAGCATGCGACGCGCCCGCGCGGAAGCGCAGACCCAGGGTGCGCATTTAGTGGTATATCCTGAACTTACTGTATGTGGCTACCCACCTGAAGATTTGCTATTGCGCGCCGGCTTTCGGGCAGATTGCAGGACGGCCGTTGAATCACTCGCGAAAGACACAATAGACGGCCCTGCTATGCTTATCGGTAGCGTGTGGGAAATAGATGGCTTGGTGTATAATGCTGCATTACTGCTTGATGGCGGCCGGATTGTGCATGTCCAACCTAAGCAAATGCTCCCCAATTATGGCGTATTTGATGAGAAACGTCTTTTTACTCCTGGAGATTCAGGCGAGCCGGTAGTCTGGCGGGGCATTGCGCTTGGTATTTTGGTCTGTGAGGATTTTTGGCATCTGGAAATCGGACAGCACCTAGCTTCGCAAGGTGCAAATGCCTTGATTGTTATTAATGCTTCTCCTTATGAAACCGGAAAATTAGCTGTACGTCTGAAAAAAGCTGAAGCAATGGTAATCCATACCGGCATTCCACTTCTGTACGCCAATCTTGTTGGTGGGCAGGACGATATTGTGTTTGACGGCAGTTCTTTTGTCATGGATGCGACCGGCGGTATAATTGCGCAATTCCCGCATTGTAAGGAATATGTAGGCATAGCTCACGCCCGCCCTTCCCAACATTCCGCAGAAGAAGACATATGGCGCGCACTCACACTTGGGTTGCAGGATTATGTGCGAAAAAATGGATTTTCCGGGGTATTGCTTGGCCTTTCCGGTGGCATTGATTCTGCGCTGGTTGCTACGCTTGCAGTGGATGCGTTGGGTGCGTCTGGTGTGTTGGGCGTTAAATTACCCTCTGAGCATACGTCAGTTGATAGCAATGAAGATGCCGATGCATTGGCATTGGCGCTCGGTATTTCAACGGTAACATTACCCATTGCTGATACCTTTGAAACCACAACGGCAGAACTTACACCAAGTTTAGCCAAAGTAGCGGCTGGGTTCACTGAGTGGCGAACGCATCTGGCAGTGGGTGGAAATTTACAAGCACGCCTACGCGGGACTTTGCTGATGGCCTTATCCAACGCCACAGGAAAAATGCTGCTTTCAACGAGCAATAAATCTGAGGTAGCGGTGGGTTATTCTACCTTATACGGTGATTCTTGCGGGGGATTTGCCCCGATAAAAGATGTATATAAAACTCAGGTCTACGCCCTGGCGATATGGCGCAACAGCATAAAACCCGTCATCCCTGCCCGCTCCATCAACAAAGCGCCAACCGCAGAGTTGGCACCAGGTCAGACAGATCAGGACCAATTGCCGCCTTATGATGTATTAGATGCCATGCTCCAGAACTATATTGAGCATGGGATAGCCGCGCCTGAAATCGCGCAATTGATAAAACGTGCTGAATACAAACGCCGCCAAATGCCGCCTGGAACAAAGATTTCAACTATGCTGTTTGGCAAGGATTGGCGTTATCCGCTGACGAATGGGTGGAAAGGCTAAGCAACCGCTTTCCCCGGCCACGGGCATAAATCATTCACCATACACCGACCGCATTCCGGAGAGCGGGCTTTGCAGGTGTAGCGCCCATGCAAGATCAACCAGTGGTGCGCATGGAGTCTCCAGATGTCGGGTATTGCTTCCATAAGCTGGGCTTCGGCTTGTTCGGGGGTTTTGGCGTGACATAACTCCAACCGATTGCCGACGCGGAATACGTGGGTATCCACCGCAATAAGTGGCTTTGCATGCACGCAATTCAGCCATACATTGGCGGTTTTGCGGCCCACTCCTGGCAACCGCTGCAACGCTTCCACATCTACTGGCACTTCACCGCCGTATTCTTCCACCAACATACGACTCAGCGCTATTACGTTTTTAGCTTTCATATTAAAAAGCCCGATCGTTTTAATATATCCACGCACCCGGTCCTCCCCCAACGCAACCATAGCTGCAGGCGTGCTGGCTGCCGCGAATAAGGCAGGAGTAGCTTTGTTTACACTCACATCCGTAGCTTGAGCAGAAAGTACGATAGCGACGAGCAACGCGAAGGGATT
>CAZGVV010000005.1:26462-39845 GCA_964529155.1 uncultured Rickettsiales bacterium
AGCCGTCGAAAAACGCGTAAAAATTGCATTTACACGCTTTGTTTCGTTTATTTGTTTCTGAGTATTGCGTTTAATGGCCATGCGGGTTAAATACACTTATGCGTATCTGTTTTGCAATTGCCTTGCTTACTTTTTTCTCCTGTGTGCCTGCGGCATTTTCCGCCGCACCAGGAGACAAAGAAGTGTATATTGAAGATATGACCTGGCCTGAAATACGTGACCGGATGCGTCAGGGCGTCACTACTATTATTATCCCCACGGGCGGCACGGAACAAAATGGGCCGCATATCATCACGGGGAAGCATAATTACGTAATGCATTACACGTCTGGCGAAATTGCCCGCCGCCTGGGTAATGCCCTTTCCGCACCGGTTATGGCTTATGTTCCAGAAGGCAGGATTTCTCCGCCGGAAGGTCATATGCGCTTTCCGGGCACGATTTCTCTTTCTGAAACTGCATTTGCCGCCGTCTTGGAAGATACGGCGCGTAGCTTTAAGCAAGAAGGATTCCAGTTAATTTGTTTTGTCGGCGACCATGGCGGCAGCCAAACCGCGCAGGCACAAGTGGCGGATAAACTAAATGCGGAATGGCACAGCGAAGGTGCGAAAGTGCTGCAGGTAAGTAATTATTATGCCGCTAACGGTCAAAAGGAATGGGTGGCTAAAAATCGTTCAAAAGTCGGAAACCCTGAGGCACATGCCGGGTTTTTAGATGCAGCTGAAATGCTTGCCCGCCGCGCCGATGGCGTGCGCATGGGAAAAATGATGGCCTATAAAGAATCAGATTATTCTACTGTGGGCGCTGCAGGTGATCCTACGCTGGCAACAGCGGAAATTGGCCGTGAAATGCTCTCATTAAAAATCAACGCAGCTGTCACGCAAATCCGCAATGCGCAAGCAGATCATTATTAATATTTGCCTTAAGGGACATACATCAACATGATACGGCATAAGCACATACGCTGGTTTCACGGTGTTAAAATGCACCATACGTTCTGGTGGCAGATGCTTACCACACCCCGAAGCATTGGCGCTATCGCCCCAAGCAGCCGTTTTCTGGCCCGTAATATGGCCTCGCAAATAGACCCGCATCGTCCAGGCTGGGTGATTGAGCTCGGCGCGGGAACGGGTGTTGTTACACGCGCATTGCTTAAATCCGGTATTAAGCCGGATCGCCTTATGGTGATTGAAATTGATCGCCGCTTATGTGCAATGCTGCGCAAGCATTTTCCCGATATCCGCATTGTGCATGGTGACGCCGCTAAATTGGACCAATTGCTGGTGGAGCATAAGATTCACAAGGTAAATGCCATCGTATCCAGCCTTCCCCTGCTCATTTTTCCACCGGAACTGTACCAAAACGTGGTAGATCAGATGTTTACAGCACTTCCCTCTGGCAGCCCTTTAGTACAATTTACCTATAGTTCACGCTCTTCCATCCGGAATAAAACCCTTAAACATCACCACGCGGAAATCGCCCATAGAGGCCGGGTATGGCTGAATCTGCCACCGGCCACCGTCTGGCGCTATGTGCGTGGAAATTAAGACTTTCTTCAATACTGCAAGCGGATAATGGTGCCCTATGGCTGAAAAATCCGAAGCGAAGCAAGACATCATTATCAAGAAGATCAAGAAAGGCGGCGCCGGGCACCACGGTGGCGCGTGGAAAGTGGCGTATGCCGATTTCGTGACGGCAATGATGGCCTTCTTCCTGCTGTTGTGGCTGCTCGCCACCACTTCGCCAGAACAACGCAAAGGCATCGCCGAATATTTCACCCCCACCATGGGGCTCAAAGATGCCAAAGGCATCGGCTTTGAGGGAGGGTTGACCCCGAATGAAACGGGCACCAGCAAAAGCACGCTGAGCCAACCCGGCTTAGTTCCCGGCCAGGTCCAGCAAGGCCCGCTTCCCAATACGCCAACCCCCGTGTCCGAAACCGCCCCGGCGCAGGAAACCAACGGCGCGGATAAAGGCATGGCGGCGGATTCCACGTCACCGAAACCTTCCGAGGCGCCGCCTGCCGATAATAACAATACTGCCGATGAAGAAAACGAACTCAACAAGGCGAAAGAAGAAGTACTCAGCGCCTTCGACAACACGCCGGATTTACAGCGTTACCGCAATAATGTCGTCATCAGCAATACGCCGGAAGGCTTGAAAATTGATTTGGTGGATGATGACCGCAATGCATTGTTCAACCCCGGCACGGCGAATATGACCGATATGGGCCGGGTAATGTTGCGTGCAGTGTCCAACGTGGTGCTGCGGACCACCAATCACGTTGCCGTCACCGGCCACACCGAAACCACGCATTACCCGCCCGGCACGCCGTATACCAATTGGGAACTCTCCAGCGACCGCGCCAGCGCCGCACGCCGCTTCTTGTCACAAAACATCGTGGAGCCGGACCGCATCATCCGCGTGGCGGGTATGGCAGACCAAGAACTCCTCCAACCCAAAGAACCCCAATCCTCCCGCAACCGGCACATCAGCCTGCTGCTAATGCGCAATTCCCATATGTCGGGGAAAGATTCGCACGTGGGCAAAGGGTTACTGTCGGTGCCGGAGGGAAATGGTGACAATCAATGAAAATTGTAATGACACTTCTTTGTCGAAATGAAGAAGATATTATAGAAGCTAATATTAAATTTCACCTCGCATTAGGTGTTGATTTTATTATTGCAACAAACAATCTTTCCACAGATCGCACAGTTGAAATATTAGAAAAATATCAACAATATGGAGTTTTAAAACTTATTCACCAAAATGCCGATACCCATGATCAAGGCACTTGGGTTACTGCTATGGCCCGTATGGCTAGAACGGATTATTCGGCTGACTGGGTTATTAATAATGATGCTGATGAATTTTGGTATCCAATTGAGAATAATCTCAAGAAAACTCTAAGCAAGATACCTGCATCTTATGATATGTTAAGTATCCCAAGATTTAATTTTATTCCTGAACATAGTTCACTTAAGGAAGATAAATTTTATAATAAAATGTTAATACGCGAAGTACATTCGGTAAATTCGCTAGGCCAACCTCTGCCACCAAAGGTTTGTCATAGAGGGTTTGATACCATTCAAGTGGTGGATGGCAATCATAATGCTATGCTTCATACGCGCAAATTAAGTTGTTTAGACGGTCAAAATTTAATTCAGATATTACATTTTCCTATTAGGACCTATGCTCAATTTGAGCAAAAAATACGGTTAGGTGGGGCTGCATTAGAACGCAATATATCTTTAAATAAAAATGTAGGTGAGACTTGGCGCTGGTTACTGGGTTTATTAAATCAAAACAAACTTCATGATTATTACAACACTAAATTGCTATCAGAATCAACCATACAATCTGATATCACCAAAGGCCGTCTTATTTTGGATAAAAGATTATATGATTTTTTTAATAATATAAATCAAGGCGATTAGATGCTTACTCAACAAGCAATTGATATCATAATTTCCTTAATTTTAGCAAAAGAACCTAATGCTATACTAGTAATTGGTAGTAAGGACGGACCGCTTATACATGCAATTACGAACGTATTAAGCAAGATCGAGTTAGGAAAACTAACTATTTTAGAAGACGATATTTCTTTGCATCCTTCTTTAGTAAAGACGACTAAAGAATATGCCCATTTAGAATTAAGAAAAGAAGCGAGCGCTAAATTAAGCACAAATGATCGCTACGATTTTGTAATTTTCAATGGAACGTATACCTCTATTGCATTTAATGATCAAGAAGCCGAATTTTTTCATGTGCTTCATTTTCTAAAAAACAATGCAACGGTAATATTTATCGGCTATTCGAAAAAAATGCCACGATTAGATAATCTTCCTAAAAAACTTGAGGAGATGAAGATACTCAAAGGAGAGTATAGTTCTACTGAAGAATTTTATAATGGTACATATCAAACATCGCCCATCACGGATTCCAAGCGTATTATTTTTTGTCTTTCAGCTGGACGGAGCGGAACAGCATTTTTAACTTCTTTATTACACGGGGCACCTGGGATTGTTGCCCTACATGAGCCGGAACCACAATACCAGGCGCATACTTTACGTTTACAAAATAACCCACAACAGGCGATGCATTTTATAGAAAATACGAAATGGCCTTGGATTAAAATGCTTCCAGGTGAAACATATATTGAGCTATCGCATTATGTGGCAAAGGGTTTTATGGAGCCCTGGCTTGAGATCGGCATGCGGCCAGATATTATAATGCTGGAACGCGATCCCCGGCGTATTGCGCTTTCACGTTATGCCTTGGGTATCGATTTTTTCAATCGCAAGGAAGCACCGCTGCAGAATATGCTTCACCCCATGGATAATCGAAAATTATTCTTCCCTTTGCCTGATTGGGCACAATTCAACAACTATCAATTATGCTATTGGTATGCGCTTGAAACACAGCTGCGCTCACATTATTATTTCTACTTGTTAACAAAAAAATATGGCGCAAATGCTTTTATAACCTCTCTTGAGACACTGAGCGATGAGCAGTCCGAAGATGTATTTGACTTATATGATTGGCTAAATATCAACCTAACCGGAGCAGATAAAATCCTTTTAAGAAGGCGGCAAAAACGTACTGTTAATAACCTAGCAAAAAATAAATATCCTCAGCGTATTGAAGAAATAAAAACGCTTGAGTTGGATTTATTAGAAGCTCCTATAAAAAAACGTTTTGCATTAAATGGTATTAATGCCAATCCTGCTTTAATTAAAAGAGATATAAATGACTAAAGTCTATGTTGTTGGCGCATCAATTCCTGCAGGCGGCCCATATATGGCTTATCATATTGGCCGAATTCTGCATAAGGAATGGGGCTACGATTTTATGGACGTGCAAGTACGCCCCATAACTCATTCTATATTTAAATATGACATTCCTATGCAACCCATTTCTTTAGCTGATCTAGAAAAATATATCACTGATAATGACATACTAATTGCGAACCCCATCTTTTCCAGCAATTTATTTGGTCTACGTTTAAAATGCCGCAAACTAATGTATATTCAAGGATATTATGGATATCATTATCTTGATTGTCATTTTGATACCTATGCTTGCGTAAGCACAGCCGTGCAGCAATACGTTAATGCTATATATGCATTTTCACCCCGTATTATCCCGCCTTTTATTGAAATAGCCCCTACTACTGACATTCCAGCTTGGGAAGAGCGGAATCCATTTAGTTTCTTTATCTATCAAAAATTTTATACTCCTGAGCACGATTTTTTATTAAAACAAATATGCAATTTTATTAGCGCTCATTTTCCTTATGCTACAATGGATGTGGTGGTGCATAAAACCATTCCACAAGCGGAGTTTTTCCAGCGAATTAAAAAATGTCGCTATTTTATTAATATCAGTATTGGCGAAGGATTTGGATTGGCACCGTTAGAAGCAATGGCGCTTGGCTGTATGGTCATGGGATTAGATGGTGTAGGTGGGCGGGATTATATGAAGCATGGCGAAAATTGTCTAACCTATGCTTTTAAGGATTGGAACAGTATTTTTGCTTCTTTAAGAGAAATCGTAAAAAATGATATTAGAGCTAAAACTATTGTAGAAAGTGGCCGTATTACTGCACTTTACTATAATTATGATAATTTTTTAAATCATTGGAAAGCTATCATAAAAGAAAGCACCCAATAGATTCTATTGAGTGCCTTCTTTTTTGTAAAATTATTATTTATTTTTTAGGCTTTGTAGGCTTAGGATTATAAGGATCGCCATCTGGTGTTAAAGTTGGTTGGCCTGGCAAAGGAAGATTTATGAGTGGAATATTTTCAAAATCTCCACTGGTTAAATCACGTCCTCCATTAGGTCCAGGCTCGAAAGTAGGAACTAGGATTTTCTTACCATCTTCACCCTTTACAGGAAGAATTCCTTTCTTTTCATCTGGATCAATGCAAGAATTTTTATTCTTATCTTCATAGCTACCAAAACAACATTTCCAGGTTTTACCTTCTTTGTACACGACATAGCAAAGTTCTTTGCCTTGAGGCGGTTTAGGATATTTTACATCATCCGTTAAAAAAGGGCCCAATGCAGGTACAGGCTGAAATGGCGCAGCATTTGCAGTGGAAGACACATTGGCCATATATATAGCTGCCAATGCCATTGCCGAGATAAACTTTAAATTTTTCATAACATACTCCATCATATATATTTTATTAGTTAAACTAATAGTAGGCACGTTGCCTTATCAACCACCCTACCCCAGTTTTGTGACAATCTCATGACACCTTCATGACAGAATTGTTAAATGAACTTTAATATTTAATAAACTTTTACCTCACTTAACTGAATCATAATCATTTTCTGGCAGTTTTAGGGAGGTATGAAAAGGTGTGTTTACGTTTTACCGTGGCTGGTCGGGGTGTGCTTGGTTTGGGCGTTGCCGGCGTGCGCGTATGATGTGTGGAATGATCCGTTTGAGACGAAGTCTACTCTGCCTGCGTATTCTACGGGGCTTACCACACCGGAATGCCCGGCGCCACCAGTCGAAGGGCAAAAATTGGGGCTGACGGAAACGGTGGCGATTGTGATCTGCCGCAACCCGGATGCGAAGACTACGCTGCAGGGGTTGTTTTCCTCGGCAGCATCGCTTGGCAGCGCGCGCTCGGCATATTTGCCGACGCTGGATGGAAGCGTGGGCTGGGGCAAAAGCACGAGTTTTTCAGATTTCGGGAAAACAACATCGCTGAGCCGTTCATCGGGCTTGTCGGTAGGATATACGCTATTCGATTTCGGCAAACGTAACGCCACCGTGCAGGGCGCGGAATATGCGTTGCAGGTGTCCGGTTTGGGATACCGGAATCAATTGCAAGGACTGATCGCTAGCACGCTGCAAGCCTATTACACCTTACTGGCTTCGACGGAGAGTCTGCGGGCGGCGCGCGAAAGCGAGGCGTATGCAAAAGCCGCGTTTGAGGCGGCGAATGTGCGCTACAGCATCGGGCAAGTGCCATTGTCGGATACGTTGCAGGCGGAGGCGGCGTATTCTCAGTCGCAATTGTCGCGTCAGCAGGCGGAAAATCAATTGGCACTGAATAAGGGCGCATTGGCGCGATTGATGAGCGCACCGCCGGAGATGCCGTATGAGATCGGGGAAATTGATGAAGGCGAGTTGTATGCCAGCCCGTTAAATGTAGACGTGCAGCAGGCCATGGCATGGGCCAAAGAAATGCGCCCGGATTTAGAGGCGCAGCGCGCGTCCCTGCGCGGAAGCCGGGCCAATTACGAAGCAACGCGAAAAGCGCGGTTGCCAAGCATATCGCTTTCAGCAGGCACTTCTTCCCCGACCTATAACCCTGTCAACCGCGGGCCGGACGGGCGTTCGCAGTCGGTTGGACTGAGCGTCAGCATTCCCATTTTTACCGGATTCAGCCAAACCTACAGCGAAAAAGCAGCGGAAAGTCAGGTACGCGCGGCGGAAAGCCAACTTGACGCCACGCAGCAAAACGTGTTTCAGGAAGTGTGGCGGGCATACCAAAATTATTTAACGGCGCGGCAAACATGGCTTACCAGCCTAGATACGCTGGCCAGCACATTGGAGCTGAAAGGCATCGCGCTGGGGCGTTACCGCGAGGGATTGGGGAGTATTCTGGATTTATTGAATGCGCAAGCGCAATACAGCAGCTCGCTGCAACAACAAGCCAGCGCGAAATATAACTTACTTACCACCCGCGTTGAACTCATCCGGGCCATGGGAACGCTGGATCTCAGCTCTCTGCAACCTGCACAGCCCGGTAATCAGCCGGTTATCCAACCCACGGCCCAACCTGTCGGAGCGCCTAAGCCATGAAAATAAAACGTCGTTATGTTGGCATTGTGTTAGCACTGGTCATTGCCGGTGGCGTAAGCCTGCTAATTTCGCCAGGAAAAGATAAAGCCTCTTTCCGGACCGAAGCCGCGTCCATAGGGGATGTTGGCCAGGTGATTAGCGCAACTGGGCGTATTAATCCCGAGGAAGTGGTAACGGTGGGCACGCAAGTATCCGGGCGCATTATGGAATTGCATATCAAAGCGAATGATACGGTGCAGAAAGACGAGCTGTTAGCCGAAATCGACCCCACCCTCCCGCAGGCGCAGCTGGAGCAAAGCAAATCCACGATGGAGAATAATTATTACGTGATGGAATTGGCGGAGCGTAATCTCAAGCGCGCGCAGGCACTTTTTGCCAAAGACTATGTGGCTCGCGTGGAAATGGAGCGCGCGCAGCAGGATTATCGCAGCAGCAAGAACGCTTACGATATTTCCAAATCACAATATGAGCGGGACAAAGCCAATGTAGGTTACACCAAAATCCGCTCGCCGGTGGACGGGGTAATCATTGAAAGCAAGGTCTCCAAAGGCCAAACCATGGCGGCAAGCTTTGAAGCGCCGGAGATGTTCAAAATCGCCAAGGATTTAACCAAAATGGTGATCGACGTGGGCTTAACCGAGGCCGATATTGGCCAGGTGAAGGTGGGCCAAGCGGTGCGGTTCAATGTGGATGCGTATCCGCAAAAAGAATTTACCGGCACAGTGCAAACCGTGAATTTAAACCCCAATACGCAGCAAGACATTACGACCTATAGCGTCATCGTGGCGGTAGAAAATAAAGACAGGCAGCTGCTGCCGGGCATGACGGCGTATGTGAGCGTTATCTTATCGCAGCAAAAGGATGTGCTACGTGTTGCAGCATCCGGTTTACGTTTTCACCCCCCTGTGGTGCATGCAGGTGGGCTTAAGCGTTTGTTTGGCAGCATAACGGCGGATAACTCCGAAGAAGAAAGCGATTCTCCACACGTATATATCCTTAAAAACGGCCAGCCCAAACTGGTGAATGTGTCGTTGGGTGGCAGTGATGACGCTTATGTGGAAGTAACGGGCGGCGATATTAAAGAAGGTGATTTGGTTATAACCGGCACGATCAATGCAGGCGAGGAATAAGACGCATGGCGCTTATTGAGCTCATCGATATTGAAAAGCGCTACGCAACCGTGGGCACCACGGGGGCTGCCTTGCACGGAGCCAATTTAAGCATAGGCCGGGGTGAGTTTATCAGCATCATGGGACCTTCCGGTTCCGGGAAATCTACTTTATTAAATTTGCTGGGTACGCTGGACCGGCCCACCAGTGGGCAATATATATTGGATGGCAAACATACCGAGCACTGCACGGACACTGAGCTTTCCTCATTGCGGGGGCAATTAATTGGGTTCGTCTTCCAAGGATTTAATCTGATTGGTACTCGGACTTTACTAGAAAATGTCGCGCTGCCTCTGCGCTATTTAGGTGTTTCGCATGATCATAGTGTTAAACGGGCAGAACAATGCTTGGCGCGCGTGGGGCTTGAAAAATTAGGTAAGCGCTTGCCGGATCAGGTTTCCGGCGGCCAGCAACAACGGGCGGCGATTGCCAGGGCGCTGGTGTGCCAACCGCAATTGTTATTGGCGGATGAACCAACCGGGGCATTGGATAGTAAAACCGGCGTGGAAGTGATGGATCTTTTTCGTGAACTCCACCGGGAGTCTATTACGATTATTCTGGTAACGCATGACGCAAGCGTAGCGCAAGCTGCGGATCGTTTGGTGCAAATTAAAGACGGCACCATTGTCTATGACGGGCCGATGTACTGATATGAAAACACGCCGCATCTCATTGCTGTTTTTAGTACGTGAATCGATCACCTCGATTGGCGTTACCAAATTACGCACTTTTCTGGCGGTGATTGGTATTGTGATGGGGGTTGGTTCGGTTATTTTGATGGTGGCGATTGGCGCTGGCAGCCGGGCATCGGTGGAAAGTGCTTTATCCAAGCTTGGCAGCAATATTATCAGCATCAGTAGCGCTCCACCGAATTTTCAGGTAATGCGTAAAAGCGGTTTCGCCAAACTAAAGCCACGCGACGCCATGACCATTGCCAACTTGCCGTCGATGCAAGATGCGGCACCACTTGCCATGCCCCAGTCAGTTAAAATTGCTCAAGGCCATGATAAGTGGGATGTCCAGATGCTTGGCACGACACCGGGATTTTTTCCTATTAAAGACTGGAAATTTGCTGAAGGAGATTCATTTTCCGAAGCAGATGTCATGAGCAACCGGCGGGTGATGGTGCTCGGGAAAACCGTAGCAATGCGGGCATTTCAGGGCCAAAATGGGATTGGCCGGTCACTGCGCGTAGATAATCTTCCGTTTCAAGTCGTCGGTGTATTGGAGCCTAAGGGGCAGTCTTTGGATGGCTCGGATATGGATAATTTAATTGTCGTGCCACTTGGCGTGGCAAAACGGCTTTCACCATTTTCTTTGCGTGGAGACACGATTCCCCTGGTAATTGCCCGGGCAAAATCACAGAAAACTATGAATTCTGCCCTGCGTGAAGTCACGGAACAATTGCGGCAACAGCAGCATCTATCGCCTAAGGATGAAAATAACTTCTCGGTCCGAAACCTCACCTCCATCGCTCAAACCGCAACGGATACGTCTCGCACTCTTTCCTTGTTGCTCGGCGCAGTGGCGTCCATCTCCTTGGTGGTGGGCGGGATTGGCATTATGAATATCATGCTGGTAACCGTTACAGAGCGCCGCCGGGAAATAGGTATACGCCGTTCTATCGGTGCAACACAGCATGAGATCATGCTGCAATTTCTGTTAGAGGCGGTATTGATTGCAACACTGGGGGGGCTTGGCGGATTACTGCTGGGTGTTGGCGGAGCTGCTGCAGCAGAGCGATGGGTTGGATTGCCCGTTCAGATCAATTTATGGTCCGTAGGTGTAGCACTTGGTATTGCAGCGCTGGTGGGGACGGCGTCCGGCGTGTACCCGGCCTCACGCGCCGCGCGTATTAATCCCGTAGAAGCGCTGAGAACCCTGTAGATTTACTATCTATTTGCTTTTTGCAAAAAAAAGGTTTTTGATACAGGCACTTTCAACCAACCGGAGGTTCCTATGTTTCGTCTATTTACCATGCTTGGCTTACTGGTCACTTTAGTGCTTGGCACGCAAGTTTTTGCCGCCACACTGACTGACCAACAAAAAATTGATGCTCTGCTTAATAGTTTTACCACAAGCAATGTAACGCTTATCCGCAATGGCGAAGAACATGACGGCGCCTATGCCCGCCAGCATTTCCAAGATAAACTCAAAGAAACCAAAGATGTTGCCACAGCGGAAGATTTTATCACCAAAGTTGCAAGCAAATCCAGCCATACGGGTGAGGCATATCAAATTAAGCTGAAAGACGGCACAAAAGTAGACAGCAATACCTGGTTGCACACGCAATTGAGCGCTATTGAAAAGAAAAGCAAATAGCTTACTAAAAATGCAGTGCTGCAAATAATTATGCAGCACTGCATTTGCTGATTATCCTAGAACGGCGATAATATCTCAATCATCTGATTACCCCAGCGTGGCTGTTGCATATCCATTAGCTGACCATGGCCACCGTAGGTGATACGCGCTTCAGCAATTTGTGTTGAATCCACCGTATTATCAGGCGTGATGTCTTGTGGGCGTACAACACCTTTCACGGCAATTTCACGCATTTCGTAATTCATTTGGATCTCTTCTTTCCCTTCAATCACCAAATTTCCATTTGGCAATACCTGGGTAACCAGCGCCGCCACTTGCGTTTGAATTTGATCCTGACGGGTAATTTTGCCACCGCTTTTTACGTCATGGTTACTGGTAACATCTAACAAATTAGTGGGGCTACCATTACGGGAAAATCCTCTGGCAATTCGGTTTTCAAGTCCAGCTACTGCAGGCAACGCTGAATTCTCGCTTACCTGACGCTTAGCTTGGCCTTGGTTATCTGAGAGGATTTTATCATTGATTTTAATGGTTACTTTTAAGATATCCCCTGTTCTGCTGGCGCGTTGGTCACGGAAAAATGAACGTGAACCAGGCTGCCACAATGAATTAACGTAATGTTCCGCAGGTGCTTTTTGTTCAGGCAACGGCCATGACATAGGCTGATAATCAGGCTGACGCGTAGGATCGACCACAGCGGCATGTGCAGGTGGATTACCGATATTTTCTATTTTGCTTAAGGTTGTGCCGCACCCCGAAAGCATGCTAGCTACGAGCAATCCATAAAAAGGTGAATTAATTTTCCGCATGGGCTACTCCTACCGGTAGTATTGACACAACATTGCTGCTTTCCACCACGGCACGTATTGTTTGGTGACTGTTCAAATTACGAACTTCGATTACATCGCCTTTTGCTCCTTGCGTAAGGGCTTGACCGGTGGTGGTGATTTCTAATGCTCCACTGCGATAAATCATTTGCACAACAGCGCTTTTTTTCAAGATTGCCGGGGTTGCAAGCTCGCTTACACGCACTGGCCGGTGAGCCGAAATTCCGTTACGTGCTGCCTGGCCGATAAGCTGGTTTATGTCACTTACTACATCGGTTCGGGTACGAGCGACTGGGAAATCCAGATAATCAATATCTTCCTTGGCAATCACATCCCCTGAACGCAGTGAGCGCTTTAATATGGGAAGTGTCGTCATTTCCTGGAAACGTCCGGCAATAGGCATAGCAGTTAGTACATTGCCATTTTGTGCCATCACCATCAGGTTTGCTTGCCAGCGACCAGACGCTTTATCTGCTGATAAGCTGGTAATGCGTGGCGTAACCGGCGCCTGGCTTTCATATATACGCGCATGTTGTCCAACCATATCTACGGATAGATGGTCCCCCGCCCCTGCGCCCGTAAGCGCTGTGGCTACGGCTTGCTCGACATCTTTGGCAGCCAATGTATAGGGCGCAGGAATAGTATTGCCATCGACCAGAGGTTCTGCCTGTGCGGCCCCACTGAGCAATACAAGAAAAAGAATAAGATATTTCAACATACGCTTTTATATTCCTTTTATTAGGTGATGCTTTGTTGCAAGGTTTGCTGCATTTCATCAGCCTTGGTAATAACTTTAGTATTAAATTCATAGGCGCGCTGGGCACGGATAAGATTGGTGATTTCCGTTACGGGGTCCACGTTGGAAGATTCCAAAAATCCTTGCTGTATAGAACCGAATTGCTGTTGATTCGGATTCCCTTGAATAGGGTTTCCTGAAGCCTGCGTTTCTAGGAATAAATTGCTCCCAATAGCCTGCAGCCCTGCCTGGTTCACAAATACCGCCAATTGCATCTGGCCAAGGTTTTGCGGATTTATCTGCCCGTTCAAAGTAGCAAATACTTCGCCCGATTTATCGATGCTTACGCTAACTGCGTCTTGCGGAACCGTGATGCTGGGGGAAAGCAAATAACCGTCTGCCGTAACAATTTCACCGTTCGCACTTAGTTGAAACGTACCGCTACGGGTATAGGCAATGGTTCCATCTGGCAATTGTATCTGGAAATAACCATCACCTTGCACC
>CAZGVV010000005.1:39855-45807 GCA_964529155.1 uncultured Rickettsiales bacterium
GTGGTATTTCGATAAATGGAGGCCACTTTAACCCCAAGCCCAAGCTGAATACCAGTGGGCACAATGGTGCCGGAATCCGATGAATTGACCCCCACACGACGAAGATTTTGATAAATCAGGTCAGAGAACTCAGGGCGTTGTAGCTTATACGCAGTGGTATTGATGTTCGCCAAGTTCTGTGAAATCACATCTACAAACAATTGCTGGGCTTGCACACCGGTTGCAGCGATATCAAGTGCTCTCATCGTACTCATTGGGCAAGTTCCTTATGCTGATAATTCAATGCCATATTACTGGGTCCACCCTTGGGCAGCCTTGCTTTCTAAATCGTAAACAATCTGAATGATTTTTCCGCTTTCTTCCACACTATGGGTAATGTCCAGCAAATGCGTCATTTCAAGCACGGGCTGAACATTTGAACCTTCGAGGGCCCCCTGTACAACACGGGCATTCAGTGCAGGCTGCGGCGTTGCATCCGTAGTAAAAAGCCTGTCTCCCAGTTTTTTCATATTTTGTTGATTAGCAAAACTGACCAGATCGATAAAACCACGCTGCTCACCGTTTACGCTGATATTACCCATCGCACCAATGGTGATATTTTTATCATCCGGATTAAACCGAATGGTTTGTGCTCCCGGATCAAGAATTGGATAATTATCCTGTGTAACCAATGTGCCTGACGTATCAATTTTAAAATTTCCACCACGCGTATAACGCACACCAGCCGGTGTCTGCACGACAAAATAACCATCACCATTGATTGCAAAATCCAAGGTATTGCCTGTTGCAGTCAGAGAACCTTGCTCTAAATTGCGATACGTAGAAATGTCATGCGCGAAAGCCATTTTTCCGCGCCCATTATCTTGCACCATATAGGAATCAAACATGGTGTGTGATGTTTGGTATGCTGTGGTATTAGAATTAGCCATATTATTAGACGTGACTTCCAAATCACGCAGCATGGCCATTTGCCGGGAAAGTGTGAGATAAATACTGTTGTCCATTACGCCTGACTCCAAATGTGTCTGGCGGTTAAATGCATAAATCATGCCAACTACGCATGATATAATTTCATTGCAATTTGAATGTATCGCAGGTTGCAGAAATGGAGTGCCTGAGTTATAAGCATAGCGATTTGATTTCACCCAATAAGAGGGCGCTATGGCAAACAAAGAAGCAGACAACGCGGAAGACACCAAACCCGCAGAAGACGGTGAATTACCGGAAGGTGAAGTCGCAGCGGAAGGCGGAAAAAGTAAGAAAAAATTGATTATTATAGCGGCGGGCGTTTTAGTGCTTCTTATTGCTATAGGCGCAGGCGCATTTTTCATGCTTGGCCATAAATCACAACATAGTGAGGGCGAAAACGCAGAAAGCCATGGCGGTAGTAACAGTGAAGCTAAAATAGAGCAGCCTGTTTATTTTGACTTACCGCAAATGTTAGTTAATTTAAATACAAGCGGCAAACAAACCAGCTTTATCAAAACCACCATTACACTTGAAATAGCCAGCAAGGAAGAAGTCCCACTGGTGGAAGCGAATTTGCCCCGCCTGATGGATAGCTATAATAGCTTTTTGCGTGAAATGCGGTCCACCGACTTATATGGTTCGGCAGGAATGTACCGCCTGCGTGAGGAAATGCTTTCACGCGCCAACACGGTTCTTGCGCCTGTTAAGGTAAAAGACGTACTGTTCCGCGAAATATTGGTGCAATGATGTGCTGTATTCTTAACCATAAAGGTTGGTACGCTAATTGCTGTAACGCCTGCAGGATGATAGTCTAGGAATAATCAATGGCTGATACGCCCGAAGAAACGCAAGAACCCGCCGCCACTGAGAGCGGAACGCCTGAGCGTGTCTTAAATCAGAATGAAATAGACACGCTGCTCGGTTTTGAAAACAATGGTGAAAGCGAGCAATTCTCCGGCATACGTGCGATTCTAGACAAATCGCTGATGGCATATGAAAAACTGCCGATGATTGAGGTGGTATTTGATCGCATGGTTCGCCAGCTTTCCACTTCACTGCGCTTATTTACCTCGGACAACGTGGATGTCGGCTTAGACTCTATGACATCATTGCGTTTTGATGATTATTTGAATTCTATCCCACTCCCCGCACTTCTTGTGGTGTTTCGTGCTGTGGAATGGGAAAACTTTGGCCTGGTTACCGTAGACAGCAGCCTTATTTATACCATGGTGGATATTTTGCTGGGTGGCCGCCGCAGTTCGCGCGCGGTACGTGTGGAAGGCCGGCCTTACACTACCATTGAGCAGGATTTGGTGAAACGCTTGGTGGACGTTGTACTGACGGATATGAGCTCTGCATTTGAGCCTCTCTCGCCGGCTACCTTCCAATTTGAGCGCTTAGAAACCAACCCGCGTTTTGCCACCATTACACGCCCCGCCAACGCAGCACTCCTGGTGCGCCTGCGTGTTGATATCGAAGAGCGTAGCGGAATTATTGAAATGTTATTACCCCATGCCACGCTTGAACCCATTCGGGATTTACTGTTGCAAATGTTCATGGGGGAAAAATTTGGCCAGGATACGGTATGGGAAAAGCATTTAGGCAAAGAATTGCGTAACACAGAGGTTTATTTGGAAGCAGTATTAGACGAAAAAGAAATTACATTGGGCGATGTGATGCGGTTTCGTGTAGGATCAACCTTGCTTCTGGACTGCATGCCTGATGATGAGATCGCACTTAAATGCGGTGGTGTTACGGTGTCACGCGGGAAATTAGGCCGCGTGGGAGATCAGATGGCGGTAGCGGTGAGTGAGTCGATGGTACAACGGCAGAAGGAGTCTTCGTAATGATGTTTTTGGATTTTGGAATTAATATAGCAGTAGCGGCGCTGCTTATAATCACCATACTCTATTGCTGGAGTTTAAATAAGCGCATTCAAGTGCTTCAGGACGGCCGGGGCGATTTGGCCCGTTTACTTAAGCATTTTGACGAATCCACCATGCGCGCCTCTGACAGCATCGCCTCCTTACAAGCTGCCAGCCGAAAACTGGGGGAAACCGTACAAAATCGTATCGATAAAGCGAATTTGGTAGCAGATGATTTGATGTTTTTAGTCGAACGCGCCGCAAAATTGTCGGACCAGCTTGAAGCAGGTCTTGCCGCTCGTAAAGCGGCCGATGCCGCACTTCATACTAATTTACGCCCAGCAGCGCCAGCCCAACCCAAACCTGCTGCGCCGAGATTGCCCCCCACACAAGCAGATGGCAAAGCATTACTGGAAGCGCTGGCTACACGCACTACAAGTGACCCTGCGCTCCGGGGTCAGCGGGCTTCTCCTCAAACAAGGCCACGCGTAGAGCAAGAACTTCTTGATCTGATTAAGGCAAGGTAGATCGCGCATGAGGGTATTGCCGCTCACGATGATTGCCGTATGTATGCTGCTTGCCATTAAAGTAGCAGCAGTCATGCATGGCGGCGAAGAAATAGCGCGGCTGTTTTGGGCCGGCTCTGTAGCGGCACAACAAGAAAAAACTGATGCAAAATCTGCGGACACAAAACCGGCAGAAAAACCTGCTGAGAAAAAAGATGCCAGGCCCGCAGATGTAAAAGCCCCCCCCGCGGATGCTAAAGTTGCCGAGAAGAAACCTGATGGTGAAGCGGTTAAAGGCGACAAGCCTGCTGAAGGTGAAAAGAAAACAGAAACACCCGCCGAGGCAGTGTCTAAAGAAGGCGATAAAAAGCCTGCTGAAGGTGAAGGTGAAAAAAAAGAAGGTGAGAAAAAAGAAGGCGAAAAGAAAGAACCTGACAAGCTAGAGCCTGGCCAAAGCACTGCTAAAGGCGAAGTTTCCGATGTGCGCCCCGGTGCGGATGAATCGCCGGACGGTGGAAAAGGCTTGGCTCCTGGCTCACGCTATTTCAGCCCTACCGAACTTGACATATTACAAAATCTGTCTAAACGACACGAACAGCTGGAAACATGGGAAAAAAACATTGAGTTGAAAGAAACCTTGATGGGGGATATCGAAAAACGTATCGATACGAAAATTACCCAAATAGAAAATATGCAGCAGGCGATGAAAGAATTAATTTTACAGTATAACGCGCAAGAAGACAGCAAAATCAAAAGCCTAGTAAAAATCTACGAAGCAATGAAGCCCACAGCTGCAGCACGCATTTTTGACGAAGTGGAAATGCCTATTTTACTGTTAGTTATTGATAAAATGGCAGAGAAAAAAGTGGCTCCGATTCTTGCTGCCATGGACTCCAAAAAAGCCAAGCAATTAACTGTAGATCTGGCTGAGCGTCGTCGGCTGCAGGGCATTCAACTCGGCGCCGCATGTATCCCTAACGTCCAACCACCACCTGCACAAAATCCAGCCCCTGCCCCATGATGTTAAACACCTCCATCTTACGCGAATACGATATACGCGGCATTTACCCGAGCACTCTTAACGAACAGGCTGCACGTAGGATCGGCGCGGCATTTGCCACGACGGCTGCAGCGGAAGGAGACGGCCCGCTATGTGTTGGCTATGATGGTCGTCAAAGCTCACCAGCGCTTACTGCAGCCCTGATTGAAGGAATTCGCTCCACGGGATGCAATGTACTGGATATTGGCGTTGGGCCAACGCCAATGCTTTATTATGCAGTATGCACCACGCAAGGCGCGCGCGGTGGCATTATGGTTACGGGCTCACATAACCCACCGGATCATAATGGATTTAAATTTATGCTCGGGAAAAAGCCTTTTTTCGGCGAGCAAATAAAAGCACTTGCCCAGGTAACACCTAGTGCAGCTACTTCTCCTGGCTTGCTTCAGCACGTAGATATTTCTGCCCACTACCTTACTGAACTACGCGCTGCATGGCCAGAGGGCGCACGACCGTTGCATGTGGCCTGGGATGCTGGAAATGGAGCGACAGGTGATATAATGGTGCAGTTAGCTGCACGGCTACCCGGCACCCATATCTTGCTAAATGAAACCATCGACGGCACCTTCCCTGTTCATCACCCAGACCCCGCAGTAGCAGAAAACCTGGAGCAATTAATGCACACGGTGCGCGACAATCGCTGTGACTTGGGTATTGCTTTTGACGGTGATGGCGACCGCATTGGCGTGGTGGATGACGCCGGTGAAATCGTATGGGGTGACGAATTACTCGCGCTTTATGCGGCAGATGTATTGCAGACTACACCCGGCAGCACCATTATTGCCGATGTCAAAGCCAGCCAGGGACTTTTCAGTGAAATTACCCGCCTCGGCGGCCACGCGCTCATGTGGAAAACCGGACATTCGCATATTAAAGCCAAGATGCTGGAAATCGGCGCGCCGCTGGCCGGGGAAATGAGCGGCCATATGTTTTTCGCAGACCGTTACTTCGGCTTTGATGACGCGCTTTACGCGGCGATTCGCCTGCTGGGTTTGCTGGCGCGGAGCAGCGTTCCCCTTTCGGAACTTCGCCGCCGCTTACCGCGCTATGTCTCCACCCCGGAGATGCGCTTTGTGTGTGAAGATGATAAAAAATTCGCCTTTATCGATGCCGTTAAAACCCGCCTGCAGACTGCCGGAGCCACGGTAATCGCGGTAGACGGCGTGCGGGTGCAAACCCCGGATGGCTGGTGGTTGCTGCGCGCATCTAATACCCAGCCCATGCTTTCCGCCCGTTGCGAGGCCAAGGACGCCGCCGGGCTAAAACGCCTGCAAGCCGCACTGGGCCAGGCATTGGAGGCTGAAGGCATGGCCTGCCCGAGCTTTGCTTAAGCATAAATACTTGACAAGACGGGCCAAGGCGTTAAGCACGTTGAGTCTTATCCTATGATAAGGCCATAGCCCCCACCTCCTGCCGCAAGCAGGAGGATTCGGTTATCTCGATAACCGGCTATTTATACAAGTCTTACCATGTCGGGGCGTAGCGCAGCCCGGTTAGCGCACCAGTCTGGGGGACTGGGGGTCGGAGGTTCAAATCCTCTCGCCCCGACCAT
>CAZGVV010000006.1:0-9518 GCA_964529155.1 uncultured Rickettsiales bacterium
CCCGGAAGGCCTAATCTTACTTCTTCCACCTCTTTCTAATACTCACACATCTTCCAAACACCAACCACCCTTGCTTGTAGAGGTTAAGGAAGAAAGGGGTGTGGGTGTTAGGAGGGGTGAAGGGGGAGGAAATACCATAAAAAACCCCCGCCATTTTCACGGCGGGGGTTTTTATAGTGTATCAGAAAAATGTTTAAGCAGACAATGCTTTGGACAATTTGTCTGAAGCTTCTGAAATGCGCTCATTGAGCGGCTCCAGAGCTTCGCTGCAGGATTGGAAGGCCATGTTGCAAAGCTTGTTGGTTTCGCTGAAGCAGGTGTCGATCAATTGACGGAATACTTTGTTTTGCAGTTCCACTACATCATTGATGGTACGGCAATTAAAGGCTTCTTTCGACAGATCCACGCAATCGGAGAAGGAGCGGTTGCAGGTTTCGACGATTTCAGCGCTCATGTCTTTGCATACGCTGGCGGTGGTGTTGCAGGCTTCAATGCAGGCGTCGATGTTGTCGCGGCCGATGCTGACCATTTCAGTCATCAACTTGGTGGCCATGTCTGCAGAGCGGGCAAAGTTTTCCAAGCCTTCACGGCTGATTTCGGATGCTTTTTCTTGTGCTTTAGCGGCTTCGGAGCTGCTGCTGGCGATCATTTTCTGGACTGCATCACTGCTGATGCTTACCACATTTTGAGCGGATTTGCGGGTTTGTTCGGCAGCGCTGTAAGCGGTTTGGGTTATTTTATTTGCAGTGCCGGAGGCATGCTTTGCGCTTTGTGCATTCGTGTTAACGGCGGTATTGCCAATGGCATTTACGGAAGAAGCGGCTGAACCGGACTGAGCAGGTTTCTTGCCGGGTTGTGGATTCTGGCTCATGATATACTCCTTGAAGAGGAACGTTTAATTAAAAACAAATAACGAATGGTGAATATGTGACGGTTGCACCGCTAATACTGCAATGCAACATGCCTGCTGTTGTACATGCATTGCCGTCTACATGTCAAGGTTGTATATGGCTTTTTGCATAAGGATTCTGTTGGTAATGCAGAGATACGCGTAGGGGATAAGTACCCTAAAAAAATATTCAAAAAAATTATCCTGAAATTAGTGTTGCGTCACGCCGCTGTTTATATTGTAAAGACCATATGCTTTTACGACGTGTTGTTACATTATTGATGTGCGTGCTTTGTGTCGAAATACCGGCACCGGTGTGGAACCATTCCGCGAACGCGCAGGTGCAGCAGGTGCGGGCATATGTTGCCAGTAAGCGGAAAGCCAGCGTAAAAAAACATCGGGCGCCACCCCAGCAACGGCATCGGCGCGGGGCTGCGTTGCGGCCTGTGTTGCGGCCAAGCGTTGAGGCTCCACGCCCTGCTGCATTGGTAGTAAATGCTGATACGGGGGAGATTTTTTACGAATCGCATGCCGGGGAACTGCGTCATCCTGCATCGCTCACCAAAATGATGACGCTGTACCTTTTGTTTGATGCGATCAAGCAAGGTAAAGTCGGCATGGATTCCATGATTCCCATTTCAGAGCATGCGGCAGGAATGCCGGCGATGAATATGAATTTTACCCCCGGTGATCGCATTACGGTGAAAACGGCAATTGAGGCGATGGTGGTGCGTTCGGCCAATGATGTGGCGATGGCGACTGCTGAAGCGCTCGGCGGCTCAGAGGAGGGATTCTCCGACATGATGAACCGCACGGCCAAAGAATTAGGAATGAAAGATACCCATCTGTATAATCCCTCGGGGCTGCCGGATGACCGGCAGATTACTACGGCTTATGATCTGGTGCGCTTAGCGATTGCCTTGCAACGCGATTTTCCCGAATACTATCATTTTTTCAGCCAGCAGGAGTTCAATTTCCGGGGGCAGACCTATGAAGGCCACAACCGTTTGCTCGGACGTTATCCAGGCGCCGATGGGATTAAGACCGGTTTCATTCGGGCATCAGGGTATAATTTAGTGACTTCGGCTAAGCGTGGGCGCTGGCGGTTGATTGGTGTGGTAATTGGTGGCCGCACTGGTGCGTCGCGTGATCAGGAGATGATGGAAATGCTGGACCGCGTATTCACCCAGCTTGCCGCCCCCGCCGGTATTCGCAGCCGCGAAACCAGCTGGCCATCGCGCCAGAGCAGTGGAGCTAGGGCGGAGTAGGTGAGGGAGTGAATGAATGGTGAATAGTGACGGGTGAAGAATCTTCACTCATTATTCATCACGTATCACGCATCACGCTTCACTTATCACAACCCCCGGCACGCGCCGCTCGTGCGGAGAAAAGGGCATAGTGATGCCGGCTTCGCGGAAGCGGCGGAGGATGTCCATCATCACTTCACTTTGCGGCCCGTTGCGGCCTTCGCGGACGTCGGGAATCCAGAAGGTGAGGGTAAAATTGAGGGAAATATCGCCGAATTCACGCAGCGCACAGAGTGGTTCTGGCGATTTCAGGCAGCGCGGGTGAGCACGAGCGGCTTCTAACATACAGCGGCGGGCGAGGGCGGGGTCTGCATCGTAGGCGACGCGGACTTTGATTTCCAGGCGTGCGTTAGGATTGGTATAGGTCCAATTAGTAACGCGCGAGGTGGTAAGCTCTTCGTTGGGGATGACGATTTCGCGGCCGTCGAAGGTTTCAAGCAGCATATAGCGCATGTGCAATTGCCGCACCCAGCCGGTACTGGTGCCAACTTCTACCATGTCACCGATTTTGACTGAGCGTTCCAGCAAAATGGCGATGCCGCTGACGAAATTGGCGGTGAAGCGCTGCAAACCAAGCCCGATCCCCACACCAAGCGCACCGCCGAAAACGGCCAGGGCGGTTAAGTTCACACCGAGTGCTTCCAGGGTGATGATGATGGCGATGCTATAGGCCATTACCGTGAAAAGTTTTACAATGAGTTCGCGGGCGTTGTAACTCATCGAAGACACCCGGCGCAGGTAGTTTTCCGCGCCGCGCGATAACACGCCGGCAAGCCAAAACATAAAGACAAAAATGACAACCCCGTGAACAATGCCAAGCATGGAGAGCTTTAGTGTGCCGATTTCAAATTCCATACCTGCCAGGTAATGGTGGATGGAGTTGCCAAAGCCGGATGCATGCAAAAACGCGCCGATAATAATGACGCCGCTTAAAAACAAGGCAACGGGGCGCGTGCGCACCACCAGCATGACTAAGCGGACCAGAAACCATGCCACGCTAAGGTGTACGGCGCGGTCAAAAAGATGCTCTTGCTGCCGAATATCCAGCGCAATGGTCGAGTGCAGAAAAATCAAGGTCAGCAATGGTGGCAGCAAGCTGGAGGCGCGATGCACGAAGTGTGCAGAAATGTGTAAGCGCTCCAGAGGGTAACTGTGCCGCTTGATGGCCCTGCGGGCTAAAAAGGTGAGTAATAATGCAACAGCGACGGAGATACCGATTAATAAGCTGTCAAAATACGAGGCAGGCTCCTGCAAGGCTTGCAGTAAGTTGCGGAGCGCGCTATGAAACGTATCAATAAGTGCGGTGGAGGATTGCATGCGATATGATATAGCGGGCAGTGGACGCAGCCGCAAGCCGAGAGAAGGCTTTACCCTGATTGAAATGGCGATTGTGTTTATCATCATCGCTGTGATCGCGGCGGTGACCGCGTTTTATGGGGCTGGTGCCGTGGAGCAAACCCGCCAAATCCAGACCGAACGTAAATTAGACCGCATTGAAAACGCGCTGCTGTCATACCGCTCACAAAACAACGCCCTGCCATGCCCGGGTAGCTTAACGCTAACGGAAAGTGATCCGAATTATGGGCTGGCGGCTACGACTACTACGTGCTTGGGTGGAACCCCTGCAGCGGATTATTCGGGCAATATAGGTTCGGTGCATGATGTGGCGGAAGGCGCCGTTCCGGTGCAAACGTTGGGATTGCCGCCGGAATTTATGTATGACGCCTGGGGACGGCGGATATTTTATGCGGTGGATGTGAGCCTCACGCAGTATGAGGCGTTTAAAAACTACACGATCTTTGACCATTGCAAAGCGGTACAGGTGAAAGATGAAGCCGGTGGAGACCGTACGAATACGCCAAACGGCGCAGCCTATGCGCTGCTGAGCACCGGCCCGAACGGACATGGTGGATTCCAGAAAAACGGCACGCGTTATAATGCGGGGATTGATGAGACTGCCCAAAAGACCAACTGCTATTGCGATGCGAGTGCTATTCCAACAACGCCATGGTTTCCTAAATTTGTTCAACAAGCGGCTTCCGCCGGGGGCTCTTCGTTTGATGATCTGGTGCGGTTTAAGGAGCGCTGGCAGATACAATCCATACAGGACGGGAAAGCGCCGTCGTATGTGGGGCCGGATGTTGCATTTGTGGGCGGTGGAGCAAATGCGTATTTTTATACGCAAAATTGTGATAGCTTTACGCCACTTACTATAACACCCGCTCCGATAAGCGCTCAAGCATATGATATTTCTATATCGTCGGATAATGTGTATTGGGCAGTGGGGCATTCTGCCAGTCCGTATGTGACTATCCTCAAGCGCATTACCACAGATGGAGATATCGTGGCTACTTCGGTTATTGGAGATATGGTGCCGCTTGCTTCGCCTAAGGGAATAGACGCTGCTCCTCAAAATATCGTTCATGGGGTGGCGTTTTCACAATCCGGAACTTTTTTGGCAGTGGTAAGTCAGGTCCAAGGCATGACGCTTGCCTATTTGCACATATACAAAAATAATGGGGATGACCATTTTATAGAAAAAACCGAGACATCTGGTCCTTCTTCTGAATTATTGGACCAGCCAGCAGTAGAGATATCCTCTGCCACGTCCGTAGTGTTCTCGCCCAGGGATAATTATTTGGCGCTAGTGGCGGGTGGTAAATTAATAGTGTACCAGCATAGTGAGGATAGTTTTACAAAAATGACAAATATTCCTGCTTTGACAGGCTTAACTACTGCAGTGTTTTCGCCTGACGGTCGGTATTTGCTGGTGGGTGGTACAGATGCGGACACCTTGAAAGTGTATGACTACAGTAACGGCTCTTTTGTACAGGTTACTCCTCAATCTGATGCTACGTTAGCTAGCCAGTCAGCCATTAATGAAATTGCCTTTAGCGCTGATTCACAATATGCGGCAGTTACTAAAAGTGGCGCCACGCAAATATACCGTATGAATGTGACAAACGGACAATTAACTGCAGTAAATCCTTCATTAACCGGGGGTAATGCCGTTGCATTTTCGCCGCATAGTAATATTATCGGCATATCGAACAGCTCGCATGCACAATTTTACAGGTATAATTCAGCAAATGACAATTTTTCACTTATGCAAGACATTACGAGTGTGGATGGCAGTGGTGCCATTGCCTTTCGGCATTAGTGCTATTTAGGCTTGACTTTGTGGCGTGGTATTGTATTAAAGCGCCCTCCTAAACGCGTAAATTAGCAGGTATATTATGTCGCGCAAATGTGAATTAACCGGAACCGGCGCCCAATACGGCCACAAAGTATCACACTCTAATCACAAGAGTAAGACCCGTTTTGTTCCTAACCTTCAGCAGGTTAGCTTGCATAGCGATGCGCTTTCCGGCACAGTGCGCCTGCGTATTACCGTGGCAACGCTGCGCAGCGTTGAGCACAATGGCGGCTTGGACCGCTTCCTGCTTTCCCGCGCTGATGCGAAATTGACCTGCGAAGGCCGTCGCCTGAAACGCCAGATCAAGAAAAAACTGGCCGCCGCGCCGACCGCTCAGGCTGCTTAAGCGGCTGTTCGGTAAATAATTTTGTCAATTCCCGGGTCATGATCTCGGGGAGGCGTTCCAATTCCGATAACGTAACGGCCCGCGCGTAATAACGTGTGACATCATGGCCGATACCAATGGCCATTAATTCAACGATTCCCTGTCGCTCCACCCGGGCTATGGCTTCGCGCAAATGACGGTCAAGATACGTACTTCCATTGCTGGAGAGCGTGGTGTCGTCCACTGGCGCACCGTCAGAAATGACCATGAGGATACGCCTGCGTTCCGGGCGCGCGAGCAGGCGGTTATAGGCCCAAAGCAAGGCCTCGCCGTCGATATTTTCCTTTAGAATACCTTCTTTTAGCATCAGCCCTAAGTTTTTCCGGGCTTTGCGCCAGGGCGTGTCAGCGGATTTATAGATAATATGGCGGATGTCATTCAGGCGGCCCGGCTGGGCGGGGCGGCCATTTTTGAGCCATTGCTTGTAGGTTTGTCCGCCTTTCCACTCCCGGGTGGTGAAGCCGAGGATTTCGGTGCGCACCCCGCAGCGCTCCAAGGTGAGGGCGAGCATATCGGCGGAAAGGGCGGCGATGGTAATGGGTCGCCCGCGCATGGAGCCGGAATTGTCGATAAGCAAGGTGACCACGGTATCGCGGGTGGGGGCGTCCTTGGCCTGCTTGTAAAAGCCGCTTTGCCAGGGCGTGGAAATGACGCGGGCAAGGCGGCGGGCATCCAGGATGCCATCATCCTGATCATACACCCAGCCGCGGGCCTGGCGGGATAATAACAAATGCTGAAGGCGCGCAGCTAAGCGCGAGGCGGTGGATTTAAGTGCTGGGAGTTTTTGCTCCAGCTGGCGGTAGAGCATGTCGAGCTCCGGACGCGTGGCCAGGGTTTCGGCGGGAACGGTTTGGTCAAACGCGGTATTGTAGGCGTGGTATTCAGGGGGTTCAGTAACGGATTGAGAACCCGCCGGAGGTGAATTACGGCGAAACTGCGGTGCTTCGGCCATGGTTTCTGCGCTGGCCGGTGGCGATTGCGGGGTGGCGGCGTGTTCCGATGTGGGGTTGTTTTTGTCGCCCGGCGTGGGCGTTTGCGCTTCCGCCTGGGACTCCTCGGGTGATTGCTCGGGCAGGGTGTCCTGGCTGCCATCGGGGGCGGAGGTGAGGGGGTGGGCGCTGCCAGGCTCGGTGAGCAAATCCAATTCACGCAGCACAGTATAGACGTGATCGGCGAAACGGCGCTGGTCGTCAACGGACTGGCTGAGTGCCGAGAAATCCGTTTTGTGCCGCCAGGGTTCCAGGGCTTTTTTTTGGGTTCTGGTAAGCGCAGTACCAAGCGTTTGCTCACGCAGCAACAGAGCGAGCAGGGAAGGCAGTTCAGTATCCGCACGGTGGGTGGCAAAGGCGCTGACATTGCGATTCACCCCTCGCATCACCGCGCCGCCCAGCGCATCGACGCGGGCTGCTTCCAGCGCATCAAACACGGCGGCGGCCTGGGTATTGGCGGGGCGTAGCTGGTGGTGCAGGCTGGGGTTATGGTAGCGCTCCATCAGGGCGCTGTGGTCAGCTTCCCCTCGGGTGAGGGTGTCCATTTCCTGCCACGTGGCGGAACTATCAAAGTCTTTATTCCGGGCGAGGGCACGCGTGGTGGCGGCAAGTGCAGCTAATTGGCGTTTAATCGATATAGGTGTTGCTACCATTGACTGCTTAGCTGTTCAATTCCTGGTCAAAACACCGCTGGTAATATTCACTCAGAATATGCCGTTCGCCTTCGTCGGTTTTGTTAAGGAAGGTGAGGCGGAAGGCGGTTTGAACGTCGCCAAATATCTGTGTGTTTTCTGCCCACGCGATGACGGTGCGGGGTGACATGACGGTGGAGAGGTCGCCTTGGGTAAAGCCTTCACGGGTGAGGTTCGCCATGGCGATCATGCGTTTGAGCGTAGCATCGTCTACGTCTTTGGCTTTGGCGCGTACGACGCGCAGTTCCTGGTCTTCGGCGAGGTAATGTAAATTAGCGACGACCTGCCAGCGGTCCATCTGGCCCTGGTTGATGGGCTGCGTACCGTGGTAAATGCCGGTGGCGTCACCCAGGCCGATGGTGTTGGTGGTCGCAAACAGGCGGAAATAAGGATGCGGGGAGAGTACGCGGTTTTGGTCGAGCAGCGTAAGCTTTCCGCTGGCTTCAAGCACGCGTTGAATCACGAACATCACATCGGGGCGGCCAGCGTCGTATTCGTCAAATACTAACGCTACGGGGCGTTGGAATGCCCATGGTAGGATGCCCTCATGAAATTCGGTGATCTGTTTGCCGTCACGCAATGTGATGATGTCGCGGCCGATTAAGTCGGTGCGGCTGATGTGGCTATCCAGATTGATGCGGATGAATGGCCAGTTCAGGCGGGCGGCCACTTGCTCGATGTGGGTGGATTTGCCAGTGCCGTGTAACCCTTGTACCAGCACGCGGCGATTATGCTGGAAACCGGCGAGGATGGCGCGGGTGACGTCGGGTGCAAAAATATAGGAGGAGTCGATCTCCGGAACGTGCTCGTCACCTTTGCTGAAAGCGGGCACGCTGGCATCAGGTTTGAGGCCAAAGGTTTTTGCCGTGGAGAGGGTGATGTCAGGTGCGTCTAGCATAGTGTTTGTATGTCTCATGCCTCTTGGTAAAGCGCAAGCAGATAGGCATAGGCGGTGGTGATCTCTTTGAATTTTTCTTCGCGCAGGCGGTCGCCGTGGTGGAGGTCGGGGTGGTAGCGTTTTACCAATACGCGGTAATGCTCTTTGAGTGCGTTATGGCTGCACGGAGCTTCTAGCTCCAGTGTCACCAGTGCTTTACGTTCCTTGGGGTTGAGGCGTGAGGACGTAGGGCGTTTGATTTTCTGGCCGTGGAGAAAGCGTGCAAGCTCTTCTTCTAACCGTGCTTGTTTGGCGGCGTCATTGCGTTGAATATGGTCTTCACGCTCCCATGTGGGGCGGTGGCCGGTGACAGCGTCAGCGCGAAAGGCTTCGATTTCATCGGTACTCATACCGGAGAAATAGTCCCATTGCTTATTAAACGCGCGGACGTGCTCTAAGCAAAGCAGTTGATAATCGCGCACATTGCTGCGTGAGCGCGGCGCGCGGTATTCACCCGGCGAAGTGCAGCCCTCAACCCCGCAAGGTCCGGATTCATCAAAAGGAGCATGGTGGGCGCGACGCGACATAGCCTTATAGTATGGCGCTAAACCTTACTTTCCGCAAGGGGTAGCGCCATTAAAGGCTAAAAATTTATGCGTTAACCGACTCTTTTTTCTTGGCTTTTGATTTTTTGGAGGCAGGCTCGGCTTCATCGGGTTGTTGCGGCTCCAGCAGTGCCAGGATTTCTTTAATTAGGGATTTTACTTCCATGGCAGCGGTGCTGGAGGGGTCCATCTCGGTGGCGCTGCGGCCTTCCATCAGCGAGGAGGCGAATAAAACGCGGTTGCCAAGCATGGTGTCGGTCAGAAAAGGTAATTCCTGGGCGATGGTTTGCGCCAGTTTGGAATTGGCGGGAACACGGTTCATCAGCACGCGCACGGGAATTTTTTCTGCTTTTGCTAAATCCAATGTCGCTTTTGTGGCCCACAAATCCGTAGGGCTTGGCTGGATGGGGATGAGGATCAAATCGGCACTACGAATGGCAGTGCGAGCTTCAGTTTCGGTGTGCGGTGGGCTGTCGATGACGATGTAATCATGGGTGCGTTTCAGGCGTGCTACTTCACTTGCCACGCGCCAGCCGGAGAGCGCGGAAAAGCTGATACCGGTGTATCCTTCACCTAAT
>CAZGVV010000006.1:9528-17874 GCA_964529155.1 uncultured Rickettsiales bacterium
TTCCTCACGGATGCGGTGCCATTGGGTGAGTGATCCTTGCGGGTCTACGTCTACTACCGCCACACGGCGGCCTTTTTGACTAAGCGCGACAGCGATATGCGCCGCTACAGTCGTTTTACCGGCTCCGCCCTTTTGTTGTGCGACAGTGATGACTTTCATATATCCTCCATGATAGATGATGCGATAACGTAAAGTGATGATACGAAAGAAAACTGCGATGCACAACCTTATTACGGAAGCGGTTGCACATTTACGTGCAGGACGATTGATCGGGCTGCCGACGGAAACGGTGTATGGGCTCGCTGCAAATGCATTGGATGATTGTGCAGTGGCCGCAATTTATGCAGCAAAAAGCCGGCCACAATTTAATCCGTTGATTATCCATATTGGTGATGTGGCGCAAGCGCGCGCCTTGGTGCAGTGGAATAGTGCGGCGGAAGTGTTGGCGGCGCATTTCTGGCCGGGGCCGTTGACCATGATATTGCCGCGTGCTGAGCAATGCCCGGTGTCATTGCTGGCATCGGCAGGACTTGATACATTGGCGCTGCGTATGCCCGCGCATCCTATGGCGTTGGAAGTAATACGTGCTGCAGGCGTGCCGCTTGCTGCGCCAAGTGCAAATCGTTCGGGGCGGATTAGTCCGACTACGCCTGCGCATGTGCAGGAAGAGATGGAACTTGCAGTGGCGATGGTGCTGGATGGTGGAAATTGCGTTGTGGGAGTGGAGTCTACGGTGGTCGATATAACCGGCGCCGCGGTAATATTGCGGCCAGGGGGTGTAACACGTGAGATGCTGCAAGCGGTTCTGGGATATGAAGTAAAGGATTACATCGGGGAAGGTGTGCACGCACCCGGGATGTTGGCCAGTCATTATGCGCCGCATTTGCCGGTGCGGTTGAACGTGCAAACCGTGGAAGCAAAGGAGGCTTTGTTAGCGTTTGGGCCACTGGTGCCGCAAGGTGCTGCCTGTACGATGAATTTAAGTGCGTCAGGAAATTTGGCGGAGGCGGCGGCGAATGTGTTTGCGTATTTACGCGCGCTGGATCGCCCGGAATTTACCCGCATTGCTGTGATGCCGATTCCGCAGGAAGGATTAGGCGTGGCAATTAATGATCGGCTGGCGCGTGCGGCGGCGCGGTAATAGCGACAGTTTATGCGGCGTCAGATTTTTTGATTCCGGCTTTGCCCAGGAAAATGCGTTTGTTGGGCAGGCTCGATAACCATTCCACCAGGCGCTCAATTTCCGTGGTTAATACTTCCGGTGAATTATTGGCACGTGCCATCACGATGCCGCCTTGAATACCGGCAAGCAAGGTAGTGGCATAACGTGCTGCCAGTTCATTCTGCCCAAGTTGCTCAAACTGTTTCTGCGCCCAGGCGATGAAGTCTTTATACACCATAGTTGCCGCTTGCGAAACGGCCTCTTTGTCGTGTTCGCCGCCATCTTGCACCAAGCGATAAATAGGGCAGCCGAACCGTGCATATTTGTCTTTGATCCGATCAAAGAAGCGTACCAGCTCAATTAAACGCTCACGCGAGTCATCGAGGGCGCTCTCCAGACGGGAATACACTTCGTTCATAGCCTGGCGGCGTTTTTCCAGCGCTGCCATGGCCAGTTCGTCTTTGGTCTTGAAGTAGTAATAGACATTCCCGATAGGGATTTCCGCATGCTTCGCAATGTCAGCCAATGAGGTTGAAAGCAACCCCTTGGTGTGAAACAATTCAGCAGCGGAGTCGACCAGCCGGTCGCGTTTTGTGTTAGCGTTCATGCGGCCTCTTCATGAGCAATAAGGAAGAAATGTTGACTAAGTCGTTATATACTATTTACTTTTATTTGCAAGCGAGAAAGCGGCCACACCGGGCCTGTTCGCCATCCATAGCACAGCAAAATAAGGTTAGTAAGAAAGCGCTTGCTGCAAATTAAGGATAAAATGTTTAGTATGCAAAGCGCGTAATGGATGCCACAGCACATGCCCGGCATGGCATGTTATTTGCCCTGCACAACATCTTTTACCTTACTTGCCAGCTGCTTAAGCGTAAAAGGCTTGGCCAGGAAGTGGAAGCTGCGTTCGGCGCCGTAGGAATGGACGAAGACATCTTCGGCATAGCCGGAGATGAAAATGACCTTCACATTAGGGAATTGTTCGGTAATTTTTTCAACCATGACCGGGCCGTTCATGCCGGGCATGATGACGTCGGTGACGATAAGCTCCACGTCATTACCCTGATTGGCCATGACTTCCAGCGCCGTTTCGCCGCAATCAGCTTCGAGTACAGTGTAGCCTTTATTGCGCAGGGCGCGGGCGGCAAAGATGCGCACCGGCGTTTCGTCTTCCACCAGCAGAATGGTGCTGCGGCCAGTTAAATCCACGTTAGCCGATTTTTCGGCACTGTCATTGTCATTGGCATCATTGGCCGATTCGGCAGGGGCGGTGAAGGAGGGGAAGTAGATATGGAAGGTCGTGCCCTGATCCGGACGGCTGGAGACGAAAATATACCCGCCGGTTTGCTTGATAATGCCATACACCATGGACAGGCCAAGCCCGGTGCCGGAGCCTACTTCCTTGGTGGAGAAGAATGGCTCAAAAATTTTCTGAATGATTTCGCGCGGAATGCCGGAGCCAGTATCGGCTACGTCCACCAACACGTAATCGCCGGCAGGAATGGCGGTATCTTCTTCAGCGGGAGCGATGAGCCCGCGCGGGAGTGATTCCTGGTCAATGGTGACTTTACTGGTACGTATGGTCAGCGTCCCGCCGCCGAGCATGGCGTCACGCGCATTGACTGCGAGGTTGATAATGACTTGCTCCAGTTGCCCCTGATCTGCTTTTACCGACCCCAAATCACGGCCATGGATCATTTTTAATTCAATGTTTTCCCCAATCAGCCGGCGCACCAGATTGGAGAGTTCGGCCAGTACATCGGTGATGTCGAGGAATTTAGGCTGCAGGGTTTGCCGCCGGGAAAACGCCAGCAATTGCCGCACCAAATTGGCGGCGCGGTTGGCGTTTTGCTTGATTTGCATGATGTCAGCAAATGATTGGTCGCCTGCGGGGTGGCGCATCAACAGCAAATCACAAAAGCCAATCATGGCGGTGAGCAGATTATTGAAATCATGTGCCACGCCGCCAGCTAATTGGCCGACTGCTTGCATTTTTTGTGAGTGCGCGAAGCGCAGCTCCAGGTTTTTTTGCTCGGTAGTGTCGATGAACTGGAGCAACAACAACTCACGCCCACCTATTTCTGCGCGGCTGATATACACTGAAACAGTAACTGTCGTAGCATCTGGCAGTGCGAATTCCAATGCTTGTGGAATCGGAAGCGCTTCGCCGGCGAGGGATTTGGCGAGGATGGATTCCGCCTCCGCGCGCTTGATCTCAGGCATTAATTCGATGAGCGAGATAGGGGTATCGACGGAAAGCGAATAATGGGTAAGGGCATGAAAGGCGCGGTTGGTTTCAATCAGCATGCCGCGGTCGTCTACGCAAGCAATGGCAATGGGTGATGCGCTGATAAAGCTGTCTAGGCCGATGCCTGCAAGTACCGAGTTCATGCCATGCGCTCCACATAAGGGCGGCCGCGCAGCAACGCATAATCCCGCATACTGCGTAAAGGATCTATTGATAAGACTACTTTTATGATATCGCCTTTGCCGGTTTGCATGGTGATGATGTGTTGTTTGGTTTCCGTATCGTTAATAGCAGTGTAAATCTCGGCGATGGTTTTTTTGTTTACATCCACGGCACTGAACATATCCGAGAGATAGCGGCGCATATTATCAGGGATTTGTGGGAACAGGGCGCGGAATTTTGCGTCAATGTGCATAACTGCACCGTCCTGGCGCACAATCATCGAGAACATGCTGGAAGTGCCAACAGCGGCAGAAAACAATGCGTTTTGAAACTCGGTGATGAGCAGTAAGTCGCGGCTGCGTTGAACGTGCCAGATCATAAAGCCATTGAGAATAGCCAGCAGGATAAGCAGCAAAAAGGCGAATTCTACAAAGGTGGCGCTGGCAAACCATACGACCAGCAACAGCAAATAAGTGCTTAAGAGCACAATCGAGAAATGGATGATGGTGGGAACGCGCTGACGAACGACAAAGTCCTGCTTTAGGAATTCGGAAAGATAAAAATCAGCGTAGCGCATGCTTTGTAACCAATGATAATTTCTTTCACCATGGCAGAAAAATCATGGAATGCAAGCAGGTAAGAGGAGTTGTGAGGTATGCGGCATGGTGCATAAGCGGCAGTGAAAATGCATGCAACCTCATGACTGCTAAGTCGTTTTTAAATTTGCTGGTATGTGTAACAGGATCGGTTATACACAAAGCATGACTCAGATAAATCCTTCGGCAGCGCCTGCTCCGCCTCCTTCAGCGGTGAGTAATGGCATTAATACCATCGGGTTTGTGATGGCGCTGGCGGTATTTATGGTATTTCGCAGCAATTACATCACAGGCATTATGCCTGTTATCTGCATTTTAATCGCATATGCCTTTCCTATCTTATTATTAGAAGCAATCGTATTGCGCACGCCCTGGCGCGAATCGACCGGATTGGATTTTCGCCGTAGAGGTGTGAATTTTTCGCGTATTGGGGTAAAATTGCTCGGGCTGTACGGTTCATGGGGCTTTGTCGCGGTTTTGTATTGGCTATTTCCCGAATATCACGGCTCGTTTTATGAGCCCGTTTGGAGGGCGGTAGAGGCGGTTATATGGGGTGTGATTCTGCTTTCATTTCCTTATGTCTTTTATATGGACCGCTGGATGAAGCAGCCGGAAGACAGCTATTATTGGTGGGGGCGGTGTCTGCTTGGGAAATTCCATAATGTTCCCAGGCGCGTCATAAGCCAGCATATGCTGGGCTGGGTGGTGAAGGGCTTCTTCCTGCCGCTGATGTTTGTGTATTTCAGTGGCAATATCGCTAATTTGCTGCATGCGGATGTGGCGTTGTCATCCGATATAAGCAAGTTGTTCCGGTTGGCTATGGACACCATGTTCACAGTGGATTTGATGGCTGCAGTGGCGGGATATGCGCTGGCGCTTAAATTGTTTGATACGCATTTCCGCTCCGCGGAGCCAACGTTGTTGGGCTGGGCTGTCTGTTTGGTATGTTACCAGCCGTTTCAAAGTGTGTTTATGCGCTTTTATTTGCCGGACGTGGGGGGAGAATTTGCCTGGGTAAATTGGCTTGCCGCATATCCTGCTCTGCAAATGATGTGGGGAGCGACGGCTATTGTGCTGTTGTTTTTGTATGTGGTGGCGTCTGTCAATTTTGGCTGCCGGTTTTCCAATCTGACCCATCGTGGTGTGCTGACCAATGGCTTGTATCGATTTACTAAGCATCCGGCCTATGTAAGCAAGAATTTATTCTGGTGGATCACTTCCGTACCCTTTGCTCTGAGCAGCGATCCCTGGGAATGCTTGCGGTCAAGCGTACTATTGGCCGGGGCGAGCGGAATTTATTATTTGCGCGCCCGTACTGAGGAAAATCATCTCTCGCATGATCCGGTATATGTGGAATATGCACTGTGGATGAATGAGCACGGCATGTTCAGCCGTTTGGCCAAGCGCCTGCCGTTCCTGCGTTATACCGCGCCTGCCAATTGGCAGCGCTTGCCTAAGCCTTATGACGGAATAAAGTAGTTTTGAGCTTCCATTGCTGAATTTTCATCACGTCCGCAATACGGCGATCCAGGAAGGCCCAGGTGGCAGTATGATCCGGGCTGGTGTCGTTTAACCAGAAGAGTAGCGTGCTGCTGTAGACACCGGCCAGAAGTGTGCGTTTGGTGTACCAATTAAAATCCGTGGCAGTATCCCCGGCGGCATACCATATGGTGCTCATGGTGCGGGCCAGTGTACGGATGCCTTGCGCGGTGTGTAAAGGCAGCGCATAAAGCGCAAGTGTGCGGCGCACGGCTTCACGGTGGGGCGCCATCGCTTCAAGGCGTAAACGCACGAGCGTAGCAATTTTAGTGCGGATTTTTTCTGGTGCGGCAGGAAGGGCATGGTAGGCGGCGAGCATCTGCGCGTCCATGGTGTGAGCAAAAACATCCAGTGCATCGGCTACGCCGCGTGGGAACACCCGCGTTAATTCCGAAGCGGAGTACCCGGCTTCAGTTGCGGCGCGCGATAAGGTGGCCAAGGTCCAGCCATCAAATACGATGTGTGGCAGTGCTTTGTTGAGAATAAGGTGGGCGGCAGTGTGTTTATCCATGAGTGGGCTTATACCACGCTTACGCGGGCATCGCCACTATCGCATACGGACGTTTGAACGGTGCGGGTGTTTCGGAAGAAGGTGCCGGAGCTTTTTCCGCGGCTTGCGGCGCGGGTTCAACGGTGGTGGTGGATTCAGTATTGGCTGAGCCAATCAATGCATTGATTTGATTCAATAATTCGTACCCGCTTTCGCGCATGTGGCGGAGGTATTCCAGGTAATGTGTGTTATCAATCGCGCCGTAAATGCCACTTTCCATGATTTGAGTAAAACCCAGAATAGCATTGAGCGGGGTGCGTAAATCATGGCCGATGCCTTTAAGCAGCTCTGCACGGGTACGTTCAGCCAAGCGTATTTCGCGTGATTGACGGAGCTGCTCCATTTCAACGGCTTTGCCAATTTTGGCATCCCGCAGGCAGCAGACGATGCGGTGTTTCCCGCCAATACGCGATTCTACTTCGCCGATGGCTAAATTAAACCACCGTGGCTCACCGTGGCAGAGCAGCTGGAAGGAGGGGAGTTCTTCTGGCGGTGCACTTCTTTCTTCCGGCGGTAATTCCGCTTCCCGGATGGCTAGCATAATGGCGGCAAGAAAGGATTTTTCCTGGTCTGGGCGCAGGTAGCGGTAAAACCCATTGCGCATTGCACGTTCAGGGGCATGGCCTACCACCCGCTCCCAATTGGGCGACAAGCTGATACAACCCTGGTTGGTTTCAAAAACCGCCAGAAGGTCATCGGACAATGCAGTTAGCCATTCTGCTATACGGAAGGTGTTCATGCGTGTGCCGAATTAGATAAAATTTTATGTAATTTTTACGGAAAATTTAGAGAGATGCACTAACTATATATAGTTTGCCCAAAAACCGCATGCATAAAAGCAGTGGTTGTTGCATATTTGCAATACAAGATATGCTATTATTCTTGAAGGCTCATATGGGGCACGCTAGATGTAGCGAGTGTTTGCGCCAGCAAAAACGAATGCATGGGTATGCATCTGCAAAAGAAGTCTGCAATGCGGATAGAGGTCACAAATAAGGGAGATGTTAAGCGAGCAGGGAGTCTAGCTCGCCTTTGGCGTCTAATGCGTAAAGGTCGTCGCAGCCGCCAACATGCTGCGTGCCGATAAATATTTGCGGAACCGTTTTGCGGCCATTGGCACGTGCAAGCATTTCCTGCTGCGCCTGTTCGCTGGAGGTGATGTCAATTTCACGAAATTTTGCACCTTTACGCGTGAGTAAAGCTTTCGCCTTCACACAATAAGGGCAATAATCTTTGCTGTAGATGACGATGTCGTTCGTCATCCAAAAGGCCTTAAGCGGCTTCGGCGTTTTTGTATGCGATGGGCAATTTGCTCACCGGATCAATTACCAGATTGCCATCTTCATACATGGCAGCAATGTATTTGCCAACGCCACGTTGAATGAACAGGACGGGTTTCACTTTTTTACCCTTCCAGGTGCGAAGCTCCGTAACTTTTCCGCGGTTTTCCGGGTTATTTTTACTGCTCATGGGGTCATCCTCATTCGTTTGATGTGCAAAACACGTAATGCTTTAGTAAAAAGGCAGATGCTTTATATTAAAGAAAATTGTGCTAAAGGCACTTTGCTTTCCACAAAGCATAGTGCTAGAATCCACTTTTGCAAGCAATTTTTCTACGATTTTCATGTCACGCACCTCCCTGTTTATCGGTTTGTTTCCTCTGGTCCTTGCGGCAGGCCTGATGACGCCTGCGCAAGGGGCTGATAAATCAAAGAAACCTGTGGCGAATGTGGCCGATCTATCCAGCGGTACGTACCTGGCTGGGCGATTTGCCCATGTGGAAGGGGATCGTGGAACGGCGGCTCGTTATTTGGAGCAGGCGCGCCGCGAAGACCCAGGTAACCCCAAGCTTTCTGAGCAATTGCTGGTGCTCTACATCAGCAGTGGTGAGATCGATAAAGCAGCCAGTATTGCCGCCACGATGACCGAAGACAAAAGCCGGGAAATGCTGGTGGATTTGTTGCTCGCGGTGCATGAAACCCATGCAAAGCGCTATGAGCAGGCCGACACGGCGCTTTCAGAAGTATATACCAGCACACCGGGTACCTTATGGATTCCTTTGCTTAAATCGTGGCTGAGTGTAGGAGAG
>CAZGVV010000006.1:17903-25046 GCA_964529155.1 uncultured Rickettsiales bacterium
CCGCAAGGCGGCGAGGCTCCAGCATTTTTGTCGTATCAATTGGCGTTAATTAATGACAGTGCAGGATTTAATGACGTGGCCGCGCAACAATATGCACAAGCGTTGGCAGATCCTGCCAAAGCACCGTTTCGGGCGGTGGAAGCGGCGGCGGATTTTTATCGCAGACAAAATAAAATGGATAAGCTCGAGGCGTTGAAAAAATCGTATCTCGACGCACATCCGGCAATTTCTACACTTATGGAAGACGGCACGGCCAATACGCTTTCTACGCTGATTGACGAGCGGGCATTAGGTGAAAGCAGTGGGGCGAAATTGCTGGTGGAAACGCCGCAAGAAGGGTTTGCCGAAGTGTTATTTACCATGGCAAGCGTGCTCTACAGTGTAGAGGCAGCGAGTGATGCGGAGCTTTATTTGCGGATGGCAATTTATTTGCGTCCGGATTTCGCATTGGCGCAACTCATGCTGGGCAGTGCGTTGGAGAGTGATGGGCGCTTTGCTGAGGCTGGCCAGATTTACGGTAGCGTAAGCCCGAAAAGTCCATTTTATGAGCGCTCGTTGCTTCGCAAAGCTTATATGCTGGAGCGTGAAAATAAATTAGACCAAGCGCTGAGTTTGCTTTCGAGCCGTGCGCAATCAGCACCACAGGATTATACATTATACGTAGCAAAAGGTGATTTGCTGCGCATGCATAATCGTTTCCCCGAAGCAATTGAAGCGTATGGTCAGGCTATTAAGCGTATTGGTGCTCCACGTGAACAGCATTGGGCCGTCTTTTTTGCGCGCGGGTCATCATATGAGCGTAACGGCAATTGGGAGCGTGCCGAAGCGGATTTGCGCACGGCGATGAAACTAAGCCCGGAGCAGGCCGAAGTGCTGAACTACTTGGGATATAGCATCCTCATTCGTGGCGGTGATGTGCAGGAAGCAAAACAGCTCATTGAGCAGGCCTATGCATTACAGCCCGATGCGCCGGAGATAATGGATAGCCTGGGATGGGTGTTATACAAAACCGGTGATGCCAATGGCGCGGTAAAATATTTGGAGCAAGCGGTGCAGGCCATGCCAAGCGATGCCTCGATCAATGATCATTTGGGTGATGCTTATTTATTGGCAGGCCGCAAAAATGAGGCACTGTTCCAGTGGCAGCGGGCACTTTCCTATCAGCCTGAGGCTACGTTGGAAAAAGCAATTCAAAAAAAGCTGCATGACGGAGCAGGCAAAGACTAGCCGTGCAAGATTTTGTCATGCAAGAGCTGTAACATGCAAGAATGGGCGCCGGCTAAAATTAATTTATTTCTTCACGTGCTGGGCAAGCGAACAGATGGCTATCACACGCTGCAAAGCCTGATGATATTTACGCCAACGATTGCAGATATAATTTCGGTACAGGAATCAGAAATCACGGAAGTGCGTATTACCGGTCCTTATGCGGCAGGATTGATGGCTGATGACACGAATTTGGTGATGCGTGCGGCGAAGGTACTGCAAGCAGTGGCAGGGCCACAAAAACCTGTTTTACTGACGCTTGAAAAGCATTTACCGGTGGCTTCCGGCATAGGTGGCGGCTCTGCCGATGCGGCGGCCGCGATGCGGTTGCTTATGCGGTGGTGGCAGATCGAATTGCCGGAAGAACAGATATATAACATGGCTGTACGTTTGGGCAGTGATGTTCCGGCATGTATACGTAGTCAGCCCGTATTTGTTGAGGGAGTGGGAGAGCAACTGACGCCAGTGGCGTTACCATGTGCATTGGCCATGGTATTGGTGAATCCAGCGGTGCCGCTTTCAACGGCGGAAGTGTTTGGGCATATATCGCCTCAAGATCGTTCGTCTTGTATCATGCCTCAGTGTGACACTGTCGATGAATTAGTGTCATGGTTGCATACAACAACCAATGATCTGGAATCTGCGGCGACGCAAATAGTGCCGGAAATTAATGACGTGCTTACGGCGTTAAACGATCAGGCGGGGTGCAGACTTGCGCGGATGTCAGGCAGTGGGGCCACATGCTTTGGGATATTTTCATCACCAGCAGATGCAGCACAAGCAGTAATTGCTATCAAAAAAATACAGCCGAAATGGTGGGTGCAAAGCACATAAAAAAAGCCCTTTTTGGTGACGCCAAAAAGGGCTTTTTTTATTACGTAAGCGGTGCTTATTTTGCGTCTTTTTTCTCTTTGCGTGCATCAGCGATGGATTTTTTCAGGTCTTCATAAGATACCGAGCCTGGAAATAGCTGGCCGCCAACAATAAAGCTTGGCGTGCCTTGAATGCCCAGGCTTGAGGCGAGATCACGGGTTTTTGCCAGTTCATCAGTGACTTCTTTGCTGTCCATGGCTTTCTTAACAGCCTCTTCTTCCAGCCCCAGCTTTTTGGCGGCGGCGAGCACTGCGGCTTCATCAAACTTGCCGGTTATTGCCATGAGGGCGGTGTGGTATGCGAAATATTTTTCTGGTTTCGCATGATAAACTGCCAATGCCGCTTTAGATGCCAACTCAGAATCAGGGCTTAGGATGGGGAATTCTTTGAATACAACGCGAACGTTTTTATCTTCGTTCAGTAATTGAGTAATGACCGGTAGCGCGCGTTTGCAATACCCGCAATGATAGTCAAAAAATTCAACAACGGTGATGTCCCCTTTAACATTACCAGCAACAGGAGAGGCGGGGTCCTGGAATAAATCAGCGGCGCGATCTTTTAAGGCGCTTTTTGCTTTTGCAGCTTGGTCGCTGGCTTGCTTTTCCTGGTATTTTTTCAGCGATTCCACCACCGCTTCTGGGTTGTTGATCAAATAATCTTTGATAATGGCTTGCACGTCTTCGCGGGTGAGGGGCTTATCGGCTGCAGAGGCAGGGGTAACGGATAATGCAGGAGCGATAAAAGCGAGTAACGCGGCAGTGGTAAGGAAGCGCTTTGTGAGTAACAGGGGCATAACACACTCAATCTGGTTAGACGTTAAAGAAAATATGAGGGTTTAGGCAATCCGATCAGGCATTATTGAGTAAGTGGATGTTCTTCTTGAGCACTGGGCGCATTGTCATTTTTGGATGCAGGATCTGACTTCTTTTCCTCGGAAGCAGGTGCATTATCTATGCTTGCAGCGGCATCGGGAGGAGAAGAAATTTCTACAGCTGGAGGTGCTGCAGGCGTTGTGGCTAAGGGCTCGCTCTCTGACGCAGCAACAGGCTCACTTGCGGGTATGGAATCCAGGGCTTTGAGTGGTTCGGATGTTTTATAATATTCGAGTGGTTTAGCTGTTTCTGGCGTTTCAGCAGTAGGTGGCGCTGGAGTGCTGGTAGCAGGTGCAGCAGGTGCAGCGTGAACTGGCGCCGATTTAGCTTTAGGCAGGTTTTTGCTTTGCGCATCGTAGAATTTTACATTTTCTTTTGCGTCTTTTTTGCTTAAATCCTTCAGGCCCAATTGAAGGGCTTTCTGGCGATTACCCGATAGACCATAAGCCAACGCCAGGTTCTGGCGGATAGTTTCAGTGGCCGCCGGGCTGTTCGCTAATTCTTCCAACAAAGGGATGGCTTGGCGCGGCTGGCCGCTGAGGATTAAAGATAAGGCTAAATTGTTTTTAATGGCGTTATTGGTTGGCGTAAGTGCCAACGCTTTTTCATAAACCGTTTGGGCTTGGCCATGGTCGCCAATGGTATCAAGTGCTACGCCTTTGCCATTTAAAGCGGCGGTGGATTCGGGATTGATGGCCAGGGCTTGATCAAATACCGTGGATGCTTCCTGAGCGCTGTCGGCAGCAAGTAAGGCGGTGCCCAGTGCTTGGATGACTTTGATGTTGGGCGGCTGAATATTTTGCGCCTTGCGTAATATTTCCACAGCGGCGGCTGGATTCTTTTGCTGGCGGTAAATAGCGGCTAGGGCCAGATAAGGAGTTACATCATCATTCGATTGGGCGATGGCTTGTTGGTAGAGTGTGGCGGCTGTTTCTATATTACCCGAAGCATTGGCGCTTGCGGCAATAGCCATGATGCTTTGCAGTTTTTCAGCGCGCGAGGGGGCAGCGGTGTTTTCCTCGCCTGGTTCAGGCAAAGAATCACAGGCAGCGAGTAAAAGCGACGCAATAATCCACAACGAGCGATGCAACATGCCTGAAGCCTATAGACTAATTCGCAAATTCGCAAGTGAATCAGCAATTTTCTTAAAAACATTTTGCAGATCATTGGTGGTGGGAGATATAAATGCAAATGCAGGATTTGTAGCGCAATCGCTAAGCAATTGTTTGCTGGTCGCGTTAATCGACGCTCCTAGGGCTACCGTATAGATAATGATACCACTTGTTTTCATGTCAGTGCAAACTTTTAGTGTGCGCTTATTAAGCTCATTAATGCCTGCAGTGCAATTGCTGCCATTAACCCCACACGAATAGTTGGGCTTAGGAATCAGAAAATCCTGCCAAAAGGGTATGCCATATGCATACCAGTTATTGGCATTCCCCCCCGCAGTGACGTTGTTATCACCATCCGTCAGTAATATAACCACTTTTGACATATGCTTGGTGTTGTAATCAAGCGGAAGATTATGGCTATTCATCTCGCCGCCCCACAGGCCCCGCCATTTAGGCGAACGCAGCCGCCATGACCATGCAAGCCCCAAATTAATGACGGTATTGCCGGCAGGCACCATGGTCCCTAAATCATGCAATATGGTGTTTTTTGAAGAGGTCAATGGCGTGATCGGTTGTGGGCAGAACAAATTAGGGCCGCGTTGAGTGGTGTTCAGTGGTGATTTATATCCGGAGCTGGAGCCAGAAAAATAATGGAATGTTTGTACTTGTGCTTCTGCGTCACGAATTCCGAATACCTCATCATACCAGGTTGTTGCCGCGTTCTTCAGGTCATGGGGTGGCAACTGGCTATAAAGTGGCGCAGGTTCAAAGGGGGTGAGCAAGCCGATCTGTCCTCCTGAGGAGCCAGAACTGGAGGAATTGCCCGAGCCAGAACCCGAACCCGAATTGGAGGAACTGCCCGAACCAGAATTGGAGGAACTGCTTGTGGTAGAGCCGCCCGAACTAGAGCCGCCTGAAGTAGAGCCACCCGAACTAGACTGGGCGCATGTTGACGTGTTTACTCCTCCGCCTGGTACGCAGCAATTATTTTTAGAACTGTCTGTGCCATACCAATTATTGTTATTGGACCAATGGCATCCATAATAATAAGGGGTAAACATTTTAACCGATGGAGTATCATCGGTGATGTCCCATTGCGGAGTGGCTTGATTGGCAGTGGTATTGGCGCGCGCCATTACGCATCCATACCAGCCACTACCTGTTCCGGTTCCCCAGTCAATCGCGGCTGTATTATCCACGCGGGTTGTGTTGCTGAAGTCTACCCAATCCACGTGCGAATTTCCGATGTTAACGGTCTGAGAAAACGGTACTATCCCCACCCATAGATTGGGTACGGTATTATTATTTCCGTACAAAATATTAATAAGAGTGGTGGCGGCGGCTTGTGCAGCAGCAATTTTCGATGTAGAGCCGCCAGCTGAATCTTTCATGGAGCCGGTATTGTCCATTGCCAATACCAACTCCATGCCTTGGTTTGTGCGGGTAACTTGTGAATGGGCTTTTAATGTAATGATTTTAATGCCAATCACTTTTAGAAAAGTCGTGGGCATATCGGCGATGGCATCCAGTGTAAGGATTTGTTTGTCAGAACTTACTTTAATATCAAGTAGCTTGATGGTTGTTCCCATATAGCCCATGCTATAATTCACATAGAAATAACGGGTCATGATAGCAGTGATATCTCCGCTTTCGGCGCTGCTTGCGGCAGCGAGGCCTGCAGCGTCGAGTGAGCTGGAAAGGCGCGATTGCACCATTTGTGCGCGCCCCATGTCAATTGCTGCGCCGGTTGCGCTCATCATAATGAGCATCGCAACGCCCACGATGATCATGGTTGAGCCCTGTTGGGCTTTCCACAATGCTCGGAATGGGGCAGTTAAATGAAATAAATTCATAAAAATATCCTTAAAAACTAGCTCGTTCGAGGCACTCATGCAATCGCTAAGTGCTTCATGCTCATGAGGGGGGAGTGCTCAATGTTCCCAAGCGAGGTTTTGCTACGGCTAATGAATACAGGGTTGTCGGTAATTTAAACGTACTAGGACTTGAGGTAAATAATGCTACGTTTTTATAAAAGACTTCCGTAACGATAATATTGTCGCCTACTTGCAGGGTAAATCCAGCCGGTAATGAGGCGGGATTGCCGACATTCCCTACGCGGCTAATATTCTGGTAATTGCCGCCGCCTACATATTGCCATGAAATTTTGGGAGGATTTGATATGCTGGGGTCGCCTGTTTGCGTAACAGAGGTGATAATTACCATGCCATATTCACCGAAATTAAAGGGCAGCATTTCCTGGCCGGCTGCCAACAAAATATCATTCAATTGATTGGTGGTAAGTGTTTTTTCTTGCGCGACTAAATCTGAGATGGTGGTGGCAATGCGTTCAGATTTTTCTTGTTTAATTAGCAGCATGCATATCTCAGAGCTGCCTAATAATAACGCTACCATAAGTGGCAGTGACAGGGCGAACTCAATTGCAGCCAACCCGCTTTCAGCGCGGAGAAAAGCGTATAGTTTGGCGGCCATGTATTTGAGCGTGCGCATATGATTATTCATATGGTTCATTTTTTACAACGATACGAGACGTAATAGTGAATATCCCGTCTGTGCCAAGAATATTGGTCATAACAGGGGTGATGATTTTCCAAGGATAAGATATGGTATAAACTACGATTTGGCCGGGAGATCCGAGTCCTGGTGTGCCTTTATTAGGGTTGCCAATATCGCTAAAATTAGAATACGAAATATAGGTGAATCTGATGCTGAAAGGATCCAGTAATCCGCCCGTATATTGCAATAACGTATTCGTGATGGTTTCTTGCTGCGATAAATTTTGAGCGGTATAGCCTGTTTTTCCCTGCCTGGCCGTATTGGCCGCGGCTGTTTCCATGACGTTTTGTATAAAAAAGATAAGGCTTAATTCAATAATCCCTAAGATCATGGTTAACAACACAGGAGCGATAAGGGCAAATTCTATCGCAGTTATCCCTTCGCGATTGCGTAAAATACGCCAGCGTCTGGAACGGCGAAAAAGTGGTAAAAAGTGAAGTGGGCTG
>CAZGVV010000006.1:25056-31708 GCA_964529155.1 uncultured Rickettsiales bacterium
GGGTCAGCCCCTTGCACACATCGGTCACGCTCAAGTGGGCTGCGCATGTGAATTCCTGGTTCTACACGCTTATAGTATAGTCCAAGGATGCTTAACTGGTGGTTAATAATGGTTATTATTTTAACTAATATATGAAGAGTTATTCTGCTAATTAACAATGAATTAGCTATTGTATTAGCATCTATTAGGCGGTTCGCATTGCCATGAAATCCTAGTTACCCCGCGCATTTTTTATGCTAACCCTTGGTCATGATGTCACGTGCCAGCTACGAGTTTATCGCACGCCTGCAGCGCCTGAATTGGCCGCTTGTTGGGCTTATTGGTGCTATGGGAGTGTTGGGGCTTGCCATGATGTTGTCAGCCGGTGGGGGGGATATACGCATCTATGCTTTATCACAAACCATTCGTTTTGTTATGGCGTTTGGATTGATGCTTGCCATTGCGGCGTTACCTATGCGCTTATTGCTGCATTATGCATATGTCATTTATTTCGTTGCATTGATTGCACTGGTGGTGGTGGAGCTGATCGGCCATATCGGCATGGGCGCCCAGCGTTGGATCAAGGTGGGCGGGATGAATTTTCAGCCTTCTGAGATGATGAAATTGGCCGTTATATTGGCGTTGGCCCGGTATTATCATATGTTGCGGTTGGAAGATGTGCGGCGTTTTGTGACCCTGATTCCGCCTGTATTGCTGCTTCTGGTTCCTGCCGTTTTTATTTTGAAACAACCTAATCTTGGCACGACGGTGATTACTTTGGGCGTGGGTGCATTGGTGATGTTTATGGCGGGTGTGCAATGGCGTTATTTTATTGTGGTTGCCTCCAGTATTGCGTGCAGTGCGCCCGTGGCGTGGCATTTTTTACACGATTATCAAAAACGGCGTATCCTTACCTTCCTGGATCCGCAAGCAGATCCCCTGGGTGCGGGATATAATATTCTGCAATCGATGATTGCGGTTGGTTCAGGTGGTTTTTTTGGAAAAGGCTACATGCAGGGCACACAAAGTCAGCTGGACTTTCTGCCTGAAAAGCACACCGATTTCATTTTTACGGTGCTGGCCGAGGAATGGGGCTTTGTGGGCGGGCTTATTCTCCTGTCGCTCTATGTAGTGTTAATGTGGGTTGGTATGTCCGTGGCATCCAGCAGCCGGTCTAGTTTCGGCGCGTTAGTGGCGGTGGGAGTGACGGGATTTATCTTTTTTCACGTCTTTATTAACTGTGCGATGGTGATGGGAATGATTCCCGTGGTGGGCTTGCCGCTGCCCTTTTTGTCGTATGGCGGCAGCATCATGCTGTCTACCATGCTTGGCATGGGATTATTACTGAATGCCGACTTGAATCGTAACAGCCAGGCTAATTCATCCCGGGATTTTTCCTGAGACAAGGCTACACCGGCCTTTCCTTTTCTGAATATCTCCATTATCACCATGGTTATGTCGGATTCCTCTATTTATGCTGCGCTTGATCTCGGAACGAACAATTGCCGCTTACTAATTGCCCAGGCTGGTAAGGTCGATAGCAGTGGTGCGGTTTCCGGGCCGCTACAGGTGCTGGACAGTTTTTCGCGCATCGTGCGCCTGGGCGAAGGCGTGTCGGCCAATGGTGTGTTAGCGGAAGACGCTATGGCGCGCACGCTTTCGGCGCTTGCGGCGTGCCAGAAAAAACTGGCACGTCACCCGGTGAACAAATCACGTTTTGTTGCTACCGAAGCCTGTCGTCGTGCCAGTAACGGTCAAGATTTTATGGGCCGTATTTACGCAGAGACAGGGCTGGAAGTAGAAATCATCTCTACGGAAGAAGAGGCGCGCCTCGCCTTTTTGGGGTGTGCATCACTGATAACACAAACCGCGCGTCAGGCCATCGTGTTTGATATTGGCGGTGGGTCTACGGAATTGATGTGGATTGATGTAAACCGCGCGCATGCCGGTGCTGATGATGCCGGTGGCATTACCGATTGGTTGTCGATCAATTGCGGGGTGATGAATCTGGCCGATAAGTTCGGTGGGCAGGGCTTCGCGGATTTAGCGTTCCGCGATATGGTGGATTATATGGAACACCGTATCGTGCCGTTTGACGAGAAAAACCAGATTACCGAATCGATTGGTGATTCGCATGTACAGCTGCTTTCTACGTCCGGCACAGTGACTACGCTTGCGGCGATTCATTTAGGCCTTCCACGCTATGACCGCAGTAAGATTGACGGGATAAAGCTCCGTGTGCGCGATATTCGGGAAACGACGCGAAAACTTCTGGCCATGCGCCCGTCCGAGCGCTTCAATCATCCCTGCATCGGCCCGGACCGTGCGGATTACATCATGTCCGGCTGCGCAATTTTTGAGGCCATCAGCAATGTATGGCCGACCGGCGAGATTACAATCGCAGATCGTGGGGTGCGCGAGGGGATTATTTTGAGTCTGATGGGGGATTAGCGAACGCCCGGGGTGCCCCAATTGGTAGCTCCTATTTGCTGAGCGCTGTTTACAGCAAGATGATTAATAGTGGGCTTAGTTGTTGGCTTGGATGTGGTCTCTTTTTGTGTCTGATTCCATAAGCCTGCTAAGTATTGGGAACGAAAACGCGCATTTCCTGCTTGCGCGTCTTTTTCTTCATCGCCAGCTAATTCGGAGGTCTTAGAATCATCACATTTTAATGTGTCAGGGAGAGAAGGTGTTGCTGCATCAGGATCGACCGGCGGGAAAGCATATCCGGCATCTTCCATGGTAGATGTTATTTTTTCATAAAATGCTTTGAAAGCATTGGCATGGTTATTTAAAAGTACAGTATAATCAGGTGGCATTCTTTTCGTAGGGCTATCGCGAACTGTGGGGTTTTTTCATAATTCTCAAGTGCTGTCTGGGCAAAAATAAATGCCTTTATTTCTGGGGTCATAGTATCTGTAAGAGAAAATATAAAGCTTTTGCGTTCTTCGGCAGTTAATTTGTTAATATTTTTCATTTTTATGCGCCTAAATGTTATTTGTGGATGTATAGTAGCATGGGGGGATAAATAATAAAAATTAAGTTTATGTTACCGTGTTATTTCTGTTGCCGTCTTTTATTTAAAAATTTGTTTTTTATGGAATATTCGGCTATAAACTATAACTATTCATCAAGTGCATTCGTATTTAGATGGTAGAATGCAATCTGCGACAACACTGGGATTCTTTCATGCGCACCACTAAAACCCGCGTTAAAACTGCCAAAGGCCGGAAGATTTCCTCTATTTTGTGGCTGGATCGTCAATTGAATGATCCTTACGTGCAGCGAGCCAAAATAGACGGGTATAGGTCTCGGTCTGCCTATAAGCTTTTGGAGCTTAATGAAAAATTTAAGTTTTTAAAAAAAGGCGCTGTTGTCGTTGATTTAGGTGCGGCGCCGGGGGGCTGGACGCAAGTAGCGGTGAAAAAAGGCTGCCATGTCGTGGCGATTGATATTTTGCCCATGGAGCCTGTTGCCGGGGTGGAGATATTTCACCTCGATTTCTCTGAGGACTCTGCGCCGGATGTACTTAAAAAAGCCATAGGCGGTAAAGCCGATTTAGTGATTTCTGATATTGGTCCCAATACCACGGGGCATACGGGAACCGATCACTTACGTATTATGGCGCTGGTGGAGCTCGCCTTTGCATTTGCATGTGAGGTATTAAACGAGGGGGGGGCCTTTGTCGTTAAAGTCTGGCAAGGCGGCACGGAGCACCAATTATTACGCGAAGTGAAGCGCCGATTCCATACCGTAAAACATGTGAAACCCAAAGCTACACGTGCCGATTCCGCTGAAATTTATCTGGTGGCTATCGGTTTTCGGCCGTGAGTGCGGATACACCGGTATTTACCGACACGCACTTTGTGCCCGCGCCGGGCAAAGCGCTTCCGTTGCGCCGTTGGCTTCCAACATCATCCCCCAACGCGGTTATTATAGCCTTGCATGGGTTTAATGATTACAGCGTGGCATTTCAATGGCCTGCTGAGTATTTAGCGGCGCGTGGCATTGCTTTTTATGCATACGATCAACGCGGATTTGGAGCGAATACAGCACCTGGTATATGGCCCGGCGAGCATGTGCTGGTGAATGATGCGCGTGCGGCCGTGATTGCGGCACGCCACGTCCACCCCAAGATTCCGCTCTACCTAATGGGTGAAAGTATGGGCGGTGCGGTAGCATTACTGGCACTGGAGGATAATCATGCGCATGTTGACGGGGCAATATTGGTGGCGCCTGCTTTATGGGGTGGTCGTACCTTTAATGGATTTTACCGGGCATGCACATGGCTTGCTTCGCAATTCCTTCCCTGGAAAACATTTAGCAATGAAGTGCTCGGGCTGCGTATTTCGGATAATAACGACGCACTGCAATCCATTGCCCGCGATCCTTTGTTTATTAAACATACGCGGGCAGATGCGATGTTTGGCGTTGTGGAATTAATGGATCGGGCTTACAGCGTAGCAATGACAAGTAATTTTCCTATGCCGCTACTGGTGTTGTATGGAGGCTGTGATCAAATTATTCCTGAGCCACCCATACGGGATTTTGCTACGCAATTACAAAGTCCGCAAAAATTCATCTATTATCCAGAAGGTTATCATCTGCTCTTGCGCGGATTGGCACGGGAGCACGTCTTTATGGACATGGTGCGCTGGTTAACGTCTCTAGGGCTTCTTTCAAAATAGCGTTGACGGATGGTTACCTTTCCATCTATCCCTTTCTACAGACGGTCCTCGAAAGAGGATAATAGGGAATGGGGTGTAATGCCCCGGCTGTCCCCGCAACTGTAAGCGAAGAGCATGTTATCGTGTGTAATGGCCACTGGGAAACTGGGAAGGCGATGATAACAGGCAATGACTCGTCACGCGGACTTGGTGGACGGCGGATCCCACAGGTGCTGGTTGATCTTTCTGCCCGTGGGCAGGAGGCGATTCTTTTTACGTGGTGGCACTGTTTTTTAAAGTACGGGCCGGCTTTGGTCCCGGCGCAGGAAAACAGCGGCTCACCCTAATCGTAAAAAGGAATAGCTTATGTCACGTTTTGTTACCTTATTCTGTATTTCCACCAGCAGCCTTGCGTTCGCTAGTTCTGGCTATGCCGCAGACATGGCCAGTGATGCCGCAGCCGTGCCGGATGTAGTAATTGCGGCAACGCGGACGCCGACACCCTCCGAAGAAATTGCCAGCAGTGTGACCGTGATTACTTCAGAGCAAATCGCGCAACGCCAGCCGCAAAGCGTGGTGGAATTACTGCGTGATGTGCCAGGTGTGACTGTGGCGCAAAATGGGGGGCTTGGGCAAACAGCGCAGGTCTATTTGCGTGGCGCTCCGGTAGGGCATACGCTGGTATTAATTGACGGGCTGGAAGTGAATGATCCTTCCGACCCCAGCGGCTCTTTTGATTTTGCATATCTCACGCCTGATAACATTGAGCGCATCGAAGTGGTGCGCGGGCCGCAAAGCACACTTTATGGGTCACAAGCAATTGGTGGTGTCATTAATATTATGACCAAGCAGGGCAAGGGCGCTCCCCACACCTATGCCGATACATCGCTCGGTAGTTTTAATACCCGCAAAATGGCGATGGGAAGTATGGGCAGTGTGGAGCGTTTTTCGTATAGTATTGAAACATCGCATCTGGAAACAGATGGCATTTCTGCATTTCCAAAGCGCTTTGGCGGCACCGAAACCGATCCTTACCGGAATAATGTCTTTTCCGGCACGATGAAGGCAAATCTAACCGAGCAGCTGAATGTGGGCGTAACTGCCAGAAATATGAGTGCTGCGACGCAATTTGATGATTTTGGTGCAGATGCGGCGGATTATACGCATGTCCATCAATATGATGTGCATGCATTTGGCGATTTGAGGTTGCTGGATGGCAAATGGAAACAGGAATTTGCCCTGTCTAACCTGAATTTAAAGCGCGATAGCATCACAACGTTTGGGCCTTACACGTTTAGCGGCAATCGTACACAAGGTGACTGGACACATCATTTCCAATTGCCGCTTGGTAATCTGGTTACATTTGGATTAACTGCAGCGGAAAATTCGTCACGTGGTTTTACCATTACAAACCGGATCCCTAATCAAACCAATACGGCTGCATTTTTGCAAGATCAGATGGCGATTGACGAGCGGTTGTTTGTGGCGATCAGCGGGCGTGTCGATAACTATAATAATTTTGGCCGCGCCAGCACGTGGCGGATTGCTCCTGCGTATCTCATTAAAGAAACGGGTACTAAAATAAAGGCGACCTATGGCACAGGGTTCCGCGCGCCTTCACTTTACCAGCTCTATTCTGATTTTGGGAATCCGGATTTGAAGCCGGAGCGCAGCCGTGGAATGGACGCAGGAATTGAGCAGCGTATCTGGGGGGATAAGATGAGCCTATCATCTACTTATTTCTGGAATGATTTTGCACAGCTGATTGATTATGACTTCGCAACCAACAAATATTTAAATGTGAATCGTGCGCGCACGCAAGGGCTTGAAAATATGCTGACTGTACGCCCTGATGTGAATTGGACGTTTAATATCAGTCATACTTATTTGCGCACCGAAACCGACCCTGGCCATAACGCATTGCTGCGTCGCCCGAAGAACAATGTGGGAGCCGGTGTAGACTACCGATTTGCCGGCGGAAAAGGTGACGGCGGGGCAACATTTAA
>CAZGVV010000006.1:31731-35292 GCA_964529155.1 uncultured Rickettsiales bacterium
TATGTGGGAACCCGCGAAGATGTGGGATTTGCTTTTGACCGCTTGACCAATAAATCCTACCAGACCCTGGGTATTAATGGCTCGTACCAGCTTACGGATTATGCAAAATTATACGGGCGGCTGGAAAACCTGCTCGATAAACAGTATATGGCGGTGTATGGCTATGCTAATCCCGGCATTTCCGGTTATACTGGCATAAAGCTCACCTATTAACGCGTTTTGCCGATTAATGAGTTTTTCTAGGCTGGCTGCGCTTTTGATTGTGAAAACCCGCAAAAACAGGTATAGTATTTGAGTTAAATTGGATCCTTCGGGAGACTTTGATTCCCTCAAGGAGAAATTGCTTTGGGGGAGGATAAGCGTGCACGCTACAATACTATCCCGAATATTGCCTAAGCAGCCCGTGCTGCCTGCTGCGCTTTGGCGTAATCAGCGGGGCGTGGTTGGGATGGTGCTGGCGCTTTCGTTCGCCGCTGTAGGACTCGCAGTGGCTATAAGCGTGGATCTAAGTCGTATATCAATCGTGCGTAGTGATGCCCAGCATGCGTTGGATGCGGCAGGTATGTCTGCTGTGCAGAGCGTAGCCACGACGGATTTTGCCGCGGAAGCAAGCAACTTTTTTAATGCTAATTTTATGCAAAATGGCCGGGGCGCATTGGGAAGTGCCTTCGGGCCGGTTCAGGTGTCTCCGTCGCCTGATGGAAATACGTATGTTCTGACAACGAGTGGCACTCTTAATAACGTTATATTACCTGCTTTTGGTGGGCCACGCCAGACGACGATACGGGTGCAAACCGTTATTACACGCGGCGTATCTAATATGGATATTGCAGTGGTGCTTGATTCGAGTAGTGCCATGGGGCAAGGCTCTCGTCTTGTTCAAATGCAAACGGCTGCGAAGTCACTTATTGGCACATTATTTAATGACGCGAACTTTACCAATTCACAATCCTATATATCATTACTCACATATGCAGATGCAGTGAAAATTAATCCAGCTATCGCAAATAATTGGTTGCTTACGCCCTATAGAAATGTCGCTGATTTTGACGGGTGTATGGCAAACCGAGGCAGTGTGAAGACGGGACCCGGCACCTATCAATATAATGTATATAATACCCAATCTGTCCCGTATGATTTTAATGCAAACACAGCTACCTACCCGCCAGAAAAGCCATTTCAATGTGCCACATGCTCCAGATTTCCAAGGTATGCGGGGCCATTTGATACACCTGATGTGGTGCGTATTTCAGCGCACACACTAAACGCATTTGGTTCGCTTGCGCCTTACACTACAACCGTATTGGATTATAAAGTAAAACAAGTAGACGCGGGTGATGTGGAGGACACGATAATTTTACAAAAGGGCGGCTTCCATATTTCCTGGCAAGATCCTCATAATGATATGAGAACGTTTAACGGCATTCAAATCCCAATGACTGCCTTTGCGAGTGATCTCGCTACAGGGCGGTATGCTCCGGAAATAGATTATATCTGGAAGGATACAAAAAACCAGCTCATCGGAAAATCCGAATATCTACAGATTGATATGGTAGACCCGCAGACAAATTTATTATTCGATTATTACGGCGATATATTCAATTTCGTTATTACCTATATGGGGGATACTGAAAATGAGAGTGGCGGATGGACGGCAACCAATTCTGCTGGTGCGCTGAGTGGGGCTGGCACTTTTAACGGCGTGCCCTTATATGCAACCTACGCCCTTGCGTTAGTAAACCCACCCAGTTCTTTTAGCACAATCAAATTCTTTGCGAATGATAATCATAATGGCCAGGGATTCCCCGGCGACAGAGCCTTAAAAAGCTGCTGGGATCCGAAAGGCTATCCTGATTCAGCACAAGTGAGCCCTGCCAATACAGGCACGTGCCTGTATGATAATAGCGATTATGTCCTGGCATCGTTCTTCCTGGAGCCCAGATGTAGCCTCCAGCAATCCTTGCTTTTTAGCCGCAGTAAAAACGACTTAGATACTTTTATTAACAAGATGGATGCCAGTGGCACAGGGCGTAATGTCGCAGGGCAAACGCGAAATAATATCGGCATGTTGTGGGGATGGTTTAGTTTGGATCCGGCGTGGCGGGGTGCGGATGGTTTTGGTAATGCAAATTTTCCGCATGATTATAATGCAGCAAGAAAATTTGCCATATTGCTTACGCAAGGTCGTAATTTATCTCCCAATGATGATGTCGAATTGCTGAAAATTTGTACGAACATGAAAGCGAAGGGAATCACCATATTTACCGTGTCTTTTGATGCAGCGGATGCATCTGTTTCCGGTAATTTAGCCGCCTGCGCTACGGATTCGGCGCATTATTTCTCTGCTAATGGCGGCGTTGCTTTATCTAAGGCATTTGCACAAATAGGCCGGAGTCTTTCCACCTGGCGTATTAAGCTAGAGTAGTTGCATGAGGTTTTTTTTAAAAAGCAAATCTTCTGTTGCCCGGACAACGCAAGGCTCTGTTGCCATTGAATTTGCCATTCTTGCTCCCGTTTTCTTTCTCCTTCTCATGGGGCTTATGGAAATAGGCATCGTGCTCTTTATCCATGCGTCCATGGAAATGGCGATGTCCGCCGGTGCCCGGCTGAGCACAGGTAGTCAATTTGGCCAGGTTTCGCGCGAGACCTATATTATTAACCAAATAATGTCGTTAACAGGTGGTGTCCTCAATCCCGGCAGACTTGCATTTACAACCACGACCTTACCTACTTCCGCAGGAACGCTAACCAACCCATTAGCAGGAGCTGTTGTGGTTTATCGGGTTAATTATCCTTGGCATATTACAACGCCGATAGTCGGGCGGCTTATTGGAAACGCTCAAGGAAATATAAATATTTCTGCCGTTTCAATGACCAGGAATTTGTAATGGCGAAAAATCTTTTTATTATATCACAATACATAGCTAAGCGTATCATGCCGCAGCAAGCAGGTGCGGTTATCATTGAATTTGCAATTATATTGCCATTAATGCTCATTATGCTGATTGGGATGGTTGAAATTGCCAACGCCTTAATTCTGCAGGAGCGATTAAGCCGGACGGTGCACGGCATGGCCGCTGCCGTTAGTTCCGGGCAAACGGTTGCGACTGCGGACTTTGCTTCCTACACAGCAGCGTTACCGCAAATGATGTGGCCATACACCCAGGCGGTTTCGATCACGTTTACGGGAGTGGCTTTCGGAAGTGCGTTACCTGCACCATGCGTGGCCATCAGAACGCTACCTTGCGTAATGTGGCAGCGAACCATTAATATGAATGGGAATATAGCCGGCGTTAGTATGATAGGTTCCCCCGGCGGTAGGGCGGTCATGCCTCCGGGGTTTAGTGCCTATACCGGGCAAAATTATGTGGTTGCGGAAGGATGGGTCAATTATCGGCCAATATTGAATTACGCAGGTAATTTTATTGGTGGTTTACAGCCTAGGAAGCTGTTCTTTTATACGATCTATAAGCCCTTTGTGGGTGATGATCTGACGATAACAGTGCCTGGTCCATAATTAAAGCGAAGTCTAATGAGGTGGCAGACCATGTAAATTCAGTG
>CAZGVV010000006.1:35302-45804 GCA_964529155.1 uncultured Rickettsiales bacterium
CAGTTCTTTTTCGAAATCCTCACGCATGCCATATTGTTCTCTCATGTGTTTTTTAATGTTTTCCGGCGGCTCAGCGCCTTCGCCCCACTCGATTACGGTTCCGTGTTCTTCGAGATTTAGCCTGCCGCGTTGTCTGGCTTCATAAAAATGATGTGCTTCAGAGGGTTTTATCGCAAGATAGGCCCAGAAAGGTGCACCATCTGCCATGTGGCCGCGGCAGAGCACCATGATGGTGGACACCAGGTCCGCCAAGGTTTGCCTGCGGGGGGAAACCGGACGTTGCGACATATTAAAGGGATCTGCCAGTGGGGTTTTTGGGGGGCAGCGGCGGCGAAGGGAGATTATTCGTATCCGCGCTGTGTGCAAGTGCAGCCACGCCAAGGCCAGCGCCTGCTAGCACTACGCCTGCAACGGCGACGCTTTGAACCGTAACATTGCATAATTGGGGTATAGATGCGGCCATGTGAGGTCCTCCTTAATCTACCCTACTATATGCGAATTAAATCTAGGTTAATATTTATTAAAATGTATTTTGGCCGTGTTTTGACTAGACCTAGTGCATTGTGACTGCTATAAAAATCCCGTATTAATTAACTTTTTCCAGCCATGGGTAACATGATGTCAGATATCGGAATATTGGCCAAAGGCGGCGTGATGATGTTCGCGCTGATCGCCCTGTCAATCTATGCCGTTGGGGTGGTTTTATTCAAGATATGGCAATTCAGGCAGGCCAATGTCTTTGATCGTAAGTTTATTGAGCCGGTTGTGCGCGAAATCAAGCAAGGCGACCGCGTGCGTGCACTGGCGGCGCTTTCACGCATTCGGGGGCCCATTGCTCGGATTATGCGCGTGACCTTTGAGTGTGTTATCAACCGCGATATGTCGTCCAAAAGCCGTGAAGCGGAGATTACGCGGATAGGTTCCAGCGATATACGCTATCTGGAATCACATTTGCGTGGGCTTGAGATGGCAGCGCAGATTGCGCCACTCATGGGGTTATTGGGTACGGTTATCGGGTTGATTGTTTCCTTTGCTAAACTTGGCCAGGCAGGCACACGGGTAGACCCCACGATGCTTGCCGGTGGTATATGGGAAGCTTTGCTTACCACTGCGGGGGGGATCGCGGTGGCGATTCCGGCATTAGCCTCGCATTATATTCTGGACGGTATAATTGAAAAAGTGCGGGCAACCATGAAAGACGTGTCTGTTCAGATTCTGGCGCTGGAAGATGAATTCCGTCGGAATGAGCGGTTACGCGCCATTGAAGAAGCGCGCCAGTTAGAGGAAGCGCGTAAAGAAACAGAGCAGCGTTTGCTCGCTGAACAAGCCGCGCGCGAAGAGCGTGAACGCCGGGATCGCGAATGGCGCGAGCGTGAGCGGATGGATCATGAAAATTTTGAACGTGAAGAACGTCAGCGTGTGCTGCAAGAGCTGCGTGAGCATGAAGAATTGCTTAAAGCCCGCCGTAGCGCGCCGGAACGTTTGGATACGTTACAGGAACTGAAGCCTAATTACAGCAAAGTATAATGTCGCTACCCACGGGATAATGCGCACATGAATCTTACCACCGATTCCGGCCTTGATTTTGGACGCAGTAGCCGCCGCCCGCGCGAGCTGCAACTCACGCCGTTGATTGATGTGGCGTTTATCCTGATTATTTTCTTCATGCTGACCACCAGCTTCATGAAAATTGAATCCATGGAGTTACTGCTTCCATCGTCTGCGGCAGCAGTACAAAAAGCTGCTGATACGTCGCTTGCCCATATTTATCTCTATAATGATGGCCGTGTGGCATTCGGTCAGCGCGTGGTGGAGCAAGATGAATTGCAAAAAACACTGAATGATTTTTTCGTGCATAATCCTGAGCAACGCGTTGTTGTGCTGGCGGCAAATAAGGTGTCGTTGCAGTCCTTGGTGGAGATGATGGACGTGGTCTATGCCGCAGGCGGGAAAAGCGTGTATGTGAGAGCCTGGCAAACCTCAACTGCACACGCGAAGGCGCCATAGGAGTGAGTATGGAATTCGCTCGTACACGCAAACAAAGTCGAGGCATTGGACTCATTCCATTGGTAGATGTGGCAATGTTTCTGCTGATCTTTTTCATGGTTGCGGGCACCGTGGAAAAATTCGAACTCATCCCGGTTACGCCGCCCAAAGCAGGCAGCGGAAAATTGATGGAAGAGGGGCATATTGTCGTTCTGCTTGGCGCGCATGAAGAGTTGGTAGTAGATGATGAGCTGGTTACCATGCCAACGCTTGAGAAAATTATTCATGACCGGATTTCCGCTAATCCTAACAAAGTTATCACTATAAAAGCCGATGCGGCAATTCCCGCCGTGCGTATGATTGAAGTGATGGACCATATCAAACTGGCCGGCGGCAAGCATTTGTCCATCGCCACTCAATCATCCAGGGGGGCAGATGACAAAAACGGTAAGTGAGCCTTCTTATTATCTTAATCAGCGCCATTTCCTGCTGGCATGCTCCGCAGCAATTGCATTGCATGTACTGGTAATTACAGGCTGGATGCTGGCGCCTGGACAAAAGGTCAAAGAAGTGCCGGTGAGGGTGCTGAATATTAAGTTGGGTGACGGCGAAGATATTGAGGTGAGCCCTGCCATGGAGCAGCCTAATACTGCGCCGGTAGAGCGTGCCCTGACGCAGCATTTTGATGCGCCAGCACCGGTTATACCTACGCCCACGCCAAAAACCATTCCTCAAACCACTAAAGCGCCTGTAGCAACGCCAGATCCTAAACTGGCGGTGGCGATGCAGCAAATGGCGCAGCAGTTCGTGCGCCCCAGAAATAATGATTACAAAGAAGGTGCTGCGCAAAAAACAAGCGGTGAGGCATTGGGTAATAGCGCTGCCAGAGACGCTGAAGCGATTCGCCGTTATGAGCAGTTAGTATCGTCCTGGTATTGGAAATTTCATTTTTATCCGGAAGAAGCACGCCAGCAGCAATTACAGAGCAACGGAATTTTGCGTGTTGAATATGATCGGCGCGGTAATTTACGCAACTCCATTATTGAGCAATCCACTGGCTACCAAATGCTGGACCGTGCCATGCTTGATATTGCTAATCGCGCCAATCCGTTTCCACCAGTGCCGGATAATTACAAGCCAGGAAGCGCGATAATCGCATTTACCATACAGGTAAAATTCCGATTGGATGACAGGAATATACCATGAGCAACAATGTATTGATTACCGGTGGGGCAGGATTTATCGGCAGCAGTCTGACCGCTATGTGTGCAGCACGCGGAATGAATGTTGTTGTATTGGATGCACTAACTTATGCCGGAAGCCGGGCGAATATTTCGGGTGTAAAATGTGAATTGGTGGTGGGTGATATTGCTGACGAAGTACTAACGGCGCGGTTGCTGCGCGAGCATAATATTACGGCAATCTTGCATTTGGCAGCTGAATCACATGTAGATAATTCCATCACGGGGCCTGGGGCGTTTATTGATACCAACATTACTGGTACGTATAAATTGCTCGATAGTGCGTTGAAATTTTGGAAAGAACTCAACGGCAAAGCGCGTGCGGATTTTCGTTTTATCTATGTATCGACCGATGAGGTATATGGCTCACTCGGTCCGGTGGGGTATTTTAGTGAAACAACGGCTATCGCACCTAATTCGCCTTACTCCGCGTCAAAGGCGGCGGGAGATCATTTGGCTCGCGCGTGGTTTGAAACGTATGGCTTGCCAACCCTCACCACCCATTGCAGCAATAATTATGGACCGCGTCAGCACAATGAAAAGCTTATCCCCCACATGATTGCCTGTGCGATTGGCGGCAAAAAATTACCCGTATATGGAGATGGAAAAAATATCCGCGACTGGATTCATGTGGAAGATCATTGCACAGGATTATTGCTTGCGCTTATAAAAGGAAAGCCTGGTGAAGTGTATAATTTCGGTGGCCGTGCGGAAGTGGAAAATATTACATTGGTGCAGCGCTTATGCTCTCTGCTTGATAGCAAACACCCCCGTGCGGATGGGAAATCCTATGCCGAGCAAATCAGCTTCGTAACTGACCGTTTAGGCCATGATCGGCGCTACGCAATTGATGATAGCAAGGCGGAAAAAGAATTAGGTTTCACACGTGCATATGATTTTGAAGCAGGGTTGGCTGCGACTGTGGAGTGGTATTTGAAATCCTATACAAAGGTTGCTGCATGAAAGCCATTCTCCTTGCCGGTGGCTCCGGAACACGCCTTGCACCCATGACATCGGTGATCAGCAAGCAATTGCTTCCGATTTATGACAAGCCCATGCTGCACTATCCGCTCTCGGTGCTGATGCTGGCGGGTATTCGTGAGATATTGATTATTTCCACTCCACGTGATGTACCGATGATGCAGGCATTACTGGGAGACGGCTCGGCGCTTGGCATTCACTTGGAATATGCGCAGCAGCAAAAACCAGAAGGCATCGCCCAGGCTTTTTTAATTGGCGAAAAATTTATCAATGGTGATGCCTGTGGCTTAATTCTGGGTGATAATATTTTTTATGGCAATGCAATCTGTAATGCAGCAACACGGGCGGCTGCCTTGACGCAAGGTGCTTGTATTTTTGCTTACCGGGTGCGTGATCCTGAGCGCTATGGCGTGGTGGAGCTGGATGAAAAAAACTGTGCGCTTTCTTTGGAAGAAAAACCTGCACATCCCAAATCTCCTTATGCCGTAACTGGTCTGTATTTTTATGATTCTGAAGTGGTGGCTATTGCCAAAGCACTCAAGCCTTCAGCGCGCGGAGAATTAGAAATTACTGATGTAAATCGTGAATACATGAAACGCGGGCAGCTGCATGTAGAGCTGTTCGGACGTGGGGATGCATGGCTGGATACAGGAACTCCCGACTCATTGCTTTCCGCCAGCCAATTTGTGCAAACGATTGAAGCAAGGCAAGGGCTGAAGATCGCCTGCCTGGAAGAGATTGCCTATACGCGTGGATTTATTGATGCAAAGCAACTCAGCAAACTGGCGGATGGTTTTGGAAAGAGTGATTATGGCACGTATTTACGTGGCTTATTAGTTCAAGGATAACTATATGCATCGCCCACATATCAGCGTTATCGTGCCGATGTATAATGAAGCCGATGGGCTGGAGCAGCTATGGTCGCGTTTAGTGCCTGTACTGGAAGGACTTACACCGGAATGGGAAATTCTATGCGTAAATGATGGCAGCACGGATAATACATTAGCAATCCTGCGTGCTGTCAATGCGCAGGAGCCGCGTGTGCGTTATGTATCACTATCGCGCAACTTTGGTAAAGAAGCGGCGCTTACCGCCGGGCTGTTTCATACGCAAGCGCAGGCGGTGATACCCTTTGACGCAGACCTGCAGGACCCGCCGGAATTGATCCCGGCTTTGGTAGAGCAATGGCAAAAGGGATTTAAAGTTGTGCTGGCCACTCGTCAGAAACGCATGGAGGAGGGGTGGTTAAAGCGGGTTACGGCCCAGGGTTTTTATCGCATGATGAGTCGTATTTCTACGGTTCCTATTCCTGAAAACACGGGGGATTTTCGTTTGATGGATGCCTCTGTGGTCGAGCAGATCAAGCATTTGCCTGAGCGCACCCGGTTTATGAAAGGGCTTTTTGCGTGGGTTGGATTTTCCACCGCGCAGGTATTTTATGATCGTCCTTCCCGACTGGTGGGCAAGTCCAAACAAAATTATAGAAATTTGTGGCGTTTGGCCAAAGATGGTATTTTTTCATTTACAACACTTCCATTACGCATAACTACCTATTTGGGAATAATTATTTCTTTATTTTCATTTGGTTATGCTGCTTTTTTGATGATTAGAACCATATGGCACGGAATTGACGTGCCAGGGTATGCGTCCATCATGGTGGTGGTGCTGTGTATGGGTGGTATTCAATTGATCTCTATTGGTATTTTGGGTGAATATGTAGGGCGTTCCTACCGCGAAACCAAGCAGCGCCCACTGTATATAATAGAAGAAACTTCAGCTAGTTGAGCCAGCCGTGTTGTAAACTTCCTATTAACTTCAATCCTGTAGGGTAATGGGAATGCATCATGGAGGCGACTGTGGAACTAAAAGAGACATATATTGAATTCATTCTTCTGATCGAGCGGCTACACCGCCGGTTTTTGGATGTCATCAAAACGGAATTAGAGCGCCACAAGGTGGAGGACATCAACAACGTCCAAACCATGATTCTCTATAATATCAGCGGCGAGCAAATCACCGTGACGGAGTTGACAAACCGTGGTTATTACCTGGGTTCAAACGTTTCCTATAATGTGAAAAAGCTCGTGGAAAACGGCTATTTAGTGCAAGTTCCGTCGCCGCACGATAAGCGCTCTACCCATATTAGCCTATCGCCAAAGGGCACATCGCTTTGCCAGAAAATTGATGCGCTGTATCAGCGTCATTTGGAAGGCTTAAAAAGCGACCCGAGCATTGGGGTGTTATCTCAGCTTAATCAGTCGCTTAATCGCCTGGAGCGGTTCTGGACCGACTACATCGAGAATGCCTACAAGCTGAAATAGCCGCCATACGGTAACGTGCTTTTGACGTTATTGAATTGTCATAAAATCGTCATTATCCTTACTTCATTGCCCATGCTAGGCTATTCATAGATAGGCATTTTGGGGATATTCCCGCATGAATTGGGTGACAAAGCTGCATACCGCGCCAAATCGCGGGTGGATGGAAGTGTCGGATGTCCGTATGGCGGCAGCTCCGCGTGTTGCTGCTTCAGCGCCAGTGATCGGTATTAGTGGTTCTAGTGGTGATTCCAAATCCGTTGCGGCAATCATGGGAATGGTGCGCGCACTGGGGGCTACCCCGCTTTTTATTGGCAACCATGCAGAGCGTATTCGTGGTGGTGTAGTGCAGGGTGTGGCAGAAACCATCGCAAGCGTGGATGCCGTGTTGCTCATGGGTAATAACGAAGATATAGACCCGGCGAAATACCGCGAAGCAGCGCAGCCGCAAACCAAAATTGAGCAAGACTATGCCCGTGCTGCATTTGAAGAAGAACTCATTCATCAATCCATCGCCACAAAAATGCCATTAATGGGCATTTGCGGTGGTATGCAGCGTATCAATGTTGCCTGCGGCGGAAGTTTGCATCAGCATATTGCCGATATTCCAGAAATAGGTGGAACTGACGGCCATAACCAGGCAGCCAGCAATTTGCCAGGCTTTGTACCGGTGCAGCAAATTACTATTCAGCCCAATACCCTGTTGGCGGCTATCGATGGCAACATGCAAGGCCGTAACCTTCCGGAAAATAGTTTTCACCATCAGGCGCTGAAATTAGTTGCTAAGGGATTGCGTGTAAACGCCGTGGCGGATGATGGTATTGCAGAGGGCATTGAAGCTGCGCCGGGGGACCGTTTTGGCAGCCAATTTATCGTTGGGGTGCAATTCCATCCGGAATTTGGCGCAAGCACGCTTGGAACACAGCTGATTGGCCGTTTAATCCATGAAGGCAAACACTACGCCCAGACAAACGCCCGCACGCACCATCCGGCAGAAGCCATGGTAGAAACCATCCGTTCATCGTTGGATGTGCAGAAAACAGAACACCGTGGTTTTGTGGCCGCTCTCCAGCGGTCAGTCCCGCCTGTGGCACAACAGATTAGAATATAACATAGTTTACGGCCTATTTATAAGGCCGCTGTTCCCCCCAATATCATTTTTACGCAGTAACAGGCCATCTTATTCAAAGAATGAATGGTGAGTGTGTCAATTTTATAAGTGGAACATCTCTATGATTAAGAAAAAAAATACCCTGTTAGTAATTGATGATGAAGCCCAGATTCGTAAGATGCTAGGCATTTTTCTGGATGCAGCGGATTTTAAAATTGAAGAGAGCGATAACGCGAAACAAGCGATCCGCATGACCGCCTCTATCAAGCCGGATTTGATCCTGTTGGATTTGGGCTTGCCGGATATGGACGGAAAAGAAGTGGTAACTGCCATTCGACAGTGGTCGCAAGTGCCGATTATCATTCTGTCTGTACGTTCTGGTGACGATGAAGTAACAGCAGCGCTGAACATGGGGGCCGATGATTATGTAGTGAAGCCGTTTAACCCGGACGTATTGCTAGCGCGCATTCAGGCGAATTTACGAAAATCGGCCGTGCGTGAAGCAGGCGAGCCGGAATTGGTGAACGGCCCGTTGCGGATGGATTTGATTCGCCATGAAGTATTTGTAAATGAAGAAAAAATTCCATTTACCCCAAAAGAATATGAACTCTTACGCTACTTTATGGTCAACCGCGGCAAGATGTTGTTGCATAAGCATATTTTAAAAGAGGTGTGGGGGCCTGCTAATGGGGAGGATACGCAATATTTGCGCGTATATGTTGGGCAGGTGCGTGAGAAGATCGAAAAAGATCCCACCAGCCCTCAACTCATCATTACGGAGCCTGGTATTGGATATCGAATGGAGGTGATGGCATCGCCTGTGCCCGCGGCAGCGTAATTTATAGTCTTTTTATAGCAGGCACATATTAACGTACTGAAATTTGAACCGCATTTGCATAGGTTGATTTAAGAATTATGAGTTTATTTGTAATTCACTTTATTAAGAAAGGCATTTTTATGAAAATCAATACCATTGTTATTTCGCTGGCTTGTGCTTCATTGCTTAGCGCATGCGGTAATACCACCACTGATCGTGCACTGAGCGGCGGTGGTATCGGCGCAGGTGCAGGTGCCATTACCGGCGCCGTGGTGGGGGGAAGCCCTGTAACAGGTGCATTAATTGGTGGTGCTCTGGGGGCAGGCGCAGGTGCATTAACCAACGAGCGTGATGTTAATTTAGGCAAGCCATTCTGGCGCTAATTTGATGTGACGTAATCAAAAAAGACCATGCACTTCGCGCATGGTCTTTTTTTATGTTGCTCAAAGCTATGGTCAGCCTCAAAAAATACATGGCCAGGAAAATACTGCATAAAGATCAAACGGATGATTGATGATAATGCCTGTGGCGGGCTAGGTATATTAAGAAATAATGCTTTGGCATTGTGGGAATTTCGTTTACAAATTAATCTTTTTAGATGATAATATCTACCGATTAAATGAGTGAGGGTATATTTTTATGAAGTTATTTGTATGTATTGCAACCGCATTATACGGGATTATACCATCCTCATCGCATGCAGGTATAGTGGTGAACACTACTATTGTTACCCCAGCAGAAGATTATACGCTTTGTAATGCAGCCGAAGATCCGAGCTGTGAATAATGGCGAAGGGGCTGTGCCAGATTGCCAGGGCATGTATTCCCATCCCATTGTTTTAATTGCCTTTGCGGGGTTTAGGTCTTAAAATGCCACTCGCATTCCTTCAAAAAATAGTCCGAAATTCTGTCGCGGGATACTGCTAAATTTACGTATGTAGCGCTTCGCCTATCCAGCGCGCGTTGTATGCGCGCCAGCAATCTGCATAAACGATGCTATCGGAAATCACTTTGCGCTCGATAATGAAATCAGCGTGGCGCTTGATGCATTATCCTGAATGACCCTACTTAATCGATTCTTCCGAATGCTGTTCCGTAACACAGTACTGCATGTTCTGCTGCAGCCCTATATTTATTCTATTTCTGCAATTCGTGAAGACCCCGCAGATATAATCTTGCTAAATATTATATTTTTGTAATATAGTAATTTTACTATATTACTTAGAAACACTAAATGGTTATACTTGCGAGCGGATTATGAAAAAACCAAAAGTACCTGGCTCAAATGATGTGGCCGCTTTTTTATTGAATGGCATTCCTTTGCCTCCAGAAAGTAAAATTCAATCACAAGAACCTGCATCTTTACATCTCGGATTAGCCTCGAGAATTAAGAGACGCCATCTCCCTTCGGGGGGAAGCGATGTGCAGGAAAATTCATTGCAGAATCCTCCCAAGCACGACACAGGCAAAGGCATTATTGATGCGATTTGTATAAGCCCGAATAATAATCCTAAAACAAGATAGCTAGGGTACGCGACCTGCGCATCCATGATTTGCGGCGGACGTTTGGAAGCTGGATGGCTGGAACAGGCGCGTCTACCGTGATCATCGGAAGGCAGCTTAATCATAAGTCTCCTGCTGCTACTGCCCTTTACTCCCGCCATCAGTTAGATCCTGTGAGAGAAGCACGAAACTACCAAGGGCAGCTCGATCAGTATAATGCTAACCGCCAAATGCTTCTGTCTGCGTTGGTGTGTTAGTGCGTAACGCATATTTTTCGCTAAACCGATAGCCTCCTTCTTTGAAGGCTTTCAATTTTTGAACAAACGTATTGGCAATATTGTTGATGATATCCAGCATAAGCACCTAAATTAGCACTTATTATACTGGATGATAGTATAACTTATATTAATTTTTTTTAAATTTGAAATGCTATTGCTTTAGGATACACTCTAACCCCCATGTAACCCCATAGAAATACTATCATCGGAAAATGGCGCACCCGGAGCGATTCGAACGCCCGACCCTCAGATTCGTAGTCTGATGCTC
>CAZGVV010000007.1:0-2459 GCA_964529155.1 uncultured Rickettsiales bacterium
GTTGAAATCGTATCTTCCGGCTGAGTGCACAACCATAGGCAGCATTAACTCGCCTATGCAATGCATGATGAAAGAAATTTGCGCTCAATGCCTGCAGTTACACAAAGACCCCATAACTGGCTCAGAAACCTATGTATTTTCCTGCTTTAATCAGGATCAAATGCTGGATAACGTCTCATTTGGGCATTTGGCAGCCCGTTTGGGACAAAATGCATTACAGGAAAAATTAACGGCCGAATGGATACATTCTTGCATTAATTCATTGAAAATAAACAAAAAATTACCTGAATGACGTTTCAGTCCGCAAAAACGGCACAGAGTCTTTAACGTTTAACGCAAAAGTAAGGGATACTGCGCTAAAATAGGCGCATCCCTTATGAACAAAGCACCCGCCATTGCTAATGCTATCGACCCAAACGGCGTTCCAGCCGCTAGCTTATCCGGCACGCCTGAACAACCCCTGGTTGATAGTTCCAATGAGAATACGCATTCAGCCACACCTCGTATACGCATTGGGGAAAAACTCATCGCGCTCGGGTTGATTTCGCAGGATCAATTGGTCGTTGCCCTGACCGAACAAAAAAACAGCAAAGAAAAAAAGCTCATCGGCCAAATTCTCGTAGAGATGGGTTTCATTACCGAATCGGCCCTTGGCGAAGTGCTGGCAGAAACCAGCGGCACACAAAAATTCGATCCTAAATCCACCATGCTGGATGTCGATGTGGTGCGCAAGATTCCCAAAGACGTGGCCACGCGCCATAAAGTTATTCCCGTATCCTTTGAGGAAGATACCGTGCAGTTGGCTATGGCTGACGTGTATAACGTGCTGGCCATCGACCAGGTACGCAGGCATTTCCCGCGCACGGCGCGCATTGTGCCGGTCTATGCCACGGAGAGTGAAATCGCTGAGTTGATCGACCAATATTTTGCTTACGAAGTACAGATCGACGGAATTTTACGCGAAATTGAAAACGGCTCCCATGACGCCAGCAAGCTGGATGGTCGGGATCAGGGGTATGTTAACCCGATGGTCCGCTTGGTAAACGCCGTGCTGCTCGATTCGGTAAAACAAGGCGCATCGGATATTCACTTTGAACCCGAAGGCGCGTTCTTGCGTTTGCGCTATCGTATTGATGGAGAAATGACCCAGATTCGCAGCCTCCACCGCGATTACTGGCCGGCAATTCTGGTGCGTATGAAAATCATGTCAGGCATGAATATTGCCGAAACCCGACAGCCGCAGGACGGACGTATTTCGCTGACCGTGCAGGGCCGCGATGTGGATTTCCGTGTGGCAACGCAACCGACGATTCATGGTGAAAACGTGGTATTACGTTTGCTGGATAAAATGAAATCGCTGCGGCCACTGGATCAGATCGGCTACAGCGAGCATAACGTACTGACACTTAAAAAGCTTATCAAGCGCCCTGAAGGTATTATTATCGTCACTGGTCCAACGGGTTCAGGTAAAACGACCACATTGTATTCGGTGCTGGGGTATATCAACGATATCGGCGTGAACATCATGACACTGGAAGACCCGGTGGAATACATGCTGCCCTTGATCCGCCAGAGTAACGTGCGCGAAGGATCCATGGATTTCGTAAGCGGCGTGAAATCGATGATGCGTCAGGACCCTGACATTATCTTCATCGGTGAGGTGCGTGATAAAGATACCGCACAAATGGCGATGCGAGCCGCCCTTACCGGACACCAGGTGTACACGACACTGCACACCAACGATGCGCTCGGCGCGATTCCGCGTTTGATCGATATTGGCGTGCCGCCGTATCTGCTTGCCGGTTCGTTAATCGGCGTGGTGGCGCAACGTCTTACCCGCAAACTATGCCCCAGTTGCCGCACACCACACGTTGCCACACAGGATGAATGCCGCATTCTTGGTAAAGACGCCTCCAACCCTCCTACGATTTACGAAAGCACCCCCGGTGGTTGCGCCGAATGCGCGCGGCGTGGATTTAAAGGGCGTACAGCATTAGTAGAAGTGCTTCGCATGGATCCGCAGCTTGACGAATTAATCGCTACCGGCGCCACTAAACGCGCCATGCTTGACCACGTGCTGAGCCAGGGTTTTGTGACCATGGCGCAAGACGGGATCGGCAAAGTACTCTCCGGTGACATCGCCTTGTCGGAACTGGTCGGCACGGTGGATGTGACGGATAGGCTGTAACCGGTTTTATGCAAACGTATAAATACAGTGCAATCAACAGTATGGGTCGCACCGTACGCGGCACGCTTTCGGCTGAGCATGAATTGGATTTGGAAGTACGCCTGCAACAAACCGGTTTTGATCTGGTCAGCGCCCGCTCGGTAAAAGACCGCAAACTCGGCATAAAAAAATCGGTCAATCTTAAAGATTTAATCATGATGTGCATGCATCTGGAGCAACTGGATCGCGCTGGCGTACCCTTGCATGAATCTCTTTCCGATTTGCGTGACAC